>NZ_MAOG01000016.1:0-252149 GCF_001884205.1 Bacillus sp. NH11B | reverse complement strand
AGAAGTACATTTTGTACTTCTACCGTTTTTTTTTTTTTATTCCCTGGGTTTTTTCACCAATTTTTCATTTTTGCATAGGATAAAGAGTAACTTGAGGAGAGGGTGAAAAAAATGGATAACAACATTTTTAGTAACATTGAAAAAGAGGCGAAAGTGAATAAAGAAGATATTTTTAAATTAGCATCATCTGTACAAAATGCGAACTTGCGTGATGAGCAAGTGCTTCGTCAATTGATTCATCAAGTTGCTCTAATGGCAGGACGTGAAGTGCCGAAAGAGCAAGAGGATCAAATTGTAAAAGCTATCATTAACAATAATATGCCAGCGGATTTTGGTTCGTTAAGTAAAATGTTTAAAAAATAAATTATGAGAAACAAAGAGTTTAGAGAATGCATATGATAGTCATGAAAGAATGGGAATAGAGCTGGTAAGGGCATATTTGGTCAACCGAAGCACATCATTTCGTGCTTCGGTTTTATTATTTTAAATAAATTTCATCAATTCACGGCAAAATGATGAAATTTATTTGTTTAAAGATTTTAATTTGTTAAAATAGTATAAAAATAGATTGAAAGTAAAGGGGTGTATATATGTCGGAAGGGCTTATGAAAATGTGGTTTGCTTTAGGGGCAATTGGATTTATGTTTCTTGCAGTAAGTTTTATTTTATTAAGTAGGCATAAAATGAAGAATAAAATTTTGAAAGGGATTACAGCTTTAGTAGCGTACACCCTCATGATTGTATCTGGAATTATTATTTTCCTTGTTGTATTTAGTGGCCCTATTGAGCAGTAGAGGATGTGTAGTCTGTAAATGTTACAAAAGGAACAGTCCATACTAGCGGGAAAAGGTGATTACCAGTGAAAAAAATCCATATTATTTTAATATTTTGTTGCATAAGCATTTTGACAGGGTGTATGTATCCGGGAGAAAATATGAAACAAAACGCTATTCCTTATGAAGATCAGTTACAAGTTGTTCAAAAAGCTATTACTACATACAAGGAACAAACGAATGGTTTATTGCCAATTAAGACGCGTGATATGAGTACGCCGATTTATCAAAAATATCCAATTGATTTTCAAAAAATTGCTCCGAGATACATACAAGAGGCACCAGGGAATGCGTATGAAAGTGGGGGAGTGTATCAATATGTATTAATAGATGTTGAAACAAATCCGACAGTAAAGTTAATTGATGTTAGGATGGCGGAACAAATTCAAGAAGTAGCATTAAAGTTAAGGATGTATCGTGATGAACATCAATATCCACCTTTTAAAAAAGTGATTACAGATGGTGTTTATGAATTAGATTTCAAAAAACTAGGATATAAAGAGGTACCTCAAGTGACAAGTCCGTACTCTGGAAAAAGTCTCCCTCTTGTAATCAATGAAAAAGGAGAATTGTTTGTTGATTATAGAATCGATTTATATGAAGCGCTGAAAAAAAATGAAGGGCAATTTAAAGAAGGGGAAGATATCCGGAAAATACTACTAAAAGATTCCCCGTTTGTCCCTGCATATTCTTTACCTTACACAGTGGAAAATGGCGAACCAATTTTTTTAAAATCATAAGTCATGAACCTTTCTTTTAGTGAATAAGTTCTAGAAGAAAGGTTTTTTATGTTATACAACTTGCGATGCAAACAAAAGGTATTTTTAAATAGTCATATGAAATTGGACAAAATTATATGATATATTGTCCGAACTTCTAGAATACCATTATATTATATCAGATATTATAGGCAACGTTAGAGAAGGTATTAGTTGACTATAAACGTGGAATTATTCCCAAAAATATTGAGGGAGGGAATCACTTGGAAAAGGTAGATATTTTTAAAGATATTGCGGAACGCACAGGCGGTGATATTTATTTTGGAGTTGTAGGAGCTGTTCGAACAGGGAAATCAACATTTATAAAAAAATTTATGGAACTTGTTGTTATTCCGAATATTGAAAATGAGTCAGACCGTCAAAGAGCGCAGGATGAATTGCCTCAAAGTGCTGCTGGTCGTACAATAATGACGACGGAACCGAAGTTTGTTCCAAACCAAGCGGTTTCTATTGAAGTAGATGAAGGTCTTGAAGTGAATATTCGATTAGTAGATTGTGTTGGGTATACGGTTCCAGGAGCAAAAGGCTATGAAGATGAGAATGGTCCACGCATGATTAATACTCCTTGGTATGAAGAGCCTATTCCATTCCATGAAGCTGCAGAAATCGGAACACGTAAAGTAATTCAAGAGCATTCAACAATTGGTGTCGTTATTACAACAGATGGAACAATTGGTGAAATTCCAAGAAGAGATTATATAGAGGCAGAAGAACGCGTTGTAAATGAGTTAAAAGAAGTAGGAAAGCCTTTCATTATGATTATCAATACTGTACAGCCGTATCATCCAGATACAGAGCAGTTACGTCAAAGTTTATCAGAAGAATATGATATTCCAGTAATTGCGATGAGTGTAGAGAGTTTAAGAGAAACAGATGTGTATAATGTACTTCGGGAAGCGTTATTTGAGTTCCCGGTCTTAGAAGTGAATGTAAACCTTCCAAGCTGGGTAATGGTGCTAAATGAAGGACATTGGTTACGCCAAAGTTATCAGGAAGCAGTTCAAGAGACTGTAAAGGATATAAAACGTCTTCGTGATGTGGACCGTGTCGTTTGGCAGTTTAGTCAATATGAATTTATTGATCGAGCAAGTCTAGCTGGCATCGATATGGGGCAAGGTGTGGCGGAGATTGATTTATATGCGCCAGATGAATTGTATGATCAAATTTTAAAAGAAGTAGTAGGAGTAGAAATTCGAGGGAAAGATCATTTATTGAAGCTTATGCTCGATTTATCTCATGCGAAAACAGAGTATGACCAAGTTGCGGATGCCCTGCGTATGGTAAAGCAAACCGGATATGGAGTAGCAGCGCCTGCATTAGCTGATATGAGCTTAGATGAGCCGGAAATTATTCGTCACGGTTCCAGGTTCGGTGTTAAATTAAAAGCGGTTGCGCCGTCTATTCATATGATTAAAGTGGATGTAGAATCAACATTTGAACCGATTATCGGTACTGAAAAACAAAGTGAAGAACTAGTTCGTTATTTGATGCAAGATTTTGAAGATGATCCGCTATCAATTTGGAATTCTGATATATTTGGGCGCTCTCTTAGCTCGATTGTTAGAGAGGGCATTCAAGCGAAATTATCTCTAATGCCAGAAAATGCGCGTTATAAATTGAAAGAAACGCTAGAAAGAATTATTAATGAAGGGTCTGGCGGATTGATTGCGATTATATTATAAGAAAAAATCCCTCTAATTGTAGAGGGATTTTTTTATTTTGGAGTATGTAATAGTAAAATAAACAGTTATTATCTAATACTTTGTTGTAAATTGTCAAGTTTCATCAGATTTTCACATTTTAAGAGTAACAATTTCCTTAAAAATATTGAATTATAAAGGAGAATCGTATAATATAGGCGTTGATAATGATTTATCTACATCTTTGTAGTATAGAATTTGCAAAAATTGCCTACAAATGAAAGTAAGACTCATTTTATGATCATTATACAGTCTTATCTTTGGGAGGAGGTGAATGGCATGAACAAGACAGATTTAATCAATGCTGTTGCAGAAGCAAGTTCCCTTTCTAAAAAGGACGCAACAAAAGCAGTGGACGCTGTTTTTGATTCTATCTTAGAAGCTTTAAAACAAGGTGATAAAGTACAACTTATCGGATTCGGTAACTTCGAAGTTCGTGAGCGTGCGGCTCGTAAAGGTCGTAACCCACAAACAGGTGAGGAGATTGAAATCGCTGCAAGTAAAGTACCTGCATTCAAACCTGGTAAAGCGTTAAAAGATGCGGTTAAATAATCCTTACATATTAACAGGGAAGAAGAGGTTCCTTTTTGGAAACTCTTCTTTTTGCTTTTAAAAACATAAATATGCTAGAATGTGTTCGTATCACTTTTAGGTTTTTCGGGAGGGCTAGCGGATGGCAAAAGTTAATTTAGAACAAATTGAACAAGCAGTACGTCTTATTTTAGAGGCAATCGGAGACGACCCAAATCGCGAGGGAGTACTGGATACACCAAAGCGTGTTGCGAAAATGTACGCAGAAGTATTCTCAGGGATGCATGAGGATCCAAAAGAGCATTTACACAAAGTATTCGGAGAAGATCACGAAGAGCTTGTACTAGTAAAAGATATACCATTCTATTCGATGTGTGAGCATCATCTTGTTCCTTTTTATGGAGTTGCTCACGTTGCATATATTCCGCAAGGTGGAAAAGTAACGGGACTAAGTAAATTAGCTCGTACTGTAGACACAATTGCACGTCGTCCGCAACTACAAGAACGTATTACATCAACAGTAGCTAACTCTATTATGGAAGTACTAGAGCCGCACGGTGTAATGGTAGTAGTAGAAGCAGAGCATATGTGTATGACGATGCGTGGTGTGAAAAAGCCTGGTGCAAAAACAGTAACGACTGCAGTGCGCGGCGTGTTAGAAAATGATGCAGCAGCACGTAGTGAAATTTTATCGTTTATTAAGACGAAGTAAAGAAAAGCGGGAAACTGCTTTTCTTTTTTTTATATGCAAAAAAATGATATAGTTTTAGTATGAAAGAGCAAGAATATAAAGGTTGAAAATTATTTCTGCCTTTTGTGCAAATGAATGTTTGTAGTTGTTAGTGATGAAGATGATTCGTATGAATGAAAGTTGAGGCTGCATTCGGTGACAGTTTGGCAGAAGTAGCCAAGTTTTGATTATAGAAAATAGAATGTATGTGTTATAATAAATTTTATGAATTAGAAAACAAGGGTGATTTTTTGTGTGTGACATCTACGGAGGGTATGCTGGTATTAAAGAGAAATTGATGGAGAAATTACGCCATCCTTATTTTATAAACTATATTGAAGAACCATTTATTGATGAAGAAAAAATAGCGCTGTTATACGGTGCATTAAAGGATGCAAATATACATAAAGAACAAATTGATCATTATGTAGTAACGATTATGCTTGTACAAATTGCTCTTGATACACATGAAAAAGTATCAAATAAAGCAAACGAAGAGACGAGTGGATTTCATAAGCGTCGTCAATTGACAGTGCTTGCAGGCGATTATTATAGTGGTCTATACTATTACTTATTGTCAATGAATTGTGATATTATCTTAATTCGCGCACTTGCTGAAGGAATTAAGGAGATTAATGAGCATAAAATTATGCTATATCAAAAAGCCCATGTGACGATTCAAGACATAATGGAAAGTGTAGTAATAATTGAATCTGCGCTGTTGCAAAAAACATGTGATCATTTTCATTTATCCAATTGGAAACCATATATAACTTATGTATTAGGAAAAAATCGTCTTCAAAAAGAGTGTCAATTGTATGCTGATAAACAAAATTCACCTGTTTTTCAAGCGGTTCAAAAAATCTCATTGGATGATGATAAAAATCTGGAAACAGTTATTAATGAATGGCTTATGGAAATGAAAAAGCAGGAAGAAAAATTTTTAGAGAATCATACAGAAGTTAATGAAATAATTTCTATGTTAAGAGATAAATCAAGGACATAAGCAACTTTACATTGGAAGAAGGTACGAGCATGCAACAATCAAAAGAAGAAAGAGTACATGACGTATTTGAGAAAATTTCTGATAAATACGATGTGATGAATTCTGTAATTAGTTTTCAAAGGCATAAGGTATGGCGCAAAGAAACGATGAAAATTATGGATGTGAAACCTGGGAGTAAGGCACTCGATGTTTGCTGCGGAACAGCTGATTGGACAATTGCGCTAGCAGGAGCTGTAGGGGGAAATGGAAAGGTTTACGGTTTAGACTTTAGCGAAAATATGCTAGCTGTCGGTAAACAAAAGGTAGAAGCTTTAGAATTAAAGCAAGTAGAACTTATGCATGGAAATGCAATGGAACTTCCTTTTGAAGATAATACGTTTGATTATGTAACGATTGGTTTTGGGCTACGTAACGTTCCGGATTACATGCAAGTATTAAAAGAAATGACGCGTGTAGTAAAGCCTGGTGGAAAAGTAATTTGCTTAGAAACGTCTCAACCAACAATGATTGGTTTTCGACAAGGGTATGTCTTATACTTTAAATATATCATGCCGTTGTTTGGAAAGATATTTGCAAAAAGTTATAAAGAATATTCATGGCTTCAGGAATCCGCTAGTACATTCCCAGGGATGAAAGAGTTAGCGAGTATGTTTGAAGAAGCTGGGCTTAAGAATGTGAAAGTGAAACCATTTACTTTTGGTGTAGCAGCTATGCATTTAGGTGTTAAACCAGAATCAAAATAGAAAAAAGACGTTTTAGGTTAAGGTGAACAATATGAAGTTACAACTTATGTACTCTTTTTTACGATCGGATATTAATGTTATAGAAAAAGAATTGAAGAAGACAGTTGCTTCTGAGCAGCCGTTAGTAGAAGAAGCGGCATTACAGCTTATTGAAGCAGGTGGGAAGCGGATTCGCCCTGTTTTTGTTTTGCTTGCAGGGAAATTTGGGGATTATAAGTTAGATGCAATTAAGCATGTTGCGGTTGCATTAGAACTTATTCATATGGCTTCTCTTGTTCACGATGATGTTATAGATGCTGCGTTTTTACGACGCGGTAGCGCAACAGTGAATGCGAAATGGGGAGATCGTATTGCAATGTATACAGGAGACTACTTGTTTGCGAAGTCTCTTGAATGTATAACGAATATAGAAATTCCAGATGCACACCAGGCACTATCTCATACAATTTTAGAAGTTTGTAAAGGTGAAATCGAACAAATTAAAGATAAGTATAACTATGATCAAAATTTAAGAACGTATTTAAGAAGGATAAAACGAAAAACAGCATTATTAATCGCCGCGAGTTGTCAGTTAGGAGCGATTGCTGCTGGTGCTAATCGTGATACTGTAAATCGTCTATTTTGGTATGGATATTTTGTTGGTATGTCTTATCAAATTATTGATGATATTTTAGATTTCGTATCGACAGAAGAGAAGCTTGGAAAGCCTGCTGGTGGTGATTTATTACAAGGTAACATTACATTACCTGTTTTGTATGCCATGGAAGATCCTGTTCTTCGTCAGAAAATTAAATCTGTGCATGAAAATACAACAGCAAGTGAAATGAAAGAAATTATTAATGATATTAAAGCGAGCGAAGCTATTGATAAAGCATTTTCGTTTAGTGAACGTTATTTACATAAAGCATTAGAAATAATAAAACCACTCCCTCGTGGACAGGCGAAGTATGCGTTGCAAAATGTCGCAAAGTATATTGGAAAACGAAAATTTTAGTGTTTTTTCTAAAAAATAAAATAATCTCTCTATTTCAAAACTATTGCACAATTGTGATAAGGGTGTTAATATGTGTGTGGGGATATACAATTACATACATAATTCAGAAGTGGAGAGATTTTTTATGGAAAAAACATTTCTAATGGTAAAACCAGACGGTGTACAACGTGCCTTCATTGGGGAAATTGTAGCTCGTTTTGAGAAAAAGGGCTTTCAATTAGTTGGTGCAAAATTAATGCAAGTTACTCCGGAAATTGCTGAACAACACTACGGTGAGCATAAAGAAAGACCTTTCTTTGGTGAATTAGTAGACTTTATTACATCTGGCCCTGTATTCGCAATGGTATGGCAAGGTGAAAATGTAGTAGATACAGCGCGCAATATGATGGGTAAAACACGCCCACATGAAGCTGATATGGGAACAATTCGCGGAGATTTCGGTGTAACTGTTGCGAAAAACATTATCCACGGTTCGGATTCTTTAGAAAGTGCAGAGCGCGAGATTGCTATTTTCTTTAAGGAAGAAGAATTGGTAGACTACTCAAAATTAATGAATCAATGGATTTACTAATTATTTTAAAATAATTTGTAAACGCTTTAATAACTGTGATAATAGTAAAAAGTGCAAGAAGAATAGGGGTATTCTTCTTGCACTTTTTTTATTTTGATTTGTTACGAAGTTAGGACTGTTATGATATATTGGTATGTAAAGTAAAAGGTATAACGTTATGAAAATGATGAAAGATACCATTGCTACTTTATGTAGCGGGATAAATACATATGTGAAAAGAGGAATAACGTATGCGATATATTACAGCTGGTGAATCCCACGGTCCGCAACTTACGACAATTTTAGAAGGTGTTCCGGCAGGATTATCTTTAGTAGCGAATGATATAAATGAAGAATTAGCTAGAAGACAAAAAGGATATGGACGCGGTAGACGCATGCAAATTGAGAAAGACCAAGTGCAAATTGTAAGTGGTGTTAGGCATGGGAAGACGATGGGATCCCCAATTGCACTTGTTGTTGAAAATCGTGATTTCACCCATTGGACAAAGGTTATGGGCGCAGAGCCGTTAACTGAGCAGGAAGAGAAAGAAATGAAAAGGCAAGTTACGAAACCTAGACCTGGACACGCAGATTTAAATGGTGCGATTAAATATGGTCATAGAGATATGAGAAATGTATTAGAGCGTTCTTCAGCACGTGAAACGACAGTTCGTGTTGCAGCTGGTGCAGTTGCAAAAAGGATATTAGCAGAATTAGGTATACAAGTAGCGGGACATGTTATCGAAATTGGTGGTGTACAGGCAGAAAATATTACGTATAACTCTATTGAGGAATTACAAAGTACTACAGAAGCATCTCCTGTACGTTGTTTAGATGAAAAGGTCGGTAAAAAGATGATGCAAGCAATTGATGATGCGAAGGCAAATGGTGATTCTATCGGCGGTATTGTTGAAGTAGTTGTAGAAGGTATGCCAATTGGAGTAGGTAGCTATGTACATTATGATAGAAAATTAGATGCAAAATTAGCAGCGGCAATTATGAGTATTAACGCTTTTAAAGGTGTTGAAATTGGAATTGGTTTTGAAGCTGCGCATAGACCTGGAAGTGAAGTGCATGATGAAATCCTTTGGGATGAAGTGCAAGGGTACAGAAGAAAAACGAACAATGCAGGTGGAGTAGAAGGTGGTATGACAACTGGTATGCCGGTTATTGTGCGTGGTGTGATGAAACCGATACCGACATTATATAAACCGCTTCAAAGTATTGATATTGATACGAAAGAACCTTTTACAGCGAGTATTGAACGTTCAGATAGTTGTGCAGTACCGGCAGCTAGCGTTGTGGCTGAAGCTGTTGTCGCTTGGGAGCTCGCGACAGTTTTAATTGAACAATTTGGATTGGATCGTATCGATCTTATACGTGAAAATATTGAGAAACATAATGAATATGCGAGGGGATTTTAATGGAGAACATACATATTCAAACGAAATCAAAAGAATATGATGTACATGTTGGAAAAGAAGCGTTGTCACATTTAACAACGTTTATTCAAAAGATGAATCCTGCTGTATCTAACATAATGATCATTTCTGATGAAGCTGTTTCATCACTACATTTACAGACAGTTGTTGATGCATTACAAGTAGAGCAGGACGTGTTTTCGTTTGTTGTACCGAGTGGCGAAAAAGAGAAGTCTTTTGAAAATTTTTATGCGGCTCACACTTCGGCTCTTGAAAATAAATTAGATAGAAATTCTTTAATTATCGCACTTGGAGGCGGAATGATTGGAGATTTGGCTGGCTTTGTTGCCGCGTCGTTTATGCGTGGTATTCGCTTTGTCCAAGTTCCAACGACTTTATTAGCTCACGATAGTGCAGTAGGCGGGAAAGTAGCAATTAATCATCCACTAGGAAAAAATATGATTGGAGCGTTTCATCAGCCAGAAGCTGTTGTATATCATACGCCATTTTTGCATTCACTTCCTGAAAAAGAGTGGAGATCAGGTTATGCAGAAGTGATAAAGCATGCTCTTATTGGTGATGTAAAGCTATATCATTGGTTAAAAGAAGAAGTGCAAACATTAACGGATCTTCGTGATGAAAAATTAATTCACATATTAACGAAGGCGATTCCTGTGAAAGCGAACATTGTGTCACAAGACGAAACAGAAAAAGGTGTACGTGCCCATTTGAATTTTGGGCATACGTTAGGACATGCTCTTGAAAAAGAGTTAGGGTATGGAAATATTACTCACGGTGATGGAGTAGCGGTTGGTATGTTATTTGCTATATTTTTAAGTGAGCAAGTGTACAAGGTTGATCTTGCTTATGAAGAGATGAAGCAGTGGTTCTTGAAATACGGCTATCCAAAGATGCCAAGTGATTTGAATGTAGAGCGCCTCGTTCAACTGATGAAACAAGATAAGAAAGCGAATGCAGGAACAATTCATATGGTACTTATGCAGGAATATGGGGTAGTGAATGTCGTATCTATTTCAGATGAGACTGTTCATATTGCGTTAAAAGCATTTCAAAAGGATATGGTCTAGAAAAGTTGTAGAATAGGTATGAAATGCATATGTAGAGGTATTCTCGTAATGGTGACGGTTATGATTAAAGATGACAGTAAGGAATTATAAATCATATCAATGACTGGGGGAAGAAAAGTGAGAGTAAAAGAGCAATTGTTAACTTTGAGAGCATATGTACCTGGGAAAAATATTGAAGAAGTAAAAAGAGAATATGGATTGTCAAAAATTGTGAAGTTAGCGTCGAATGAAAATCCATTTGGCTGCTCTGCGCGTGTGACAGAAGCATTAACTTCGTTAGCCAATCAATATGCACTCTATCCGGATGGGGCGGCTTTTGAACTTCGGGAGAAAGTAGCAGAGCATTTAGGTGTAAAAGCGGAACAACTTTTATTTGGTAGTGGGCTAGATGAAGTCATTCAAATGATTAGTCGTGCTTTGCTCCATAATGGAACAAATGTTGTAATGGCGAACCCTACGTTCTCGCAATATCATCACCATGCTGTTATTGAAGGAGCGGAAGTTCGTGAAGTACCACTTAAAGAAGGTATTCACGATTTAGATGCGATGTTGCAACAAGTAGATGACAAAACGAAGATTGTATGGATTTGTAATCCGAATAACCCGACAGGTACATATGTAGAAAAACAAAAATTACTTTCATTTTTAGAATCAGTTCCAAAGTCAGTGCTCGTTATTATGGACGAAGCATATTATGAATATGCTGGGGCAGAAGATTATCCGCAAACATTGCCTCTTCTTGAAAAATACGAAAATCTTATGGTGCTACGCACATTCTCAAAAGCATATGGATTAGCTGCTTTTCGTATTGGATATGCGATTGGGGATGCAAAGCTTATAGGGCAGCTAGAGGTAGCGAGACTGCCATTTAACACATCAACTATCGCCCAAGCAGTAGCATTAGCGGCAATAGAAGATCAACAGTTTTTACAAGAGTGCGTGAAGAAAAATGCCGAAGGGTTAAATCAATATTATGCATTTTGTAAGGAATATAACGTATTCTACTATCCATCCCAAACGAATTTTATTTTCTTGAAGCTCGGTATACCTGGTAATGAAGCTTTCGAACGATTAATGAAAAAAGGATATATCGTTCGTTCTGGTGCTGCATTTGGTATACATGATGGTATTCGTATTACTGTTGGGCTTAAAGAAGAAAATGCTGAGATTATTGAGTTGCTTACGGAACTTGTAAAAGAACAAGTGAAAAAAGAAGAAACGTATTCTTAATAAATAGTGAAGGCTCCTAGTATAGGAGTCTTTTTTATTTGAACTGTAATAAGGGGAGTTGTTTGCACGTTCAAGAAAGAAAACGTTACAATAGAAGTAGACGTATAAGAAGGACTATTGTACATATAACTTATTTAAAATGTGAGGAGGATACATTTTGAAACTAGTAGGACGAAAAAATAGTTTGAATGGAAAAATTGTTGTTCCAGGAGATAAATCTATTTCGCATCGCTCTGTTATGTTTGGGGCGATAGCAGAAGGGACGACGAAAGTATCAAATTTTTTATTAGGAGAAGATTGTTTAAGTACAATTGCATGTTTTCAAAAACTAGGTGTCAAGATTGAACAGAGTGGTAACGATGTCACGATTTACGGTAAAGGATTACATAATTTACAAGAACCGAAAGAAGTATTAGATGTGGGGAATTCAGGGACGACTATTCGTCTTATGCTTGGGATTTTAGCTAATACGCCGTTCTATAGTACGATAATCGGTGATGCATCAATTGGAAAACGTCCTATGAAACGTGTTACAGACCCGCTTAGTAAGATGAACGCTCAAATTGATGGTAGAGAAAATGGACAATATACACCTTTATCTATTCGTGGTGGAAAGGTGAAAGGTATGCATTACGATTCACCAGTAGCAAGTGCACAAGTGAAATCGGCAGTTTTACTTGCAGGTTTGCAAGGAGAAGGTGTAACTACAGTAACAGAGCCTATGCAGTCTCGTGATCATACAGAGAGGATGTTACGTGCATTCGGTTGTACAGTAGATGTTAATGAACGTACCGTGTCATTACAAGGTGGCCAACAACTTAAAGGGACAGACATAGAAGTTCCAGGAGATATTTCTTCGGCTGCATTTTTCTTAGTAGCTGGTGCAATTGTCCAAAAAAGTAAGCTTGTATTGGAAAATGTCGGTTTAAATCCAACGCGAACAGGGATTTTAGATGTTTTAACAAAGATGGGTGCACTTATTTCTATCGATAATATTAGAAACGAAGAGTTTGAACCGTGCGGGGATATTACGATTGAAACATCGAAACTAAAAGGAATAGAGATTGGTGGATCGCTTATTCCAAGGTTAATTGATGAAATTCCTGTAATTGCTTTATTGGCAACGCAGGCAGAAGGAATTACTGTTATTAAAGACGCTGAGGAGTTAAAAGTAAAAGAAACAAACCGTATCGATACTGTTGTAGATGAATTAGGCAAATTAGGTGCGAAAATTGAAGCTACACCAGATGGTATGATTATATATGGTAAACAAAATTTAAAAGGAAATGCTGTTAATAGTCACGGCGATCATCGTATTGGGATGATGCTAGCAATCGCATCTTGTATTATAGATGGAGAAGTAAAAATAGAGAATAGCGATGCGGTCTCTGTATCGTATCCGAACTTTTTTGAACAATTAGCTGCGCTATAAGAGAAAGTATAGGAAGAGGCAGTTCACTCAAAAGGTTGCGTTCTTACACCTAGTTGCTTATGATAAGTGAACAGAAGAGAAATATTTTTTGAATTAAAGGAGACGTTTATGCAAAAGTTTGAACAAGCTGTTACATATATTGAAAATGGTGAAGCGGAAAAAGGATTACAATTATTAAAAGAACAATTACAAGTTGCGAATGATGAAGAGAAGTATGATATCGCTCGCTACTATCATACACTTGGATTTACGGATGAGGCGTTAGCAATTACTGAAGACTTACGTTTATTATATCCGGAAGAAAGTGAATTTACGGTATTTTTAGCAGAATTATATATTGATTTAGACAAAGAAGATGAAGCAATTGAAGTACTTCATGATATTCCAGAAAATGATGATTTATATGTTCAATCGTTATTACTTGTTGCGGATTTATTCCAAATGCAAGGTTTTGATGATGTAGCAGAGCAAAAACTATTGAAGGCGAAAGAAATCATGCCTGAAGAGCCTGTTATTACGTTTGGATTAGCAGAATTATATAGTAGTAAAGGTGAAGAACAAAAGGCAATCACTTATTACGAGTCGCTATTAGCGGAGCATAAAGTAATGGGTGGTGTTGTCATTGCACTTCGCCTTGCAGAAACGTTAAGTGCGATTGGAAACTGGGAAGAGGCGATCTCTTACTATGAAGCAGGCTTAGAGGAACAAAAAGATATTCACTCCTTATTTGGATATGCGTTCACATTATATCAAGGAGAAGAATATCAAAGAGCAATTGGTGCTTGGCAAGAACTAAAAGAATTAGACCCTGAGTATGCATCACTATACATGTATTTAGCGAAAAGCTATGAAAAAGAAGGAATGCTTCAAGAAAGCTATGAAACACTTCATGAAGGAATTAAAGTAGATGAGCTTGCTGTTCCGTTTTATGTAGAATTAGCGAACATTGCAGCTAAATTAGGAAAAGTAGCAGAGGCAGAGGAAGTACTTCAAAAAGCGCTTGAGTTAGATCCAGGACATTTAGGTGCAATATTAAAATATGCGTATATCTTAAAAGGACAAGAAAAGTATGAAGAGTTAATTACAGTTGTAGAGCGTGCTATTGATAGTGGAGAGCAAGATACACAATTACTTTGGGATCTTGCGTTTGCAAAAAAACAATTAGAAATGTATTCGGATGCATTAAAACACTATGAAAGTGCATATACTTCTTTTAAGAATCATCCAGACTTCTTGGAAGAGTACGGCTATTTCTTATTGGAAGAAGGAATGCGAAAAGAGGCCAAAGAAGTGTTTGTTCAGTTATTACAACTAGACCCGACACAAATTCATATTGAAGAGTTGTTATATAATTTAGAGGATTTTTCATAAGTTGGAAGGAAACTGAATGCCGCTTCTTGAATCTAAAAAGAAAAGAGAAAGACAGAGGAGGGACTTAATTGCTATGAATACCCCTGTTTCTGTAAACGAGAAGAAGGATTTTGTAAAATGGTTTTTGAATAACTACCAACTGAAACAGCGTGAATGTGTATGGATTTTGAATTATTTAATGAGTCACGACCAATTAATGCATAAAGTCCACTTCGTAGAGCATGCAAAATATTGTCCGCGTGGCTTAGTGATGTCAGCAAATTGCGTGAAGGACACACCGTTTCACTTTTTTAAACAAAATGTTATGACAACAGATGCTGAAAAGTCGTTTCATGATATTCGTTTAAATCGAGATGAGGATATTTATATTCAACTCAACTTTAAATCATCGTTCCAAAATGCAAATTATGTAGCTGTATTAGAAGACAATCCATATTTACCAAAGCATATTGAAGTAAATGAAAAGGATCGTTTACTTGCAGAGAGATTTTTAGAAGAGAGTGTATTTTCGTTTAGAAGAGAACGTCTTTTGAAACAAATTGATGAAGCGCTGGATAAGCAAGATAAGGAAGCGTTTCATAGGTTAACAGCGGAGTTAAAGACTTTATAGAATTTATTTGGATTATTAAATTTTTACAAATTTCAGACTCTTTTTAAGAAAAACTATCTAACTTGGGTAGTTTTTCTTTTTTTACCTCTTTTAGTATGGTTTAATATATATAAAGTGAAAGTTCTGTCATTTTGATTAGAGGGAGGGGAGAAATGTGAAATGGATTGTAAAAGACGTGGAACAGTTTGAGCAAGCAAGAGAGTATGTAGATACAGGAGTAATACCTCTTTTATCAATTTCAGCAGCAAAAGAAATGAAAATGGTAGTAGAACAAGGTGAATTTATAGAATTGTTGAGTATGGAGTTGGAAAGAGAATATAAAGGAAGAGTGCTTTTACTACCTGCATTTACGTATTTAGTAGAAAGTCAAAAGAAAGAAAAAGCTCGTTTGCAAGAGTGGACAGATCATTTGCAAAGCCAAGGTTTTAAGCATATTGCTTATGTTACAAGTGATTTTTCATGGAAAGAAGATATGCAAGAGTTACCAGGGGATTTATTTTGGTTTCCTTCATTGGCGTTAGAGCAATTTAGTGATCAAGCGAAGAGAGAAGTCATTCACGCTCATATAAAAAATATTATGGTAATGTTAGAAGAAAGATGGGGAAAATAATAATAAACAGAAAGTTCTTATTATTATGAGTAGTATGATATTGACCTGTGCATGAGGGTATTATATCATGATAGTGTCCTAGTTTTTATTTTTTATATTATTTTTCACGAGGGGACAATTTCTGATAGAGGGGGGAAATTTTCGTGAGCGAGAAAGAACATCGTGTGTCAAGAAGACAATTTTTAAATTACACACTTACAGGGGTAGGAGGCTTTATGGCAGCGGGTATTTTAATGCCGATGACGCGATTTGCGCTTGATCCGGTGTTAAGAAAAGAAGCGGGAACGGACATGGTTGCTGTTGCACAAGTAAAAGATATTACAACAGAGCCGAAGCGTTTTGACTTTAAGGTGAAGCAGGTTGATGGTTGGTACAAGTCTGAAGAGCCAAAATCAGCTTGGGTTCATAAAGATGAAAGCGGAGACATTGTTGCGTTCTCTCCGGTATGTAAACATTTAGGATGTACAGTTAACTGGAATTCGGACAAAGCACATCCGAATCAATTCTTTTGCCCGTGTCACGGGGGCCGTTATACAAAAGATGGGGTTAACATTAAAGGCACACCGCCTCTTGCTCCGCTTGATGTGTACGAGTCTAAAGTGAAAGATGGAACGTTGTATTTAGGAAAAGCGAAGCCAAGAGGGGGTGGAAAGTAGATGCTAAATAAAATTTATGATTGGGTAGATGAACGATTAGATATTACACCAATATGGCGCGATATCGCTGATCATGAAGTACCTGAACATGTAAACCCGGCACATCACTTTTCTGCATTCGTCTATTGCTTTGGAGGACTTACCTTTTTCGTTACTGTAATTCAAATTTTATCTGGAATGTTTTTAACGATGTATTATGTGCCTGATATTAAAAACGCTTGGGAATCGGTTTATTATTTACAAAATGAAGTTGCTTACGGGCAAATTGTTCGTGGTATGCACCACTGGGGTGCTAGTCTCGTAATTGTAATGATGTTTTTACATACACTCAGAGTTTTCTTCCAAGGTGCGTATAAAAAGCCTCGTGAGTTAAACTGGATTGTTGGTGTTCTTATTTTCTTTGTTATGTTAGGTCTTGGCTTTACCGGATATTTATTACCGTGGGATATGAAAGCGTTATTTGCGACGAAAGTAGGGATTCAAATTGCAGAGCAAACGCCGCTCATTGGTCCTTATATTAAAACATTACTCGCTGGTCATTCCGAAATTGTTGGCGCTCAAACATTAACTCGCTTCTTTGCTATTCACGTCTTCTTCTTACCAGCAGCACTTCTAGGTTTAATGGCCTTCCACTTCATCATGATTCGCAAACAAGGTATTTCCGGTCCGCTATAAGAGATTGCTAAATTAAAGGGGAAAGAACTAAAGGAGGGAGATTATGCATCGCGGCAAAGGGATGAAGTTTGTAGGAGATTCTCGAGTACCAGTAGCTCGGAAACCAAATATTCCAAAAGATTATTCGGAATATCCAGGGAAAACAGAAGCGTTTTGGCCGAATTTCTTGTTAAAAGAATGGATGGTTGGTGCAGTTTTTTTAATCGGTTATTTATGTTTAACAGTGGCACATCCGTCACCGCTTGAGAGAATGGCGGATCCGACAGATGCCGGATATATACCACTTCCAGATTGGTATTTCTTATTCTTGTATCAGTTATTAAAGTATTCATATGCTTCGGGTTCATTTACTGTAATTGGTGCGTTTATTATGCCAGGTATCGCGTTTGGAGCATTATTGTTAGCACCATTTCTTGATCGTGGCCCAGAAAGAGCACCATTTAAGCGTCCAGTAGCAACTGGATTTATGCTTTTAGCAATTGCATCTATCATTTTCTTAACTTGGGAATCTGTAGCACACCATGATTGGGAAGCTGCAAAAAAGCAAGGAGCAATTGTAAAAACAGCACCAGTTGATAAAAATGATGACGGCTACAAACTCATGCAAAAAAATACTTGTTTAACATGTCATGGTGACAACTTACAAGGTGGTGCAGCAGCACCAGCTCTACAAAACTTAACTTTAAAACCGGAAGAAATCGCTAAAATTGCGAAAGATGGTAAAGGTGCAATGCCTAAAGGTGTATTTAAAGGAACGGATGAAGAGCTGAAAAAGCTTTCGGAATTCGTTGCAAAGTATAATAAAAAATAATAGAAAAGCTGACTACAAATTTTGTAGTCAGCTTTTCTATTTAGTTAGAGGAAGTTTGTTATAATAGAGTAGGATTTAGTGAATGAATTACTTTGCTTGAAAGGTGTTGGACATACAGATTGGTTTACGTGTATGCAATGTTAAGACAGCGCGCAGTATTATTATTTTTATTGATTGTTAACATATTAGGCACAATTTACGGGTTTATATGGTATGGAAATCAATTAAAAGAAACGTCCCTAATATTTTGGCCGTTTGTACCAGATAGCCCGATGGCGAGTCTCTTTTTTGTCTTTGTTCTAATCGCTTTTTTGATAAAGAAGAACTGGGGATTAATAGAGGCATTAGCGATAGTTACTTTAATAAAATATGGTATTTGGGCGGTTGTTGTAAATGGGGTTTTGATTTATGTAAAAGGTCCTATTGGTCTTATGGGATATATGTTAATGTTATCTCATTTTGCAATGGCGGTGCAGGGAGTGTTATATGCTCCGTTTTATCGGATAAAAAAATGGCATTTCATTGTAGCTGGCATATGGACGTTACATAATGATGCAATTGATTATTTATTTTGGCAAATGCCGAGATACGGAATTATGCATTTGTTTGCAGAGAAAATTGGTTATTTTACGTTTTGGCTAAGTATTGTTGTACTGTGTATTACATATTATTATTGCTTACGTGAGAACCGAAAACAGTTTTATTTATGATGGTGAGGACATTTAGGGGGAGAAAATGAAGAAAAATAAGAGTGGTATAAACATATTGGATCGATTGGTTACTTTAGTTGTTTCATATAGCATAGCATTTTCTATTTTCGCTCTCGCGACAATGGTAGTTGTATATGGAAAATGGCTGTATTATTTTGAAATTGATTTCTTAAATATTCCAGACTTAGCGGATATGACGAAAGATGAAATTAAAAGAAACTATGATGTGCTTATTACATATTTATCTCCGTTTTATGAAGGTGCATTACAATTGCCGACATTAGACATGTCTACAAATGGTCGCATTCATTTTGTGGATGTTAAAAATATTTTAGTAAAGATTCAATATATAATGTATGGAACGATTGTAATTGCTTTATTAGGAGGAACGTATTTACTAAAAAAGAAAAAAGAAAAGTTTTTACTTCACGGATCGATTCTTACAATTCTTTTTCCGATAGCTCTTACGTTACCGATTGCCATTGATTTTGAAAAGAGTTTCGTATTATTTCATAAGCTTTTATTTAGCAATGATTATTGGATGTTTGATATTGAAACAGATCCGATTATTTTAATGTTACCGGAAGAATTCTTTATGCATGCTGCATGTGTTATTTTATTATTGATTTTAAGTGGAAGCGTACTTTGTTACGGTGTGTATAAATATTTAGTGAAAAAGAAAAGGGTTTCAAAGAAAAAATTCTCTGCCTAAAGAGAATTTTTTTGTTTTCATAGAGATAATATATTTTTTTGATTTTGTTCTGTTCTATTCTTGTCCAACTCCACATATTTTGTACTAGTAGTTATAGGGGGGACCGGGATGAAGAGAACATTAATTGGACTGATAGCATTTCTAATTATAATGTTTCCAGTACGTATATATGCTGAAGAGTGGAGTGAACTAACTGGATTGCTAGATGACTCTTTACAGTTAGTAAAGAAAAATGAAGATGAGAAGGCAATACAAGTACTGCGCCATTTCTCAGAGCAGTTTCTATCAAAGGAAAATGAAAATAATTCAAAAGTAACTCCGGGACAAATTAGAGTCGTTTCTTTGGCATACGATAAGGCGAAACAATCTCTCGCGGAAGATTTAGATAAGCAAGTTAAAGTTGATAATATGTTAGCGTTACAACTTGCTGTTGATGCACAAGTATCTAAATATCAGCCACTTTGGATGGAAAGAGAAAGAAAGATAATGGATGCTTTTTCTCAAGTAGAAAAAGCAATGAAAAAAGAAGATGATGGGCAGTTCCAACAGACACTAAATACATTTTTGAATGAATTTAATATTATTTATCCGAGTTTAATGATTGCCCTGCCAGAAAACGAAGCGCAGCGTGTAAATGCACATTTATCTTATTTGGATGAATTTCGTAACGTTATGCTAAAAACGAAAGGTGGACAAATGCAACTAGGGATTATTAAAGGTGATTTGCAAAAAATATTTCATACAGTAAAAAAAGATGAGATTGCTCCCTCTCTCATTTGGTTTATGACCATTACTGGAGGACTTATTTTGTTCACTTTAACGTATGTTGGATGGAGAAAGTATAAAGGGGAGAGAGAGAAACGGAGAAGTAACTTGCATTCTAAAGATAGATAATGTGTATAAATAAAGATACGGATTGTAAGGTTTATTTATTGACAATGGTGCAAGAAAAAAATAGAATGAGAAGTACTATAATTAAAACTTCAATGGAGGTTTATGATGTTTTATTTAATTTACTTCGCGATCATTTTGATCATACCGTTGTATGCACAGTCAAAAGTACGTAGTGCCTATAGCAAGTATTCACAAGTTTATTCAACTTCAGGTATGACAGGAGCGGAAGTTGCTCGGAAAATTTTAGATGAAAATGGATTGTACAATGTAGCTGTAGAGGAAACGCCGGGTCATTTGTCGGACCATTACGATCCAACTGCAAAAACAGTCCGATTATCAACAGATAACTATTATGGACATTCAGTTGCTGGTACAGCTGTAGCAGCACACGAAGTAGGACATGCAATTCAAGATGCGAAAGATTATAACTTCATGCGTGTACGCCATTCGTTAGTGCCAGTTGCTAATTTTGGTTCAAACATGTCATGGGTTTTTGTACTAATTGGTGTATTTGCACAAATGTCTGGTTTGTTGTTACTAGGAATTATTTTAATGGCAGCAGGTGTTATTTTCCAACTTGTTACATTACCAGTTGAATTTGATGCATCAAAACGTGCAATGCAACAAATTGAAGCACTTGGTATCGTATCGACAGATGAGTACGGTCAAGCTCGTAAAGTATTAAATGCGGCAGCATTAACATATGTAGCAGCGGCGGCTGTAGCAGTATTTGAATTATTACGCCTTGTATTAATTTATACTGGTATGCAGCGTAGCGACGATTAAAGACTATCAATTATGATAGTCTTTTTTTGTTTCGTGGAATGAATCTTATAACATGTTACAAATGGAAATAATATGGGGTGTAGAACTAGTTAAAAAAGATAAGTATGGGATGTTGAAAGAAGGTGACAGACATGGAATATCCAGAACATTTAGTTAAACAAGTGAGGGAGCGAAGTGCTACATACCAGTTAGAAGGTTTTTTAAGTGGACAGGGTCCTAGAAATCCGAAATTAATGCTTGTTGGAGAAGCGCCTGGTGAAACGGAAATTCATAATGGTATCCCGTTTAGCGGGAGAGCCGGAAAACATTTAATGGAGTTTTTAGAACGTATTCACGTTACAAGGGAAGAGGTATATATTACGAGTGCGGTTCGGAGTAGACCTTATAAATGGAGAGAGAAAAGGGAACGAAATGGCGAAATAATACAGAAGAAGTACAATAGAACACCAAATCAAGGAGAAATACTTGCTCATGCACCTTTGTTAGACTATGAGTTGGAGCTTATACATCCGCCTGTTATTGTCACACTTGGTAATATTGCACTGCAGCGTTTAGTTGGTAAAAATAATAAAATTACGAGTGTTCATGGTGAATTGTTAAAACAACCCGTGCAGCAATTGAAAGATAGTAGCAGTACAGAATTTATATGGACAGAAAAAGAACATTATATTTTTCCGACCTTTCATCCAGCTTCAATTTTTTATAATCGGAGTTTATTGGAACTCATTTATGAGGATTTGGAGAAACTTAAAAGATGTATAATAAAAAACTAGAAAAGCTAAAGAGCTTTTCTAGTTGAATTTAATTATGTAACGGATTTTTATTTTCATCTAGTGTAAATCCTTCGCCGACGACATCATGTACATCACTTACAGCAACAAAGGCGTGAGGGTCTACAGAAGTAATGATATTTTTTAATTTCACGATTTCGTTTTTTGCAACGACACAATAAAGTACATTTCTTTCAACTTTTGTATAGGATCCAACTGCTTTTAAAAAGGTTGCTCCGCGCTCCATTTCGGATAAAATTTTTGCAGCAATTTCATCGTTTTTATCAGAAATAATAGTTGCACCTTTTGCTGCATAAGCTCCTTCTTGCATAAAATCAATAACTTTAGCCCCGATAAAAACAGCAACTAACGTGTACATGCCTTCGCGATATGATAAATAGGTAAGAATAGAGACGACAATAACGACGGCATCAAACATAAACATCGTTTTTCCCATACTCCATCCAACATATTTGTGAGCTAGCCTTGCGATAATATCAACACCGCCAGTAGTACCGCCGTATTTAAATATAATTCCAAGTCCTATACCGATAAATGCCCCTGCGAATAAAGCAGCCAGTGTCATATCATTTTGCAAGTTTAAATGTAAGTTGAGTACTTCGTAGCGCTGGAAAATCCATAGGAATAAAGATACGCTAAATGTACCGATTAATGTATATAAAAATGTTGTTCGACCGAGTAACTTCCAACCAATAAAAAATATAGGAATATTTAAAATTAAGTTTGTATAGGAAGGGTCAAGCGAAAATAGAAAATATAATAATAGCGTAATACCGGTAAACCCACCCTCTGCAAGATGGTTTTCAATATTGATATTTACAATACCGAAAGAAAAAATAGCGGAACCGATTAAAATAAAAATGATATTTCGAATCTTCAAGTTTGCTTTCATATAGAAATCCCCCTAGTTATGCAATGATTGGAATTGCTCCGCTTAAACGGCAAAACATAATAAGTTATTTCTAGCTGCTAATAAAAATAGTGAATATCATAGGAACCCGATTAGTTCAGGCTAATCTTTTGCAAAAAACGCAAAAGAAGTTTCACTTTACCCCGTCCCAACGGCTGGTAGGAGATAAGGCGAAGAAGAAGGACAAACTAGCCGTAGGGACCCGATTAGTTCAGGTTAATCTTTTGCAAAAATCACGCAAAAGAAAGTTTCACTTTATTATAGTCTATCCCAAAAAGAGTCGTAAATAGTGATATGAGAGAATAATATTTGTCAAATCGCGATGAATTGGCTAACATGAAAGAAGAAGGAATAGAGGTGACAAGTATGGAAGCGAAAACGATGAAAGATATGCAGAAGGAAGTAGATGCATATATCGGTCAATTTAAAGAAGGATATTTTAGTCCGCTTGCAATGATGGCTCGTTTAACTGAAGAGATGGGAGAGCTTGCAAGAGAGGTTAATCATTATTATGGTGAGAAACCGAAGAAAACGACTGAGATAGAACGAAGTATTGAAGAAGAGCTTGGAGATGTGTTATTTGTTATGATTTGTATGGCAAATAGTTTAAATATTGATTTAGAAACAGCGCATAACATTGTAATGAATAAATTTAATACACGTGATAAAGATCGCTGGACACGTATTGATGAGGGAGAGAAAGAAGCATGAAAGAAATTAAAGTAATTATCGCTGGACCAAGAGGACGTATGGGACATGAAGCAGTCCTTCTAATGGAAAGAACAGCGCATTTCAATTTAGTAGCAGCAATTGATTATAAGCATGGCGGAGAAAGAATTTCTGATTTATCTGGAATGCCAGCGTTAGATGCACCTATTTACGCGGATTTACATACTTGTTTAGATGAAGTAGAAGCAGATGTATTGTTAGATTTAACAACACCAGAAATTGGAAAGAAACATGTGACACTTGCAGTTGAACGTGGACTTCGATCTGTTATTGGTACAACTGGATTTACTGAAGAAGAACTAAAGCAATTAACAGAAAATGCAAAAGAAAAAGAAGTAGGAACAATTATCGCTCCAAACTTTGCAATTGGTGCAGTCCTGATGATGAAATTTTCACAAATGGCAGCGAAGTACTTCCAAGATGTTGAAGTAATTGAATTACACCATGATCAAAAATTAGACGCACCATCAGGTACGGCTGTAAAAACAGTAGAATTAATCCGTCAAAATCGTGTACCAAAAGAGCAAGGACACCCTAATGAAACGGAACAATTAGAAGGAGCACGTGGTGCAAATGTAGACGGTATTCACATTCATAGCGTACGTCTACCAGGGCTTATTGCACACCAAGAAGTCATGTTCGGTGGAGATGGACAAATGTTAACAGTTCGTCATGATTCATTCAATCGTGCATCATTTATGTCAGGTGTAAAACTATCAATTGAAACAGTAATGAACCTTGATCATCTTGTGTACGGTTTAGAAAATATTATCGACTAAAGGGGAGACAACGGATGAAAATTGCCTTAATCGCACATGACAAAAAGAAAGATGATATGGTTTCGTTTGCGTACGCATATAAACCAATCTTTGAAAAACATGAACTCTTTGCAACAGGAACGACAGGCCTTCGTATTATGGAGGCAACTGGTTTAGTTGTAACAAGATATCAATCTGGTCCTCTTGGTGGCGATCAAGAAATTGGTGCAATGATTGCAAAAAATGAGATGGATATGGTGATTTTTTTCCGGGATCCACTAACAGCGCAGCCGCATGAACCTGATGTCAATGCGTTACTTCGTTTATGTGATGTATATGCCATCCCACTAGCAACGAATATGGCAAGTGCTGAAATGCTAATGCATGCATTAGAGCGAGGAGATTTAGATTACCGAAAGTTAAGAAAATGAGGGGAACAATTATGAGTGGATTACATATATTAGCGTTTGGTGCTCATGCCGATGATGTTGAAATCGGCATGGCAGGTACCATTGCAAAGTATACGAAGCAAGGATATGAAGTAGGCATTTGCGATTTAACAGAAGCTGATCTTTCTTCAAATGGAACGGTAGAACTAAGAAAAGAAGAAGCAAAGGCTGCAGCTCGTATTATGGGAGTAAAAACGAGAATTAATTTAGCAATGCCAGACCGTGGTTTGTATATGAAAGAAGAATATATACGTGAAATTGTAAAGGTTATTCGTACATATAAACCAACGCTAATTTTCGCACCATATTACGAAGATCGTCATCCAGACCATGCTAATTGCGCGAAACTTGTGGAAGAAGCTATCTTCTCAGCGGGAATTCGTAAATATATGCCTGAGATTTCGCCGCACCGTGTAGAGTCTTTTTATAATTATATGATTAATGGTTTTCATAAACCGAATTTTTGTATAGATATTAGTGAATACCTTTCTAAAAAGGTGGAGGCGTTAGAAGCGTATGAAAGTCAATTTTCAACAGGAAGTGATGGTATTAAGACGCCATTAACTGAAGGTTACGTTGAAACAGTAATTGCTCGTGAGAAGATGTTTGGGAAAGAAGTTGGAGTGATGTATGCCGAAGGATTTATGAGTAAGAAACCGGTTTTATTACATGCTGATTTAATAGGGGGATGTAAATGAGATTGAAAATAGGTATTACATGTTATCCTTCTGTAGGTGGTTCTGGTGTTGTTGGAACGGAATTAGGAAAGCAATTGGCGGAACGTGGGCATGAAATTCATTTTATTACATCGGGTGTACCATTCCGGTTAAATAAAGTGTATCCAAACATTTATTTTCACGAAGTAGCAGTAAATCAATATTCAGTATTTCAATATCCACCTTACGATTTAGCGTTAGCAAGTAAAATGGCCGAGGTTGCTCAAAGAGAAAATCTTGATATTTTACATGTGCATTATGCAATCCCTCATGCTATTTGTGCATATTTAGCAAAACAAATGATTGGAGAGCGTATTAAAATTGTTACAACCTTACATGGAACAGATATTACTGTGTTAGGTTCCGACCCTTCGTTAAATAATTTAATTCGCTTTGGTATTGAACAATCTGATGTAGTTACTGCTGTGTCACATTCGTTAATTGAAGAAACGAATGAACTTGTAAAACCAGATAAAGAAATTGAGACGGTATACAATTTTGTAGATGAACGTGTGTATTTCAAACGGGATATGTCTCAATTAAAAAAAGAATATGGTATACGAGAAAATGAAAAAGTATTGATTCATATTTCAAATTTCCGAAAGGTTAAGCGTGTACAGGATGTTGTACGGTCATTTGCCGAAATTGTAAAGGGAGTAGATGCGAAATTGCTTCTTGTTGGGGATGGACCAGAGTTCTGTACTATTTTACAATTGGTGAAAAGTTTACATATTGAGGAACGTGTCTTATTCCTAGGAAAGCAAGATAATGTTGCAGAGCTTCTTGCGATGAGTGATTTAATGCTGCTTTTATCAGAAAAGGAAAGTTTTGGTCTAGTTATATTAGAAGCGATGGCGTGTGGTGTGCCTAGTATCGGAACGAGGGTTGGGGGCATTCCAGAGGTCATTCAACATGGTGAAACAGGATATATATGTGAAGTTGGAGATACAGATGGAATAGCTAAGCAAGCAATTCAACTACTAGAAAATGAAGAACTTCACCGTAATATGGGAGAGCGGGCGATGAAATCTGTATATGAGCAGTTTCGTTCGGAAAAAATCGTTTCACAGTATGAGGCGATTTATTATGACATACTAAGGGATGACAATAATGGAAAGATTTAAAAAAGCTAGTTCAATTATTGAGATATTAAAACAGCACGGACATGAGGCTTACTTCGTTGGTGGAAGTGTACGCGATCTTATTATCGATAGACCAATTGGAGATATCGATATCGCAACATCTGCTTTACCAGAAGAAGTAATGGCTATTTTCCCAAGACATGTTCCGGTTGGTCTTGAGCATGGAACTGTAATTGTTGTAGAAAATGGTGAACCGTATGAGGTAACTACTTTTCGAACAGAAAGCGAATATGAAGATTTTCGGAGACCTAGTAGTGTTCAATTTGTCCGTTCATTAGAAGAGGATTTAAAACGACGTGATTTCACGATGAATGCAATTGCAATGACAGAGGAAGGCGAAATGATTGACTTATTTGCTGGGCAAGAAGCGATTCGTCTGAAGGAAATTACAACGGTTGGAGATGCTGCAGACCGTTTTCAAGAAGATGCACTGCGAATGATGCGTGGTATTCGGTTCGTAAGTACGTTAGGTTTCTCTTTGGAAACAAAGACGAAACGAGCAATTGAAACGTATGGACATTTGCTCGAACATATAGCGATTGAAAGAATTACAGTTGAGTTCGAAAAGTTATTGACGGGTACGTATTGTGTGAAAGGGCTTCAAGAATTGGTAGAAACGAAGCTATTTTCTCATCTGCCATATTTACAAATGTCAGAAGAAAGACTCTTGAAAGCTACGCAGTATAAATGGGATTCTTTTGAAACAGACATTGAGGCGTGGGCATTTTTCTTATATTGTATCGGAGAAGAGCATCCATCTGTCTTTTTACGTCAATGGAAGTTTTCGAATAAAAAGATTAAGGATATTGTAGCGGTGTTATTAGCAATTCGTTCTAGAAAGGAGAAGGAATGGGATACTGTCCTTCTTTATAAAACTGGAATTCACATTGCTGAAATGGCGGAAAGAGTATATGAAGCTATAATAGAAAGTTATAATAGCGCGTCTGTTAAGCAAGTACAATCATTATTTCATGCATTGCCGATAAAAAATCGTCAAGAAATGAATGTGACTGGTAATGATTTATTAAGCTGGGCAGATAAAAAGCCAGGTCCGTGGGTTGCCGAAATGCTTCAAAACATTGAAGAAGCAATCGTACAAGGAGATTTAGTCAATAAGAAAGAGAATATAAGGGAGTGGCTACAAAGATGCAATCTACTATAAGAAAGCAGTTATTACAAGTTTTTTCTGAAGCAGATGGTGCATTTGTATCTGGTCAAACACTTAGTGACAAACTTGGCTGTTCGAGAACCGCTGTATGGAAGCATATGGAGGATCTTCGTAATGAAGGGTATGAACTAGAAGCTGTACGCCGCTTAGGGTATCGAATTGCTAGTAAACCAGATAAGGTAACTGCTAATGAGATCCAATTAGGATTGCAAACAGAGCGTATCGGTAGAACGGTTTATTTTGAAGAATCAGTTGAATCTACTCAGCATATTGCAGCAAGACTTGCTTATGAAGGAGCAGAAGAGGGAACAATTGTCGTTGCAGAAGAACAAACAGCAGGTAGAGGACGTTTAAGTAGAAAATGGTATTCTCCAAAAGGCACAGGGATCTGGATGAGTATTATTTTGCGTCCATCTATTCCAGTTCATCATGCACCACAGCTTACTTTATTAGCAGCTGTTAGCGTAGCGCAAGCAATTGAAAAATGTACAGGTGTAAACGTAGGGATTAAATGGCCAAATGATATTTTAATTCAAGGTAAAAAAGCTGTCGGTATATTAACGGAGATGCAAGCTGACCCGGATAAAATTAATGCTGTTATTATGGGAATTGGCATTAATGCAAATCAGAAACAAGAACATTTTGATGAGGAAATTCAGCAAATTGCAACTTCATTAGCAATTGAATCGGGTAAGCCGATTGTTCGTGCGGAACTTATGCAACAAATTTTCTTGCAACTAGAAAAATTGTATGAAGAGTATTTAAAAAATGGTTTCTCTGTTATAAAAATTCTTTGGGAAAGTTACGCAATAAGTATCGGAAAAGAAATTACGGCTCGAACGATGAAGCAAACGATTAATGGATTAGCAAAAGGGATTACAGAGGATGGTGTATTGCTGCTTGAGGATCATCAAGGATACGTACATCACATTCATTCTGCAGATATAGAAATTAAGTAAAAGAAGTTCCTATTTTGGAGCTTCTTTTTGTCATTTAGACATTGATAAATTTCACATACCGTAATTAGGATAGAAAATTATTTTTTCGAAAAAATGTAGCAATTCCTTTTCAGAGTTTGCTATAATTAGTTCGAATATGGGCAGTATCAAAGCGAACTGCACCATTATTTTAAGCAGTATGAAAAAATAATACTTTGGATTCTGCCTTGATCCAATAACGGACTGGGACAGAGGGATGAATAATGCCGACTAAAACACAACCCTTCTGCCCTTTTATGGCCAGAGGGGTTTTTTATATGATTTCGGCCATCTCCTCTCTCCTGCATAAAGGAGGAGTAGTTTTTGAAAACAAAAACAGATTTTTTGAAAATGAAAGAGCAAGGTGAGCCGATTACAATGCTAACGGCGTATGATTATCCATCTGCTAAATTAGCAGAAGAAGCTAAAGTCGATATGATTTTAGTTGGTGATTCTCTAGGAATGGTTGTACTTGGATATGATTCAACGGTTCCAGTAACGGTAGAGGATATGATTCATCATACGAAAGCTGTACGCCGCGGCGCAAAAGAGACGTTTATTGTCACTGATATGCCATTCATGTCTTATCATATCTCATTGCAAGATACGATGGTTAATGCACGTCGCATTGTTCAAGAGAGTGGTGCACATGCATTAAAGGTAGAAGGTGCTGGAGAAGTTATATCAACTATTCACTACTTGACGAATGCGGGAATCCCCGTTGTGGCACATTTAGGTTTAACTCCTCAATCTGTAGGAGTACTAGGTGGATATAAAGTACAGGGGAAAGATGCTGAAAGTGCAAAAAAATTAATAGAAGACGCAAAGAAATGTGAAGAAGCTGGTGCGATAGCACTTGTGTTAGAGTGTGTGCCAATGCAATTAGCAGAACTTATTTCAGAGCAAATGACAATTCCTACAATTGGAATTGGAGCAGGACAAAAAGTAGATGGGCAAGTTCTTGTATACCATGATCTTATTTCGTACGGCGTAAATCGTGTTCCGAAATTTGTGAAGCAATATACGTCTGTTCAAGAGGAAATTGTGCGAGGGATTTCGCAATACGTTACTGAAGTAAAGACAGGGCAATTTCCTGAAGAAAAACATTCATTCACAATGAAAGAGGAAGAATGCTTAGCGTTATACGGAGGAAAACAATAATGAAAATCATAACTACAGTGCAAGAGATGCAGCAAATTACAAACGAACTTCGTACAAGTGGAAAAAGTATCGGTTTTGTCCCAACGATGGGATATTTACACGAAGGGCATGCTACTTTATTACGTAAGGCAAGGGAAGAAAATGAAATTGTAGTTTTAAGTGTATTTGTAAACCCACTACAGTTTGGGCCGAACGAAGATTTAGATCGATACCCACGTGATATTGATAGAGACGAAAATGTAGCAAAAGAAAATGGTGTTGATTATTTATTTTATCCGAGTGTAGAAGAAATGTATCCAGCAGAACAAACGACAATAGTAGAAGTTGTGAAGCGTACCGACGTATTATGTGGCAAACAAAGACCTGGTCATTTCGCTGGTGTTACGACTGTACTAATGAAACTATTTAATATCACATTGCCAACGCGTGCTTATTTCGGTATGAAAGATGCACAGCAAGTCGCTGTCATTGAAGGGTTTGTCGCTGATTTTAATATTCCAGTTACGATCGTACCAGTGGATATTGTAAGGGAAGAGGACGGATTAGCGAAAAGTTCTCGTAATGTGTACTTATCACAAGAAGAACGTGAAGAGGCTCCTCATTTATACCGCAGTCTATGCATAGCGAAAGAAAGAATTGAGGCGGGCGAACGTAATCCAGAAACTATTACAAATCTTGTGAAAGAGTATATTGAGAAATATACAAAAGGAACTGTAGATTATGCTGATTTATATGCATATCCTTCATTAAAAGTAATGGATGAACTTGAAGAACGAATTATATTAGCAATTGCTGTTAAGTTTGAAAATGTACGATTAATTGATAATATAACATTAACGGTTAAATAAGGGGGAGCATCTATGTTTCGCACAATGATGAGAGCGAAGTTACATCGCGCAACAGTAACAGAAGCAAATTTAAATTATGTAGGCAGTATTACAATTGATGAAGATTTAATGGATGCAGTAAATATTGTAGAAAATGAAAAAGTACAAATTGTAAATAACAATAATGGTGCTCGCTTAGAGACATATGTTATTAAAGGAGAGCGCGGTAGTGGTGTTGTTTGTTTAAATGGTGCAGCAGCAAGGCTTGTACAACCAGGTGATAAAGTTATTATTATTTGCTATGGTTTAGTGGCAGAAGAAAATGTTCATAAACAAGAACCAAAAATTGCAGTGTTAGACGATGATAATCAAATTATTGAAATGTTAGGTGCTGAAAAAGCGGGCACGATATTATAAGTAGGAAGGCTATCTCTATTACGGAGATAGCTTTTTTGTGCATCTTTTCATTAAGATGAGATAAAACGTGGTATAGTAACATTATATAATTTTGTGTTTGATAGGTAAGAAATTGAGGTGTTACATATATGAGTAAGCGTTATGTCGTTGTTGATTTAGAGACGACAGGGAACTCCTGGAAGGATGGGAAGGATAAAATCACCCAAATTGCGGCTGTTGTAGTGGAAGATGGAGAGATATTAGAGATTTTTTCATCTTTTATTAATCCGAAGAGAGAGATTCCACCATTTATTACAGAATTAACAGGGATTGATGAGAGTTTGGTTAAGCAAGCCCCGTTATTTCAAGATGTAGCCCCGATGATTGTAGAGCTATTACAAGGTGCAGCTTTCGTTGCACATAATGTTCACTTTGATTGGAATTTTTTAACGGAAGAATTAAGGCAGGCTGGATATACAGAAGTACATTGCCCAAAAGTTGATACAGTTGAGTTGGCGCAAATTCTTTTGCCGACAGCTGATAGTTATAAATTACGTGATTTAGCTAAGAAACATGAACTAGAGCACGATCAACCACATCGTGCGGATAGCGATGCTCTTGCAACAGCGGAATTGTTTATACAATTTTTAAATGAAATCGAAAAGTTACCGCTTGTCACGTTGCAATCGCTTTATGAATTAAGTGATGTTTTCCAAAGTGATATAGCTGATGTGCTTTCTGAAAATATTTTAAAGAAAATGATGCATGGTAAAGAAAGGGCAGAGGGGTATGAAGTGTATCGAAATATTGCGCTTCGAAAGCGGAATTATTCTTTAAGTCTCAGTGAAACATGCTCATCTAAATTTGATGCTTTCTTACATAAGACAATGGATAAACTTGAGTTAAGTATGCCGAAGTTTCAAAAAAGAGAAAGCCAACAGATTATGATGAAGGAAATATATACAGCGCTAAGAGATTCTAGGTTTTCACTTATTGAAGCGGGAACAGGTACGGGGAAGACTCTTGCATATTTACTTCCAAGTATTTATTTCGCAAAGAAAAAAGAAGAACCTGTCATTATAAGTACACAAACTGTACAACTGCAACAACAAATACTAGAAAAAGAAATACCGTTATTACAGAAAATAATGTCATTTTCATTTGAAGTAGCTCTTCTGAAAGGGAGAAAGCATTATCTTTGTCTACACAAATTTGAATATGCTTTGCAAGAGGAAGAGAAAAATTATGATATGGCGCTCACAAAGGCAAAAATTTTAGTATGGTTATTGCAAACGGAAACTGGCGATCGTGATGAATTAAATATTCCTGAGGGCGGAAAATTACTTTGGAACCGTATTTGTAGTGATGCATATAGTCCAGGCGGGATGCAAAGTAATTGGTTTAGTCGTTGTTTTTATCAACGAGCGAAAAATAAAGCATTATTTGCGGATATTGTTATTACAAATCATGCTTTATTATTTCAAGATTTTTCAAGCGAAGAACCACTGTTTGCTTCATATGAACATATTATTTTTGATGAAGCTCATCACATCGAAGAAGCGGCGAGTAGAACATTAGGTGAGCAGTTCTCATGCATGTATTTTCAATTAGCTTTATCTCGTCTTGGTACGCTAGAAACAGATGATGTACTTTCTAAAGTATATAAAATGATGAAAAAATCAGAGCAAGCATCTCGTTCGACTTTCCGTATGGTGAGTCATAGTTTGAAGGAATTGAAATTTGATGCGGATGAACTATTCCAAATGTTACGGACTTTCGTATTTAAACAAACAAAGCAGGAACAAGGGATGAGCAATATGCCGCTCATTTATCGATATAACACGGAAGTAGAGAAAGGTAAGTTATGGGATAGCATTACCGAGTTAACAAATCGATTTGTGTATGATGTAAGAAAGTTATTGACTACACTTGAGAAGCAAGTTGATATATTGCAAAGTAAATTAGAATGGGAGATGCATGTCGTTACAGGTGAATTTATGCATTTAATTGAGTTGTTGAGAAAGATGACACAATCTTTACAATTACTCATTTTAGAAAAAAATTCATACGTGACATGGATGGAGACTGAAACGAAGGGAACGATTCATTCAACAGTTTTATATGCGCAGCCTGTTCATATTGGTGAAAGATTTGCTGATGAATTCTTAACACAGAAAAAGAGTGTTATTTTCACATCAGCAACGCTAACTGTTAATGATTCATTTGACTATATAAAAGAGGAGCTAGGTTTACATGATTTTGCTCCCAATACACTAAAGGTCCTATCACCATTCCGTTTTGAAGAACAAATGAAATTAATGGTTTCAACAGATGTACCTTTTATTAAGCAAGCAAGTAATGAAGAGTATATTGAGTCTATATCGACACATATTGCGAAAATAGCGAAAGCTACAAAAGGTAGAATGCTCGTTTTATTCACTTCGTATGAAATGTTGAAAGAAGCGTATACGAATTTGAAAAATGATGAGGCATTAGAAGGATATTTATTATTAACGCAAAGTGTGAATAATAAGAGCCGAAGTCGTCTAATCCGCAAATTCCAGGAGTTCGACAAATCGATTTTGTTAGGAACAAGTAGTTTTTGGGAAGGGATAGATATACCTGGAGATGCCCTGAGTTGTCTTGTCATTGTCCGTCTTCCTTTTACCCCTCCTCATCAGCCGATGATGGAAGCAAAAGGAGAGTGGTTACAAAATCAAGGAGAAGACGTATTCGCTAAGTTGGCGCTCCCACAAGCAATCTTGCGTTTCAAACAAGGGTTTGGTCGTCTTATTAGAACAAATACAGATACGGGAACTGTATTTGTATTAGATCGTCGTTTGACAAGTTCTTCCTATGGAAAACGATTTTTACAATCAATCCCAACTGTACCGCTATATGAAGGACCGTTAGAAGAATTATTAGTACAGTTAGAAGAATCGTCAAATGAATAAAATTGGAAGAAAAATACGCCTGAAGTACATTTGAACTTCAGGCGTAAAAAATGTGGGTAGGAGGAATTTTATTTTTCTTACTTCTTGTATACAAAATATATTGCTTTTCGATTTGAAACCTTTTTTTGCTGTACATGTCCTGCTATAATAGATGGGTGATGAAGCAGGGGTTGTAAAGAATGTACTCTTATTGTAACCGCATTGCGTTCTTCTATAATTAGAAATTTTTGTGTAACGGAGGAGTTTTTTCATGGATAAGAAAATCGAAGTCCTATCAACGACGCGTATTAAATATTCGTCTGACTTGTATAAAATTGTTGATAGCTTGAATCGCACGTTAAAAGAGCAGGACCTCATGTTCGGATTAGCATTAGACGAAAAAGATAAAGAAACAGCTGTATTTACGATTTACAGAACGTAGTGATACAATGAAAAAGTGGATCTTTGCAGTCGTTATCGTAATCGTTGCTAGCGGAATATATGGGGCGTATGTTTATAATAAAGCAATGGAAAAGAAAATTCCTAAAGAGGCAAAATCTGTAGAAATTGCTAAAGAAAAAGCAAAGCTTACAAAGGTAAAATCTGTGGATTATTATAATGGAAATTCTTCATATACAGTCGTGCAAGGTGTAGACGAAAAAGGAGAACAAATTATTGTTTGGGTGCCTGATAAAAAAGGAAATGTCCTTGTGAAGAAAAAGAGCGAAGGTATTTCAGAAAAAGCTGCTTTGCAAAAATTGGCTGAACAAGCTACAGGAGAAGGTGCTGAGCCGAAGCCGAAACCAAAAGAAGTTATAAAAGTAAAATTAGGTGCTCAAAACGATATTCCATTGTGGGAAATTACATATATTGATCAGGAAGATCGTTATACGTATTACTATTTAGAGTTTCAAAATGGGGTTTATGCTGGACACTACAGCATTGAAAAATAGATGTAGGGGGAACTACAAATGAAATTAGCAAAGCGAGTAGCTGCTTTAACACCATCTGCAACTTTAGAAATTACAGCAAAGGCACAAGCATTAAAAGCAGAAGGTCATGATGTAATTGGATTAGGAGCAGGAGAACCTGACTTTAATACGCCAGAACATATTATGGATGCTGCGCATAAAGCGATGTTAGAAGGACATACGAAGTATACACCAACAGGTGGATTACAAGCGTTAAAACAAGAAATTGTGAAGAAGTTTACTCGTGATCAAGGAATTGTGTATGATCCATCTGAAATTATTGTATGTAATGGTGCCAAGCATGCATTATATACATTATTCCAGGTGTTACTTGATGAAGGAGATGAAGTTATCATCCCAACTCCTTATTGGGTAAGTTATCCTGAGCAAGTAAAGCTTGCTGGTGGTAAGCCAGTTTATGTAGAAGGTCTAGAAGGCAATGAGTACAAAATTACAGCAAAGCAGCTGCGTGAGGCAATTACAGAGAAAACGAAAGCAGTTATTATTAATTCACCGAGCAATCCAACAGGGATGATTTACAGCAAAGAAGAATTACAACAGCTTGGAGAAGTATGTTTAGAGCATGATATCTTAATCGTTTCAGATGAGATTTATGAAAAATTAATTTATGGTGACGCGGAATATACTTCAATTGCCCAGCTTTCTAATGCATTGAAAGAACAAACACTTATTATTAATGGTGTATCTAAATCACATTCTATGACAGGTTGGCGTATTGGATATGCAGCAGGAAATAAGCAGCTTATTAAAGCGATGACGAACTTAGCGAGTCATAGTACGTCAAACCCTACTTCAATTGCTCAATACGGTGCAATTGCTGCGTATGCAGGCTCACAAGAACCTGTAGAAACAATGCGTCAAGCGTTTGAAGAAAGATTGAACATTATTTATGATAAATTAATTCAAATTCCTGGTTTTACTTGCATTAAGCCACAAGGTGCTTTTTACTTGTTCCCAAATGTAAAAGAAGCCGTAGCATTAGCTGGGTATGATACAGTTGATGAGTGGGCAAAAGCATTATTAGAAGAAGAAAAGGTGGCTCTTGTTCCAGGTACAGGATTTGGTGCACCAAATAACGTTCGATTATCGTATGCGACATCTCTTGAGCAAGTTGAGAAAGCATTAGAACGAATTCATACGTTCATGAAAAGTAAAGTACAGGCTTAATCGTCTGTTTCTTGTAGTAAATGGAAAAAAACCTCCCTATATATAGGGAGGTTTTTTTGACGAATTGTGGCAAAAAGAAATGGCTAAAGGTGTGTTATACTAGAAAGCGAGGTGTTTGGTGATGAAAAAGAAAATGATGTTACAATGGTTTGAACAGGGAAGCATAGCGATTCCTAAATTGCTTATGATGCATTATAAAAAGCTAGGTTTAAATGAGACGGAATTTATGGTAGTACTTCATGTACACACATTTTTAGAATCAGGTAATTCGTTCCCGACTCCTTCAGAGATTTCAGAACGGATGACGATAACAGAAATGAAATGCATGGAAGTGATTCAGATTTTAATCCAAAAAGGCTTTTTAGCACTAGAAGGTGGACGAAGATCTGAAGCGATGATGTGTGAAAGTTATTCTTTACAACCACTGTGGGAAAAAATATTGCACTTTTTAATGAATGAATCTATAGAGGAAGAGCAAAAAGAACAAAAACAAATTCAAGTAAATTTATATACAGTATTTGAAAAGGAATTCGGAAGACCACTTTCGCCATTTGAATGTGAAACATTAGGGATGTGGGAAGATCAAGATCAACACCATCCGAATTTAATTCAAGCGGCTCTTCGTGAAGCTGTTATGAGTGGTAAACTTAATTTCCGGTATATTGATCGTATTTTGTTTGAGTGGAAAAAGAACGGAATTAAAACGGTAGATCAAGCGCAAAATCAAGGCCAGAAATTTAGAGCGAATCAACAACGCACACAACAAACGACAAAACAAGAGACGAAATTTACTGGGAAAGTGCCTTTTTATAATTGGTTGGAGCAGTAGTGTAGGAGGAAAGATATGTTGAACAAAACGCAAATTCGTTATTGTTTAGATACAATGGCGGATATGTATCCAGAAGCGCATTGTGAATTAATTCATGATAATCCATTTGAACTTGTAATCGCAGTGGCATTATCTGCACAATGCACAGATGCACTTGTGAATAAAGTGACGAAAAACTTATTTCAAAAATATAAAACACCAGAAGATTATTTAAGTGTGTCTTTAGAAGAATTACAACAAGATATACGTTCCATTGGATTGTTTCGAAATAAGGCGAAAAATATTCAAAAATTGTGCCGGATATTACTAGATGATTATAACGGGAAAGTTCCAGAAGACCGTGACGAGCTGACGAAATTACCAGGAGTAGGAAGGAAGACAGCGAATGTAGTTGTTTCGGTAGCATTTGGAATTCCAGCGATTGCTGTTGATACGCATGTAGAGAGAGTAAGTAAACGGTTAGCAATTTGTAGATGGAAAGATTCTGTGTTAGAAGTGGAAAAGACGTTGATGAAGAAAATTCCAATGGATGAGTGGGGAGTTACACACCATCGTATGATTTTCTTTGGACGTTATTACTGTAAGGCGCAGCGACCACAATGTGAAGAGTGCCGATTACTAGAAATATGTCGTGAAGGAAAGAAACGAATGAAGGGGAAATAAAGGATGGAGCGAGTTATAGAAATACCGAAAGAGTTTCGGTACGTACCATTTTTTAAAAAGAGTGCAAATTCGATTACGTATAATACAGACCAGTCTTTTGAAGAAATAATACAAAAGACTTACTTTATATTTGATATTGAAAGACAATATGAGCCGTGGAATGAAATTGAAACAAGTATTCCAGGGGTGTTAAATGTATGGAAAAGCAGGCATGAAGAAATTGCTACACTATTTCGAAACCGAAAAAAACAAGAAGCTGAGGGCCCGATGATTCTTTTTGCAGCACACTTGCTATCGATTGTATATTGGCTAAATGAGAAGCCTGTTCATAGTTTGAATGAGATGCAAGTAAATACGAATGAATTGGAAGTACAACCTGTTAATTTTATAGAACGATACTCATTTATTATAAAGAAACCGAGTAATTATCATTCGTATATTCAATTAGCACAGTTGTATATTGAAATAGAAAAGCTATATGTTAAGAAAATGATAACAAAAAAGAAGTCCTTTTCTCGTTAAGAGTAAGGACTTCTTTTTTGTTATTAAGACTCTGATGTAACAACATCTCCGTCTGCGTGAGGTGTATCTCCTCCGGGATTCTGTTGGTGCTGCTCTTCTTCAGCTTTTTTTCTGGCTTCTTCTTCAGCTTTTCTCTTAGCTTCTTCGTCAGCTTTTTTCTTAGCTTCTTCGTCAGCTTTTTTCTTAGCTTCTTCGTCAGCCTTCTTCTTAGCCTCTTCGTCAGCAGCTTTCTTTTGAGCTTCTTCTTGCTGTTTACGTTGTTGTTCTTGTTGCTGTTGTTCTTGTTGCTGTTGTTGCTGTTGTTGTTTACGCTGATCTTCGTCAGCTTTTTTTGTAGCTTCTTCTTGTTTTAGTTTATCTTCATTGGCCTTTTTCTGGGCCTCTTCGTCAGCCTTTTTCTTAGCTTCTTCGTCAGCTGTTTTCGCATCTGGAGTTCCGCCAGGCGCAGTGAATGATGCACCAATTGCAGGACTTGTTCCAGTACCTTTTTTCGCTACTACAGAGAAGCTGTAAGTAACACCTGGTTTAATGCCACCAAGAGTAGCTGTCGTACCGCTTACTGACAAGCTACCACTAGAACCGTCAGTAGCTTTATAGCTTGCTGCGTATGCATCAACATTTGATGATGGTCCAGACCAGTTCAGTGTCACTGTGCTAGCACCATCGAAAGCGACATTAAGGCCACTAGGTGGATCTACTTTAATTTCTTTAACTGCATCTTTTTTCGCACCTTTAATGTACAGTTCTCCATTTAATTCTTGTACAGAAGAAGGGCGCTCGAAACGAGATTTATCTGTAGCGAATTTGCTCATCATCACTTGGAACATTTGCTGAGCAATTCTAGTAGAACGATCTCCAATGTAATTTTCTGCACTATCTTTTTCATAACCGGTCCATACAGCCATTGTATATTGAGGCGTATATCCTGCGAACCAACTATCTCTGTTTGCATCTGCTGGAATATCGTATTTTTTAATAACAGATTTATCAAAGTTTTGTGTTCCTGTTTTACCAGCAACGTCAAAACCGGGAACATAAGCCGTTGGGCCAGTACCACCACTACCAGGTTTTACAACATCACGAAGTACATCGGTAACCATGTAAGCTGTATAATCGTGCATTGCTCGTTTTTCTTTCGGCTTAAAGCTTTTCTTTTTCCCATCTGGGAAAATAACTTCTTTAACGAAATGAGGCTTATTGTACATACCGTCATTTCCAAATGCTGCATAAGCTCCAGCGACATCTAACGGAGAGTTTTCATTACTACCAATTGCAGTTGATTCAAATACAGTATCATCTTTAAATGTCATGCCTAGATCTTTGGCGAATGCTTTTGATTTATCAAGCCCGACCGCTTGAGCTGTTTTTAAAGCAGGAATATTTAAAGATTTTTTTAGTGCGTCACGTAGGGAGACATCTCCTTTATAACTGTTTGTAGCATTTTTAATTTTTGTACCATCAGAGTATGTGTACTCTGAGTCATTTAATTGATGGTACGTAGACCATTGTAGATTTTCAATAGCTGGACCATAGTCAAAAATAGGTTTCATTGTTGAACCAACTTGACGTTTTAAATCGATAGCCATGTTGTGTCCTTTAAATGTTGATTTGTTTTCTTTACGACCGGCACCGACTGCACGAACTTCTCCAGTTTTCGTATCCATAAATACAAATGAACCTTGGAATTGATCATTTGGATATTTAATAAGATTTCCATCCATTATTTTATCTGCATAATCTTGAGCTTCAAGGTCAAGATTTGTATGGATTATTAAACCATCAGAGCCAATATTCACATCAGGTATCTCTTTTTCTACTTCTTTGAAAACGGCATCTAAATATGCTTGATAAGGCATTTCAGTTGCATCTGAAGATGGAAGAAGACCTTCTTTTACAGAGATTTGCATAGCTTCGTTCATTTCTTGTTTTGTAATGTAGCCATGACGATTCATTAATGTTAGTACAACATTACGGCGATTTGTTGCTCGTTCAACATTTTCTGGTTTTGTTGGATCATAAATGTTAGGACCTTGGGGTAAACCAGCGAGCATTGCAGCTTCATGTAACTTTAAGTCTTTTAAGTCTTTGTTGTAGTATTTTTTTGCTGCAGTTGCAATACCATACGAACGGTTACCTAAGTTGATTTTATTTAAGTACATTTCTAGAATTTCATGTTTAGAGTACTGTTGCTCTAATTTATAAGATAAGTACCATTCTTGCACTTTTCTCTTTGCGGTTTTTTCCATCGTTAGGAAATAGTTTTTAACTACTTGCTGTGTAATTGTACTACCACCTTGTGATCCGAAACCACCAGTGACATTTTCCATAACTGCTTTTGTAGTACGTTTAAAGTCAATTCCATTATGGTCATAGAAGCGTGAATCTTCAGTCGCAAGGAAGGCATTTTCAACTACTTTTGGAATTTGTTCATATGTAACATGGGTTCGTTTTTCAGCACCGTATTCATAGAAGAAATTCCCGTTTTTATCAAGGAATTTTGTTGATAAAGGATTGACAAGTTTTGATTTGTCTAATTTCGGAGCGTCCTTTACCATAACAAAGAAAGCTGAAACGCCGGCAACGAGTCCGACGATACTAAGAAGTAGAAAACCTATAAGGAATTTCTTGAAAAAGGAACCTTTTTTCTTTGGTTTTTCTTCTTTATTTGTTTCTTTCGTTTGATTTTTTACATGATTTCGTTCTGTACGAGAACGATAATTATCTGACATTATACTTTCTCCTACCTTTCATTCTCTCCCCAAAAGTCGAAAAAAGAGCCTTAGTGATGACTCTATCACGAAAAATAAACCGTGTCTAGTACGCGGATATAATCAATTCGAGGGTGATAACCGCATGATAATAAAGATCCATGCTCTTCTATTTCTTGTTTTGTAATCGATTTACGTCCACCAGTATTTTGACGATTCCAAAATGCAATAATATGTTTTGCATCTAATAAATAAAATTCATCAAAAAGTGTAAATTTAATAATAACAAATGCAATTCCATTATGAGCGATTACTTGCTTCATATGCTCAATTTGATGAAGGTGGAAGTTTTGAAGTGGAAAACTGGTTTTGTTTTTTGTTTCTTTTGCTTCAAAATCGATGTATTTCCCTTTGTATACACCGTTGTAATCTGTTGTAGAAGGTTGTTTGAAATACGCTTCTTTTACCACTGCAGCACTTCGAGCGGGGTAATCTACTTTTACAATTTGAAGAGGTGTAGGTTTTTTATGTACGCATGCAATATTATGGGTTAAGTAATATTGATTGGTTTCATTCAATTCCTCTTCAAGGGACATACCTCTATTACTGTAAGTATGTTTTTTTATTGGTGTTTTATGGGGTTGTGAAGCTTGATCGTACCTTTTTCCATTTGGGTAACGAATGGTCATATTGTGTCCACTCCCAACTTGTTAAGAATTACTTACAAAGGTGATTATATCAAAAAATGAAAAAAGATGTGACCTTTTTCAAGAAAGGTATGGTACTTATTCATGTTTAGCTGGAACGATTACGAAAAAATTAAGCAAAACCGTAATGATATTTTGTGTACAGAAGAGGAGAAAGCTATAGTTCTTAATATTAAGGAGAGAACGGATGTAGCTAACGTAGATAACATTTCACGTACACAATCTTACCAAGAATATTATTTGAGAAATAAAGAAATTAGGTGGTCTTTTTTAGCGAGTATGGTCTCAAGGAATGGGGGATGGAATATGACAGATTTAGAAGGAGAATATTATTCTAATCTTCTACCCCAAACAGTTAAGAGACGATTATTTCTTTGTTATGAGAAAGCCAATTGGCTCATTTTTTTAGATGCATTCCCTCAACTATTACTGTATGAAGAAAGTAAAAGGCGATGTGAGCCGCTCTTTCATTTGTTACAATTTTTTAACATATCAATTTTTATGGAAAAAGAATGGTCATATTTCTGGGAGAAAAAAGATATCAATAGGCTTATGACGGCGCTTATTATTAATGAACAAAATAAAATTCAAAAACCAGTAATCGAGAATACATACTTTCAAAAACATGTATTTGATACGGCAGTGTTCAAATTTCAAGAAATACTTCACATTAGTGCAGTTGTTTTTCCGATGATGGAAGGGAGAATGTATGGGTTTTCAGTTTATCAATTTGAAACGTTACAAAAACGTATAGAACTTGGGAAGAAGTTAGCTTGGTTATTGTTTCATTCAAAGTATAAAGATTCTTTTTATAAGTTTGCATTGCAAACTAGGCATACGGGATCAAGGATGGATTATGAATGTAATATAAGAGAGGTTAGACAATCAAGTACACCGGCTCTTAGAGATGTGTACGCTATTGTCGCTCACGAAAAATTAATTGAAAAAGATTGGTTTAGTGAAGGGATGGAAATGGAGTCTTTATTTGTACTTGAAAAGCCAAAGGGGGAAATTAATATAACAGAATGGTATAGAATGAAGAGGGAGCAAATACACACTCTTTCTATATTAAGTAGTTTTGTTAAAAGAATAGATGAGTTCATGATATAATCAAAAAGTCCCGCTTTCCTACATGAAGGCGGGGCTTCTTGATTAAAAGTAATATGTTCTTCAACAAATTACTTTTTACTTCGCTATTTGCCGGCAGTACGACTTTAACCTCAGCACTTATCGAAAGCGAATAGGGAAGGTTAGACTGGAAATTAGCTATTTGTAAAAGCCACTTTGGTTAAAGGGGCATTTTATCCTGCTATTTGTGGGCGGTAAAACTCCCACCTCAAAATTCGGCTGGAGCAAAGAAGTTAGGTGGAAGCCTTGCTGCCCGTAAACGCTCGATTAGTGAAGGCTAATAATCAGTGGGGGATGAACAAAACCCTCACTGATTAAAGTTTCACTTTATGTAGCGGGGAAATTTGGACCATCAAGCTTTGGATTACCAGTCTCAGGTTTGTTTTGTTGTTTGTTTTGTTTTTTCTTTTTTTCATTTTTATTTTTTGCCATCATAATACACCTCCTTTTTGTATTGTTACCATTTCTAAAAATGGCATACAAAATGATTTCTTTGACGAATATCAACTAGTTTTGTCATGTGAGCAGGAGTAACCAATCAATCGGCGAAATTACATGACAAAGGAAAGGCAAAGAAGGGGGCGTTTTAAATATGGCGATGGTTCAGAAGGAAGATGTTATGAAAAAAATGGATCAAATGTTAAGTTCTCTCGATTTGCTGGAAATGAATATTGGGATTAGAATGAATCACGCATTGAAGGATAAAGTTGAAAAAATATGCAATAAGATAGAAATAACAGAAATGCATATCGAGCATATGGAAAATAAATTAGTGCATCACGAAGAAAAAGGGAGCTGGGTAAAGACATTTCAAAACGTCGTAGTGAGTGCATAATAAGGTGGGAATAAAATGAAATATGAAGCATTAATCCAGTCTTCGGAGAAGTTAATGCAGTATAATGATGAAGCCAATGTAAAAAAAAGAGAAATGGATGAATATGATTTTTATAAGGATATGAAGCCATTTGTTGATATGGTAGATGCGGAGTTAGAGGTGTGGAAAGAATTAGCTTATATATGGATAAAGGAAGAGCTGCCTAAGTATATACATGTACAACAAATCGATCAAGTGTATGAGAATTTACAAACTAATGTGCTACAATGTTTTGTTAATAAGGGAAAAGGTAAACGTTTCTTTGAAACTCATCAAGCTATTTCGTATACTTTACAAAATATCGTAGATCAATGTAAGTAACAAGAGGGGAAAACCCTCTTGTTTTTTTTAGGCTTCTGTCGCTGTTGTAGGTTTTGTTGCGCCGTTTATTTCTAATTCACGTATTAATGTTCTGTAATCTGAGATGCATATTTTTCCGTCGAGATAACAATGTCTCGCAAAGTCTAGCAGTTCATTTGAACTTTCTGTACAGTACCCCTTTTTTTGAGAAAACGCTTGTTTTAAATCCCCTAATACCATGTTGATTCCTCCCCCATGAGAATCTTCTTCCTTATTATCATAGCATGGAAGGGTTTACTTTCTAATTTTTTTAAAAATTTAAACTTCCGACAAAAACAGACAGATACTCCGTCACACATTTTATTTTATAGGTACATATTCTATATGTAGAAACTTATGTGAAGGAGGAGAGTATGCATGTTTCAACAACCTAATGTATATCAGCAAACAAATCCATATGCACAGCAAAATATGTACCAATATAATGAGGATACATATTTACGATATAATATGTATCCTTTCGAGCCTCATTATGGGAACCAAAATTATTATCAACCTTTTGAAGTGTCGTTTGGGAATCAACCGCAACAAGAACAACAACCCTACATGAATCAACAACAGCAGCAACCGCAACCGCAACAAGCACAACAACCCTACATGAATCAGCAGCAGCAACCACAACCGCAACAAGCACAACAACCCTACATGAATCAACAACAGCAGCAACCGCAACCGCAACAAGCACAACAACCCTACATGAATCAACAACAGCAGCAACCACAAGCACAACAAGCACAACAACCCTACATGAATCAACAACAACCCTACATGAATCAACAACAACCTTATATGAATTCACAATATTATATGCCGCCACCATCTTCCTATGGAAATCAACAAGCGATGTTTTATCCACCAAAACAACCGTATCCAACTATGAATAAACAAAAGCAACAACAGCAACCGAGTCAATTTTCTAGTTTTGTTTCCCAATTTAAAACATCAGATGGCAACTATGATGTAAATAAAATGATGAACACAGCTGGACAAATGATGAATGCGATGAATCAAGTGACAGGAATCGTTAAGCAAGTTGGAGGTTTTTTTGGTAAATAATAGTGGGGGGTATCTATAATAGTATTATGTATGAAGTAGGGCAATAGTCAAATTTCTATGAAATAAATGGGTGTATATAACAAGCGGCTTAACCTCTTCTCTCATATTGTAAAGTGTAGTCAGATTTTTTTTAAGAGAGAGGAGAGAAAAACTATGCATCATTGTCATCCTTGTTTTGGAGGGCATAAGCCTGTAGGACCTATTTGTACAACTGCTCCTGTCATTCATCCGACCAAACAATGCGTAACACATTCTTTTTCAACAACGGTGGTGCCACACATTTTCCCAACGCATACAACACATGTACACCATCAACAAATTAAAAATCAAGGCTTCTTCCCACAAACAAACTCGAATGTAAACGTTGTAGATCCTGGTGATCCAGGATTTGGTGGTGGATTCGGCGGGGGATGTGGACCATGTGGTCATGGTCATCATCACCACGGGCATCATATATCTCCATTTGGACCAGGACCGAACGTGTCACCATTTGGACCGGGACCGAATGTATCTCCGTTTGGACCAAATATCGGACCGAATATCGGACCAAACGTTGGTGGAATGTTTAAAAAGTAAATGATATGTTAGAACTAGCGAAATGCTAGTTCTTTTTTTTGTAATGGAGTGTTGATATGAAAGTTGTTACTGTAACAGGATATAAGCCATTTGAGCTTGGAATCTTTAAAAATGATCATCCAGGAGTAGAATGTATAAAAAAGGCGCTTCGTCGTAAGTTAACTGCTTTTGTAGAAGATGGTTTGGAGTGGGTTATTATTAGTGGCCAGTTAGGAGTCGAATTATGGGCTGCTGAAGTTGTTTTTGAGATTCAAGTAGAATATCCAGATTTAAAATTAGCGGTATTTACTCCTTTTTTAGAACAAGAAGAAAATTGGAAGGAAGATAACCGTGAATATTACGAATTTATTCTTTCGCAAGCAGATCACATTGATAGTATTACGAAACGGAAGTACGAAAGCCCAGAGCAATTTAAATTAAAGAATCAATTTTTTATTGCAAAAAGTGATGCACTTTTAGCTGTATATGATGAAGAAAAGCCTGGGAGCCCTAAATATATAGTAGAAGCGGCTAAGAAAAAAGGAGAAATAGAAAATTATCACAGTTATTTCATTCTTTTTTCTGATTTACAAGATATAATGGAAGAGGAACAGTGGAATAATGCAGATTAATATGTAATATTGTACTTGCATATTTGATTGACAAAAGGCATTGTTTCTGAAAAAATTTAGTTAATGAAAGCTTTGGCAAAAATTTGAGGTGAAGAAAATGATTTCGGATAAAATTAAATTAACAGCGAAAGATATTTTAGAAAAAGAATTTAAAACAGGTATGAGAGGTTATCAACAAGAAGAAGTAGATAAGTTTCTTGATATGATTATTAAAGATTATGAAGCTTTTCATAAGGAATTTGATCAATTAAAACAACAAAATGCTCGTTTAAAACGTGAATTAGAAGAGCAGAAAGTAGCGGCAACACAAGTTCCGCAACAACCAGTACAAACACCAGTTGCACAACCAGTATATAACAATACGAATACGGATATTTTAAAACGTCTATCTAATTTAGAAAAAGCTGTATTTGGAAGTAAGTTATACGAATAAATTAGGGTAACAAAAAGGTTAAAGTAGTTTACATAGAAAAAAACATTGCAAAATCTTTTTGTTTCCACTATACTAATGTTTGTCATAACGTTTGGGTAATCGCTGCAACGCCAACGTTGTAGAGGAAAGTCCATGCTCGCACGACCTGAGATGGTCGTAGTGTTCGTGCCTAGCCAAGTCATAAGCTAGGGTATTCTGGCTGTGAAGCTGGTTTAACGGCAGGGAAAAAACCTAAGTCCTTTCGGATATGGTTTGACTACCTTTAAAGTGCCACAGTGACGAAGTCCTTGAAGAAATGATAGGAGTGGAACGAGGTAAACCCCACGAGCGAGAAACCCAAATAATGGTAGGGGAATCTTTTCCAAGGAAATGAACGACGGGAAAGGACAGGTTTTATAACCTGTAGATAGATGATTGCCACTGGAGTACGAGGCGTGGGCCGTTTGCAGTACAAAGGAACAGAACATGGCTTACAGAACGTTATGAACCAACTATGAAATAACTCAGCTCTCCTTTGTTAGAGGAGGGCTTTTTATTTGTATGAAGTTATAAATTATGAGTTACAATGGTTAATGAGAAAATTTTTCGTAAAATGTAATGATTAATAGGACAAATTGCTATTAATTATTGTTTGAATATACATAAGAGGTGAATGCAAATGGGAAAAGTTACTTTAATTGCAACAGCGGCAATGGGTATTGAAGCGTTAGTTGCCCGAGAAGTTCGCGATCTTGGTTATGAATGTCAAGTAGAAAACAGCAAAGTAACATTTGAAGCAGATGAAAAGGCGATTTGTCGCACGAATTTATGGTTACGTACTGCGGACCGTGTGAAAATTAAAGTTGGCGAATTTAAAGCAACAACATTTGATGAGCTATTTGAAAAAACGAAAGCATTAAACTGGGGAGATTATATTCCAGAGAACGGAGAATTCCCTGTTATCGGTAAATCTTTAAAATCTGAGTTATTCAGTGTTTCGGATTGCCAACGTATCGTTAAAAAAGCTGTCGTTGAAAAATTAAAAACAACATATAAACGTACAACTTGGTTTGAAGAAGATGGTCCGTTATTCCGTATCGAGATTGCAATGTTGAAAGATATTGCAACATTAACAATTGATGCGAGTGGTGTTGGACTTCATAAACGTGGGTACCGCATGGATCAAGGGGAAGCTCCTTTAAAAGAAACATTAGCTGCGTCTTTAATTAAGTTAACGAACTGGAAGCCAGATCGTCCTTTCGTGGATCCTTTCTGTGGATCTGGAACAATTCCGATTGAAGCTGCATTAATTGGACAAAATATCGCACCAGGATTTAACCGAGGTTTTGCATCGGATGAATGGGGCTGGGTTGGTAAACAAAATTGGCGTGAAGCTCGTCAAGAAGCTGAAGATTTAGCAAATTATAATCAACCATTACAAATCATTGGATCTGATATTGACCATCGTATGATTCGAGTTGCTCAAGATAACGCAGAAGAAGTAGGTTTAGGTGATTTAATCACATTTAAACAAATGCAAGTAAAAGATTTCACAACAAAAGAGGATTATGGCTACGTCGTAACGAATCCTCCATACGGAGAACGTTTAAGTGAAAAAGCGCTCGTTGAACAACTGTATAAAGAAATGGGACAAGTATTCCGCCCGTTAGATACGTGGTCAATGTATTTATTAACAAGTTACGAAGCATTTGAGAAGTGTTACGGAAAAGATGCGTCGAAGAAACGTAAACTATTTAACGGATTTATCCGTACAGATTACTACCAATACTTCGGAAAACGTCCACCGCGTAATCCATAGTATAAAACTCCTCCAGCACGCATATACTGGCTATTATGTAATGCGTAAAGGAGGCAGTGATATGGATAGTTTTCAATTATCAATGATTCAAAAAGCTATTCACCGTACGTATGATGTGCTCGGAAAAGAAGTGGATAGTCAAGGCGTAATTATAGATGAAATACAAAAAGCGCAGGAAGAATATTTATCAGCTCTTTCACATGAAACAGCGATTGATAAACGGTATTTAAAGTCATTAATATAGAAGAAAATTTTCCTTTTTCGAAAGGGAAATTTTTTTTCGTGTATTTCTATGTATTGCAACAGGGGAAAGTGGCTGCACGCATATGAGTAGCAGCTACTAAATCTTTTTATAGAAAAACTGTTTGGTTGGAGGCTAAGGATGTTTACTGAGAAGAGATTACCATTTGAAGTAGGAAAACAAGACAATTTTTATGATAAGTTGAATGAGTGGATTGGAGATGTATTTTACGACATCCTTCCGGAAAAAGGCTTTGAAGAGCGTGATGAACAAATTTTTATGGCGTTTCAGTTAGAGCGCGCTTTCCAAGAGAAAAAAGTTATGTTCGCAGAAGCGGGAGTAGGAACAGGGAAAACAATTGTATATCTTTTATATGCAATTTGTTATGCACGTTATACAGGGAAACCTGCTATTATCGCTTGTGCAGATGAAACGTTAATTGAGCAGCTTGTGAAAGAAGAAGGGGACATTGCTAAGTTATCTGAAGCATTAGGACTATCTGTTGACGTAAGACTTGCGAAATCGATGGATAACTATTTATGTTTACGTAAACTTGAAGATGTTATGAGTGGACGAGCTCCGGAAGTAATTGAAGACGTATATTATGAATTACCACAGTTTGTATTTGATCATGGTACGATGCAAAACTTTACTCACTATGGTGACAGAAAAGAATTTCCACTTTTAAATGATGAGGAATGGTCAAAAGTAAACTGGGATTACTTCCAAGATTGCTTCACTTGCGATTCACGTCATCGCTGTGGACAAACTCTTTCTCGTGAACATTATCGTAAAGCGGCAGATTTAATCATTTGTTCTCAAGACTTCTATATGGATCATATTTGGACGTACGATGCTCGTAAACGTGAAGGACAAATTCCATTACTACCTGAAAGTAGCTGCGTTGTATTCGATGAAGGACATCTTGTAGAATATGCAGCTCAAAAAGCCTTAACGTACCGTTTAAAGCAAACGATGATGGAGCAACTTTTAACGAGATTGTTACAAAATGATATTCGTGAAGAGTTTGCACATTTAGTAGAAGAAACAATTTGGCAAACAGAGCGATTCTTCGATGTGTTACAAGAGAATAAAAAGGAAATTGAAGGTTCTGATCGTTTAGAAATTACTGTGACAGAAAAAGTAACTGCAGAAGCGAAAAGACTTTATGCGAAAATCGGTGAAGTCGGTGATGCACTGGTATTTGAAAGTGAAATGCATACAGTAAACACGTATGATTTAAATATCGTTGATGAACATTTAGATGTGTTAGAACATTCACTTCGTCTTTTCATGCATGAGAAAAATGTAATTACGTGGGGTGAAGAAGGTGATGGTGCCTTCACGTTAGTTATTATGCCGCGTGCAGTTGAAGAAGTGTTACAAGAAAAAGTATTCTCGAAGAAAATTCCATACATTTTCTCTTCTGCGACATTATCGGACAATGATTCGTTCGCATTTACTGCAAACAGCCTAGGGGTAAAAGATTACTTATCATTCTCAGTTGCCTCACCGTTTGATTATGAAGAGCAAATGGCAGTAAACTTATTATCGCATACGAAAGAAAATGAATGGGAAAGAAAGTGTCAATATACACTTGAAAATATACAGAAAACAAATGGACGTACACTTGTATTATTCCGTACAACACAAGAGCTTGCAGCGTTTAAAGAATATGTAAGTAAAGAGCAAATGTCAGTTCCGTTCCTATATGAAGGGGATCAAGAAATTAGTCAGCTCGTTTCTCGTTTCCAAAATGAAGAAGAGACTGTACTTTGTGCCGTTCATTTATGGGAAGGTTTAGATATTCCTGGCTCATCATTATCACATGTTATTATTTGGTCATTACCATTCCCTCCAAACGATCCTGTGTTTGAAGCGAAGCGTAAACATGTAAATGATCCATTCTGGGATGTAGATGTACCATATATGATTTTACGTCTTCGTCAAGGGATTGGCCGTTTAATTCGTACGAGCGACGATAAAGGTGCTATATCAATCTTCTTATCTGATACAGAAGATGAGAAAGTGGTAGAAGCGGTGAAAAACGTACTACCAGTAGAAGGTAAAGAATTATAAGGAGAAAGCTTGGCGCTTGCCAAGCTTTTTTTCTATTATAAAAGGAATTTAGATTTCCATGTCGAATTAAGTTTGAGGTAGAAAAAGGAGGTTTTTATACGATGACAGTAGCTACATATGAAGTAGAAAAACAATTTTTAACATATGTGAAGAAGATACAGAATTACGGAGAAGCATTAAGCTTAATGTTTTGGGACTTGAGAACAGGTGCGCCTAAAAAAGGTGTAGACCAGCGTTCAGAAGTAATTGGTATGCTTTCATCAGAAGTGTTTACCATGTCGACTTCAGATGAGATGGGGAACTATTTAACAGAGCTTGAAGCTTTAATACGTGAAGACAAACTTTCTGAAACGACAAAGAAAATGGTTGAAGAGTGTCGTAAAGAATATGATAGAAATAAGAAAATTCCACAAGCGGAATATGAAGCGTATGTGAAATTAGAAGCGAAAGCGGAGAGTGTGTGGGAAGAAGCCCGCGAAAAATCTGATTTCGAAATGTTCCGTCCGTATTTAGAACAAATAGTTGAATTTAAAAAGAAATTTATTACATATTGGGGTTACGAAACATATAAATACAATACATTATTAGATATGTATGAGCCGGGTATTACAGTAGAAGTGTTAGATCACGTATTTGGTCAACTACGAGAGCGTATCGTTCCGCTCGTAAAAGAAATATCGGAGTCGCAAAAGAGATTAAAGACAAGTGCTTTATCAGAACATTTTTCAAAAGAAAAACAAAAAAACTTTACATTAGAGCTATTAAAGCAATTGAATTATGACTTTGAAGCAGGTCGTCTTGATGAAACGGTACATCCATTTGAGATTACATTAAATAGAGGGGATGTTCGTATTACGACACGCTATGACGAAAGAGATTTCCGTATGGCAGTGTTTGGAACAATTCATGAATGTGGTCATGCTGTATATGAGCAAAATATTGCAGAGAAATTTGAAGGTACACCGCTATGTAGTGGAACATCTATGGGTATTCATGAGTCACAATCATTATTCTTTGAGAACTTTATCGGTCGTAATAAATCATTCTGGAAGAAAAATTATGATTTATTAAAAGAGTATAGCGATGGTCAATTCAATGGTATATCAGTAGATGAGTTTTATGATGCGATTAACGAATCGAAGCCATCGTTCATTCGTATAGAAGCAGATGAGCTTACATATCCGCTTCACGTCATGGTTCGTTATGAACTTGAGAAAGAATTGTTTGATGGTACATTACAAGTGAAGGATTTGCCAGCGGCTTGGAATGATAAGATGGAAGCATATTTAGGAATTCGTCCAGAAAACGATGCACAAGGTGTATTGCAAGATGTTCACTGGGCTGGTGGTTCATTTGGATACTTCCCATCTTATGCGCTTGGTTATATGTATGCAGCGCAATTTAAGGAAAGAATGATAAAAGACATTCCGAACTTTGATGCATTATTAGAAGAAGGAAACGTAACACCAATTCGTGAATGGTTAACAGAAAATATTCACCAATATGGTAAAACGAAAAAGCCGCTTGAAATTTTAGAAGATGTAACAGGTGAAGGGTTAAATGCAAACTACTTAGCTGATTATTTAGAAGCTAAATATAAAGAGATTTATGAGTTATAACACAGGAGCTGCTTAATTGCAGCTCTTTTTTATGAGGGAGTGTGAGAAATGGGCTATATATTTACAGTAATGTCGCAAACGGAAGCGGAAGAAATTGCATACAACTGGCATTATGAAGGGGAGTATTCTTTTTATGATATAGAGGCAGATCAAGAAGATTTAGCTGAATTTTTACATGATGAGAGTAGAGGGGACGACACATTTGCTGTGAAGGAAAATGGTACTCTTATTGGCTTTTTTAGCTTTTTCAGAATGAATAGTCGAACGGTTGATATCGGACTAGGAATGAGACCTAATATAACTGGAAATGGATTCGGTTTAAAGTTCGTAAAAGCTGGACTAGATTTTAGTGAAGAAAAATATGGTTGTAACTATATAACACTATCAGTAGCGACATTTAATGAAAGAGCAATTAAAGTGTATAAAAAAGCAGGGTTTGAAGCGGTTGGAACGTTTATACAGAAAACAAATGGTAGTTGTTTTGAGTTTTTGAAAATGAATTATATATGTAAAAATGATTAAAAAACAGAGGAGAGCTTCTGTTTTTTATTTTGATGTAGCAATAAATGATGTTTGTTTTTGTGCTCGCTGTAATTGGAGGTTTTGAAATTTTGGAAGAGGATGTGTATGATTGAAGTTTAGTAGTAAATAGCAAGTTTAGTAAGGAGAGGTAGAGATAGTATGATTACAATTAAAACGAAAAACGAAATAGATTTGATGCATGAATCTGGGAAATTACTTGCTTCATGTCATAAAGAAATTGCGAAAATGATGAAACCAGGTATAACTACAAAAGAACTTGATACGTTTGTTGAAATGTATTTAAGAGATCATGGTGCTACATCTGAACAGAAAGGTTACAACGGGTATCCATATGCGATATGTGCATCTGTAAACGATGAAATGTGTCATGGGTTTCCGGCCGATGTTCCTTTAACTGAGGGCGATATTGTAACAATTGACATGGTAGTAAACTTAAATGGTGGTCTTTCAGATTCTGCTTGGACGTATATAGTTGGAAATGTTTCTGATGAAGCAGAAAGGTTATTGGTAGTAGCTGAGAGTGCTTTGTATAAAGGGATTGATCAGGCGGTAATCGGTAATCATGTAGGAGATATTGGCCATGCCATTGAAAGTTATGCAAATGCTGAAGGTTTTTCTGTCGCAAGAGATTTTACGGGACATGGAATTGGTAAAGAGATTCATGAAGAACCAGCAATTTTTCATTTTGGTAAACCAAGGCAAGGACCTAAGCTGCAAGAAGGAATGGTAATTACGATTGAGCCAATTGTAAATGTAGGTATGCGATATTCTAAAGTTGATTTAAACGGATGGACTGCAAGAACGATGGACGGTAAATTATCAGCTCAATATGAGCATACAATTGCGATTACAAAAGATGGACCAATCATTTTAACGACGCTTTAATATGAAATGTAAGAGTTTGCAAAAATCGAACGAAAATATTGTTTTTATAAAATTTGTACGTGTTTTTCACATAAATGCTTTTCAAAATATAAAAAGTGCGTTATAATCCTTCTATAAAATAAATAGTTAGCTACACTCATATAATCGCGGGGATATGGCCTGCAAGTTTCTACCGAAGTACCGTAAATACTTTGACTATGAGTGAGGACGAATATATTTGCTTGTTTAGCATTCTTTTTTTGCGAAACTCCAAAAGCGCGTCTCTCACTTGTAACGAGTGGTGGCGGCTTTTGGAGTTTTTTTATTGCATAAGAGGAGGAACAAACATGAAAGTATTACAAGAAAAGATTTTGAACGAAGGAAAGGTTTTATCTGGTGACGTATTAAAGGTAGATGCGTTTTTAAATCACCAAATTGATCCAGTACTTATGCAAGAAATTGGAAAAGAATTTGCTAAACGTTTTAAAAAAGATAACATTACAAAAATCGTGACGATTGAATCTTCAGGCATTGCACCAGCAGTTATGGCTGCATTAGAGCTTGGTGTAAAAGTAATCTTTGCAAGAAAGCGTAAATCGTTAACGTTACAAGATAATATGTATGTGGCGAAAGTATACTCATTTACAAAACAAGAAACGAACGAGATTTCATTATCTCGAAATCATATCGATGAAAATGATCGTGTGTTAATCATTGATGACTTTTTAGCAAACGGCCAGGCTGCTTTAGGATTAATGAGTTTAGTAGAGCAAGCTGGTGCAAGTATTGCGGGAATTGGCATTGTTATTGAAAAAGCATTTCAAGATGGAGGAAAGAAGCTGCGTGAACAGGGTGTTCGTGTTGAATCACTAGCAGAAATTGCATCACTTGATAACGGCACAGTTACATTTGTACAGCAAGAAACTGCGGAGGTGAATTAACAATGAAGCAGCACCCATTTAAAATCGCATCGCTTGGTATGCAGCACATGCTGGCCATGTATGCTGGCGCAATTATTGTTCCTCTTATTGTCGGCGGAGGACTTGGTTTAAATCAACAAGAATTAACGTATTTAGTATCGATTGACTTATTAATGTGCGGCGTAGCAACAATTTTACAAGCATTATCAAATCGCTTTTTCGGTATTGGGCTTCCGGTTGTACTTGGTTGTACCTTTACAGCTGTTGGGCCGATGATTGCAATTGGTAAACAATACGGTGTGTCTTCCATATATGGGGCAATTATTGCTGCGGGATTATTTGTTGTTATTTTCGCGAAATTATTTGGGAAACTTGTAAAACTATTTCCTCCTGTTGTAACAGGATCTGTCGTTACAGTCATTGGGGTTACACTTGTTCCAGCAGCTATTAATGATATGGCTGGAGGAGTAGGCAGCAAAGATTTCGGAAGTCTTGAAAATTTAGCTTTAGCATTTGGAGTTTTATTATTTATTATCATTATGTATCGTTTCTTTGACGGATTTATCCGTTCAATCTCTATATTACTTGGTCTGTTGTTCGGTACAATTGTTGCGGCATTTATGGGGAAAGTAAGCTTGCAAGCGGTTGGAGAGGCAGATTGGTTCCATGGTATTCAGCCGTTTTACTTCGGTACACCAACATTTGAATTAACACCAATTATTACAATGATTCTCGTTGCTTGTGTAGGGATTGTAGAAGCAACAGGTGTATATTTTGCATTATCTGATATTTGTAATAAAAAGATTGGTGAAAAAGAATTAACAAAAGGTTATCGTGCAGAAGGATTAGCAATGGTTTTAGGTGGAATTTTTAACGCATTTCCATATACAACTTACTCTCAAAACGTAGGACTTGTTCAATTAACCGGAGTAAGAAATCGCGTTATTATTTATACTTGCGGTGGTATGTTAATTGTTCTTGGGTTCATTCCAAAAATCGCAGCTATTACAACAATTATTCCGAAATCAGTACTTGGCGGTGCAATGCTAGCGATGTTCGGCATGGTTATGGCATATGGTATTAAAATGTTAAGCAGTGTTGATTTTGGAAAACAAGAAAATTTATTAATTGTCGCATGTTCTGTTGGAATCGGACTTGGAGTCACAGTTGTTCCAACATTATTCTCACAGCTTCCTGAAAATATTCGTATTTTAACGGATAACGGAATTGTTCTAGGAAGTGCATCAGCAGTACTTTTAAATATTGTATTCAATATGGTACCGCAGCGTAAAGTGAAAGTAAAAGAAGAGCCTGTTTCGATGCAAAGTGCAGTAAGAGAAGCGTAAAAAGCAAGGTCTCATTATGAGACCTTGCTTTTCTTTTTAAGTGGCATTATCTTTCCGTACGTACCAAGGCGCCATATATATTCAAGTGGTCCATATTGATAGCGAGAAAGCCACCAGCGGCTAATAAAAATTTGTAACGTATAGAAACCGATGCAAAATAGAGGTCCTACCCATAATGGAGCAGGATAATAATTTTTGAGCAATAGACCAAATACAAGTAATGTAACAATTGTATGTGAAAGGTAGTTTGTTAACGCCATTCGCCCAACGTACTGGAACGGACGTAATAATGTTTGCCATCTTTCTTTTTGTAATAAACGCATGAGCGTGAAAATGTAGAATATGAATAATGTTTTTCCACTAAACATTGTAAAGACCTGCATATAAATTGGTTCATAAGATGGTTTTGATAAGAAATAACGGACCATGAAGAACCACATTGGCAATGTTAAAATGAACATAATAATTTGCCATTTTTTAAGCTTTGGATCTAACTCTTTCGTGCGGCGGAAAATATCCTTTTTGCCGGCGTATAAACCAAGTAAAAATAGCCCAACTGTTTCTGGGAGCATGAATGCGTTTAGTCCAATTCCATCAGCATAAAATGCATGGAAACGATTTTGTATGTGTGACATCCAGTCTTCAAGTGGCATGATAGGTAAGGAAAATCCTAATTCTGCCTTTGGAACGAATGAAATCATAATACCAGCGATTAGCATGAAAAACTGAAAAATACTTAATAAAACGATTGCCCATATTAAAATGGTACGAGGTTCTCTTTTATAAAATAAAAATAAGAAAAATCCAGCGATTGCATAACTATGTAAAATGTCTCCGTCCCATAAAAGAACGTAATGCAAGAAACCAAATAATAATAAAATGAGCAAACGACGCACAAATAAAGTTTTCGGACGATCTGTTTTCGCCTCAGCACGACTCATAAAGATGTAAAAACCTAATCCGAATAAAAATGAAAAAATAGTATAAAACTTCGTTTGAATAAACATGTCAAAAAACAAGCGAATATAGCTGTCTAACCCATCATAAACGCCTGAAATGTCTCGAGAATCAACACCAGCGATAACTGGCCAGTTAACAAGAAAAATACCTAGTACAGCTATTCCTCTAATAATATCAATTGAGTGTATCCTCTCGCCTTGTGTGAGATTTTGTGTCATTTTTTTCCTCCTTGATAAGTAATTCCCTTTTATTATACAAAATGTAAGAGGGAGGGGATAGGGGAGATTTCCAATTTTTAAAGCTGTTAAGTTGTGAATTATGAGATATAATAAGAGTGCACAGCAAGTTTTAAACTTCTTTAAAACAGGCAGTAAAGCTCCTTTTCCCGAAGGAGCTTTCTTTTTTAGAAATTTGTTGATAATGATTCTCTTTAATGATAAAATGTATTCAAAAGTGATAATCATTATCAAAAAAGGTTGGTGTGTTAATATGATGTATGCACTTGTTGCAGGAACGATTGCTATATATGTTGGTGTTACAAAGTATGTATTAAATGGAGTAGGAACAACAAAATGAATAATATTACATAAAATCCCTTTCATTTGTAAAAAGAATGAAAGGGATTTTTTTATTTTTAATGAGAATATGCTGAAAATTTAGTATGATAGTAAAGTGAAACTGTAATCATTGGGATGCTCAGTCCTAAATGATTATTGTCACACAAATAGCGGGATACAGTATATACATCTTGGATAAAGGGGAACAAGGGGATGACAAACATAGTACAGACAAACGGTATGAAAAAACTTGTTTGTTTTTATGAAGAGTGGCAAAAACATGGAGATGCAGAGAATAGTTTGAAGTTGTTTGAAGTGATTCAAAAATATAAACAAGAACAGCTTATGATAGCTTTTTGTGGTCATTTTTCGGCAGGGAAATCGACAATGATGAATCATCTATATAAAGCGCAATTACTACCGACAAGTCCAATTCCAACGAGTGCTAATGTCGTTAAAATTGAAAAAGGTTCTGATCGCGTTGTTGTTACGATTAAGTCTGGAGAACAGTATGAATATGACGGCGCATATTCAGCAGAAGAATTAAAACAAATATGTAAAGACGGTGATGAAGTAATTGGTGTTCATATTTATCGAAATGATGCACCAATTCCTGACGAAGTTATGTTAGTTGATACGCCAGGAATTGATTCTACAGATGATGCTCACCAATTAGCAACAGAATCAACACTGCATCTTGCAGATGTTATTTTTTACATGATGGATTATAACCATGTCCAATCAGAAGTAAACTTACAATTTGTTAAAGAATTGAAACAACGTAATAAAACGGTTTATCTTGTTGTAAACCAAATAGATAAACATAAAGAAAATGAACTATCTTTTGAAGAGTATAGAGAAAGTGTAAAACAATCTTTTGCTAACTGGGATATTGAAGTAGATGGTATTTTTTATACATCACTGCGAATGATGAATCATCCATACAATGAGATTCAAAGTTTGGAAGTACTAATCTCTTCTATCATGAAAGAAAAAGAGCAGTATGTAAGTGCGGGAATGGAGCGAGAAACAGAATATTTACTGCAAGAACATTTCTCATTTATTCTTTCTGAAAATGAAAAGCAGCTTATAAAATATGAGGAAGAATTAGTGTCACCGCTGTCGCTTTCAGAGATTGTTGAAAAGAAGGAAGAGTTAATTGAAAATAAAAATCGAGCATCGAGTAAAGAGTCTGATGTAAGAAATGAATTTATTAAAGGTTTACAAGCTATATTAGATAACGCGTATTTAATGCCATTTGAAATGAGAGAATTGGCAAATGAGTATTTAGAAACGAAATTAACGAAATTTAAAGTTGGTTTGCTATTTGCGAAGGGAAAGACGGAGCAAGAAAAACAGAGACGTGTAGATGCTTTTCATTCCGCCCTTCAAAAGACTGTTGAAACGCAACTTGATTTTCATGTGAAAGAATTCATTGTAACCTTCTTAAAAGAAGAGGGATTATTTACAGAGGAAATTGGGAAGGACATATATGCTCTAGAGATTGCTTTCGGGCCAGAATTATTGGCTGAAACAATTAAACAAGGGGCTGGCTTTACCGGTGATTACTTACTTCTATATACAGCTGATGTTGCAAATGAGTTGAAAAAAAGATACTTTATGAAATCTCAGCAAATCTTTGGGAAAAGTACGGGTACATTGCAGAAAAAAGCGAAGATAGAAGTTGCTCGTATTGAAGAAGAGATTGAAAAATACACGATGTTACAAACAGCAAAAGAAACGAAATTACAATATATTAAGGCGTATGAGGAATATGAGAGCTATTTAGGAGATGTTTGGAATGAACATATTTCTATACCAGATGGATTGCGAATAGACGAAATATTACAAAGTGAAAAACAAATTGTTAGTGAGAAGTTTACGCTACAAGAGCAAGAAATCGTAAATGATAACGAAATGGCTAGTGAGGAAGAAATGAAAGGGACGGCAGCTTTAAATATTCAGCGTATATTAGAAAAAGTGAAGAAAGCTGAAACAATATTAGATCCATTGCCAGCGCTGAAACATTTACAGCAAGAAGTAGTTGGAAAAAGACAGCGTGTAGAAACGAAGCAATTTACAGTAGCATTATTTGGAGCTTTTAGTGCTGGGAAATCATCATTTGCTAACGCATTGCTCGGTGAAAAGGTACTTCCTGTATCACCAAACCCAACGACAGCAACGATTAATCAAATTTTGCCGGTTACAGAGGAAAAACCACACGGAACAGTAATTGTTCAGTTTAAATCAAAGCAAGCACTATTAGAAGATATGAAAGCTGTTTATAAGCTGTTTCACTATGAGATTACTACGTTAGATGAAGCATTAACGCAAATTGATAAAATTATGAAATATCCTTCACCGAGCGGGAAGCAAAAAACAACATTTAGCTTTTTACGAGCGGTACAAAAAGGATATGAGGCAGTTGCTACGCATTTAGGGGAACAAGTACAAGTTACGTTAGAGGAGTTCTCTGATTATGTAGCTAATGAAGAAAAATCATGCTTTGTTGAGTATATGGAGCTTTATTATGATTGTGCTTTAACAAGGCAAGGAGTAGCTCTTGTAGATACACCAGGAGCTGATTCTATTAACGCCCGCCATACGGATGTTGCATTCCAGTATATTAAAAATGCGGATGCTATTTTATTCGTAACATACTATAATCATGTTTTCTCTCGTGCAGATCGTGAATTTTTAATTCAGCTCGGTCGTGTAAAGGATACGTTTGCGCTTGATAAAATGTTCTTCTTAATTAATGCGGCCGATTTAGCAGAGTCTGAAGAAGAACTTAAAATGGTAAAAGGTTATATTGCGGATCAGCTCTTACAATATGGCATTAGAAATCCACGTTTATTTGCAATTTCAAGTTTATGTGCGCTTGAGGAAAAACAAGGGGAAAGTATTGACAAAGAAAAGTATGGCATTTTACAAAACTCTGGGATTGCTAAGTTTGAAGAATCATTTACGTCCTTTATGATGAGGGATTTAATGCTTGTATCTGTGCATGCTTTATATGGTGCATTGCAAGGAGCAAATCAACTTCTTGTAAATATGATAAATGGCGCAAAGCAGGGAAATGATGAGAAAGTGAAGCAAACAAAAAAATATGAAGCAGAGCGTGATCAGCTACTTCATATTATTTCGTCATATAGTGTGCTCGCTGAAGAACAAGCAATGCAAAATGAAGTGAAAGAATTGCTTTATTACGTACAACAACGCTTATTCCTACGCTATAACGATGTGTTTACTGAATTTATTAACCCGGCATCACTTCGAACAGATGGGAATGTAAAAACGCAGTTGCAACAGTGTGTAATGGAATTAGTTTCATTTATTCAACATGATTTATTACAAGAAATGCGTGCGACATCATTACGTCTTGAAAGATGGATAGATGAAGCGATGAAGCGTGCAAAGGATGAAATTGTTGTGAACTGCAAGGGAGAAAATGAATCGATTTCTTTGGGCGGAACAGTAGATTATGAATATAAAGTTATTACACATAAAGAGCCATTTCCTTCAATAGAAATAAAAGATTTCAAAAAGGCACTAGCGCATTTTAAAAACGAGAAAAGCTTTTTTGAAAAAAATGATAAAGCTTTTATGCAAGAAGACGCTAAAGGAGTGCTAGAACCTTTCGTATCAAACTATGTAGCTGATGAAGAAGATTTATTCGTTCATCATTATAAGCAAGAGTGGGATACAAAATGGAATTTATTCCAAAAAGTGATGCAGCAAGATGTTGAGAAATATTATGAAAGTATATTATTCGCTTTAGCTGAAAAAATTGATGTAACACTATATGAGCAAAGTAAAGAAGAGCTTCAAAAGCAGTTAATAGAAATAGAAAAAGAAATTTATGTTATATAGTCGCTATGAAAAAAAGATTCGTTCAATTTTCTTTTGTAATACAGTATCTAAAGATTTTACGAACCCTGCGAATTCATCAGTAGAAATCATATGTGTAAGAACTAAGCGTCTGCCGTCTGGTGTTTCACCGCATAAGACGAATGAAGAAAACTCATATGTTTTGTTTTCGACTACTAATTTTGGATAGGAATATGTGTCGCTTTTCTTTTTCTTTCCATCAATGGAGATGACGTTGCATTTTTTCTCATTGTTGTCCATGGTGAATCCCTCCTTTCTATTACTTATGGTAGACAAGGAGGGTTTAGAACAATGGAGAAGGGGGATTTTTATGGATGTTGTATTAGAGCGTGTTTCTAAAGATAATGTGCCAAAGTCTTTACTCTTGCTTGCTGATCCAAGCGAGCGGCAAATTGCTACATATATACAGAGAGGAATGGTATATGTAGCTAAAGTAGAGGGGAAAGTGGTTGGTGTATATGTGTTGTTGGAAACAAGACCAAAGACGATGGAAATTATGAATATTGCGGTTGTAGAACATATGCAAGGGAAAGATATTGGTAAGAAAATGTTGCTGCATGCGATAGAAATAGCTAAAGGATATGACATGCACAAAATTGAAATTGGGACAGGTAATTCTAGCGTTTCACAACTTGCGTTATATCAAAAATGTGGATTTCGTATTTTTTCTATTGATTTTGATTACTTTTCGAAGCATTATGAAGAAGAGATTATTGAAAATGGAATTGTATGCCGTGATATGATTCGGCTTGCAATGGAATTGAATAAGAAAGTATAACTTATTTAGGGGGAAGAGAAGATGGAAGTACATAAAGCAATTACAGCACATTCTCGTAAACAAAATGAAAGTGTAAAAGCATGTTTACAATTAGATGCGCAGCGTGAAGCAGCTATTGAAGCAGCCGTATCTCTTGCGTCAAATGGGAAAGAATTTTCGGTTGATGTCATTAATGTTGTAACAAAGCAAATTAATGATCTTGCAAAAAATGGTGTTACACTACAGCGTAAATATGTTACAGAAGAAATGGTTATGGAGTATGTAAGTCGTTTGCAAGAGAAAGAAGGTCGTTAAAGATGATAGTTACAGTCGAATGGTTACGTGAGCATATAGAAGATGAGAACGTCCGTATAATCGATTGTCGTTTTGATTTAGCGAATCCTAATTGGGGTAGAGAAAAGTATGAGGAAGAACATATTCTTCATGCGTTATATTTTGATTTAAATTTAGATCTATCAAGTCCTGTAACAGAACATGGTGGTCGCCATCCGTTGCCAAATATTGAGGAGTTTGCAGACAAGCTTTCGCAAGCTGGTATTGATGAACATACGACAGTAATTGCATATGACAGTGAAGCGGGTGCAAATGCTTCTCGTCTCTGGTGGTTATTAAACTATGTAGGACATGAGAAAGTATATATATTAGATGGCGGATTTCCAGCTTGGAAAGAGAATGGACTACCGATAACAACGGAAATTCCTGTTGCTAAACGAAAAGCATTCAAAGCAAATATACAAGATCATATGCTTGTAACGATGGACACGGTCAAAGAGAATATTCATGCAGGTACAGATATTACGTTAATTGATTCTAGAGAGTCAAAACGTTATGCTGGTGCTGAAGAACTCGTTGATTCGAAGGCAGGGCATATTCCAACAGCAGTAAACTATTTTTGGAAAGATGGAATTTTAGAATCAGGACGCTTTAAAAACAACGAGGAACAGCAAGGACGTTTCCAAAATCTCGATAAAGAGAAGGAAACAATCGTATATTGTGGTTCTGGTGTTACAGCGTGCCCAAATATAGTTGCATTAAAATTAGCTGGTTTTCAAAATATTAAATTGTATGCAGGTAGCTGGAGTGATTGGATTTCTTATTCAGAAAATCAAATTGCAAAAGAAGAAGATTAATCACTTGCATGCAAAAATAATTTGTATTAAAATAAGGTCACAAGCAAGAGATTGCTCGAAAAACTTTGTATTTTACACATTGGAAACAATGTGATAATATAACGACAAGTAAATAATACATCCTGCGGTGTACGTAACTTATTTATGTCTAAAACCGATGTTAGTTATACGGAAGCTCAATATTTAGCGACCATCATCAAGCCTTCCTTGTGGAGGAAGATGTACGGTAACTGTGAGGGCATCCACCTGCGAGTAGCGGGTTTTTGGACATTTACGAGGAGCGGCACGTGCGGGGGGCTTATTTCAACTAACATTATATAAAATTCCTACGGTGTACGTAGCTTATGCATGTCTTAAACCAATAAGTTTAATATGGAAGTTCAATATTTAAATGTAGCTAACATGCCGTCTTTTTAAGAAGGAAGTTACAAACATTTGTGAGAGCATCCACCTGTGAGAGCAGGTTTATGGACATCTAGAGAGAACGGCATATGTGGGGCTAAATAAAAACCTTACGTTTTATACGTAAGGTTTTTTTGTTGTATAAATATATCTACTTTATCTGGATTCACCTGTGAAGTTTCCATAATAAATATAGCACTTTCTGTCTTCATCAATCTCTCTTGAATCTAAAGTGAACTCCATATGCATGCCGTCGCGCTGAATATATATAATATCTGAATGAAGAGATGGTAAAATTTCTTCATAGTTCCATATATCTTTACTATCTATTATGCATGAACTCGTTTCACGTAGTTCTCTAACTTCAAAACCGATGTGGGAGTATATAGGGTCTGAAGGGTCATTTGCAAACTCTTCTTTTTGAATATATATAACTGCTGTTCCGTCTGAATCTACTGAAGTTGCAGTAACAACATATGTATTTTTATCTTTTATAAAATATTCACAAGTCATGCGTGCGATGATTTCAGAATTAGAAATATTTGCGTAGTTCCATAAAGCAGGATACCCTTTCGTTTCATCGTTAAGTCGATATTCTAAGCGCATTTTATCCCTCTTCTTCCTTTTTCTTCTACTTTATCATGCTATCTTATATAATAGGAATAGAATTTAAAAAGGGGAGTGCGAAGGTGACAAAAACGAAATGGTTAGTAGGTGGTGTCGTAACGTCTTTAATGACTGGCACTTTATTTGGCTGCGCACAAGATCTTCCCCCAAAACCGAATGATAATAGTTGTTCAGATTGGGATTGGGATGATGAACTTGGGGTATGGCAGTGTGATGATAGTAGTTCAGGTTATCGTGGGCATTACTTCTATGGTGGGAGTTACTATCAAAATAAATCCACTTTTAAAAATTCATCGGCGTTTAAATCTTATCAATCGTCTGCGGAATTTAAAGGTGGAATTGGAAGCGGTTCAAAGGGAGGATTTGGGGGCTAAAATATGTCGCAATACATAAGAGATAGAAAAGATTTTTATTTGAAATATCCGAATTTTTGGTCGGATTTATATGAATGTGAGTATAGTCTGTTTCATGTTTTCTCTATAACAAATCAGACTATGAAACAATTGCAATTAGCAACTGAACGAATGGGGAAAATATTTTTTAAGACTGCTAGACTTTTGCGTAATTTAAGTGACGAACAGCTTCTTGAACTTGGGTTTCCTCCTGCGAGCTTATCATTCATTAGAATGAAAGGATTATATCCTGAATCTGTTATTTCGCGATTTGATTTCGTTTTAACAGATGATAACCAAATTAAAATGCTTGAGTTTAATAGTGATACACCAACTTTTATTATGGAATGCTTTCAAATGAATGGAAAAGTTTGCGAGAAACTAGGCTATGATGATCCAAACTCGGATCAAGAACGATTACTATCTTCTGGTATTACAAAAGCCGTAATGGAAGCGACAAAGGGAATAGACAACCCAAATGTTGTTTTTACAGCACATCATGAACATATTGAGGATTGGAATACGACTGTGTATTTGAGTCAGTTATGCCATGTTGAGAATAAAGTAGTGCCAATGTCAGAACTTAGAATTACAAAAGATGCTTTAGTGGATAGGGATGGAGTACAGATTGATGTGTTATATCGCCAAACATATCCGATAGAAGATTTAATTGAGGATCAAGATCCTGAAACAGGAGATTTGGTAGGTGTGGAACTGTTGCAACTTGTAAAAGCCGGAAAGCTTTTTATAATAAATCCATTGTCAGCATTTTTACTTCAGCCCAAATCAGTTCAGTGTCTTATTTGGGGATTAGCAGAAGAAGAGGCCTTTTATACAAATGAGGAACAACAGTGGATTAAAGAATATATGTTACCTACATATTTAGAACCAGATTTATTTTTAGGAAAAGGTTCTTTCGTTCAAAAACCTTCATTTGGTAGAGAAGGGGACACAATTACCATTCGCGATAAGGACGAACATATTATGCTTCAAAATGCACACCAAACATATAAAGCGTCACTGCTGATATTCCAAAAGTATACAGAACTTCCAGTTGTATCCTTGGAAACAGAAAAAGGGATGGAGAAACTGTCGTATGTGTTTGGTTCGTTTTTAATTGCCGGAAAAGCGAGTAGTATCGGTATTCGTGTGGGGGAAAAAATTACGGGGAATGAATCGTACTATTTACCGGTAGGTATAAAAAAGGAGGGAAGTATATGATTAATTTTTTATTATATTTAGCAGTAACACTAGGCCTTTTATGCATTGGTCTTTTCCTAATGGAAGTAACAACGAAAATAAAAGAATTTAAGCTAATGGCCCAAGGAAATAAGGCGGTAAGCTATGTACTTGGAGGACGACTACTTGGGTTAGCTATTGTTTTATATTCGACAGCCGCTAATTCCATTTCACTTCTTGATATGGTTTCGTGGGGAGCAGTTGGGATTTTGGCTCAAATTATCGTCTTTTATTTAGCTGAGTGGCTTACACCACGCTTTAATATAAATAAAAGTCTCGAAGAAGATAATCAAGCAGTCGGTCTTTTTCTTATGTTTTTATCGCTTTCAATTGGGATTGTAATTGCTGGTTGTATAACTTATTAAAAACTTTACGTTTAAACGTAAGGTTTTTATTTTTGCTAATTTTGAAATGTGTGCTTGATTCATTTAATTAGTCGAAAGAGAAATAGTGTGTATATGAGAGGTAGTTGTTGTAATAAGGAAAAATTTCCATGCAAAGTGTTGACATCTATTTTAAATAAGAGTAACATTTTCTATGTAATTAAAATAAGTCTCTGTTAGGTGAGGCTCCTGTATAGAGAAATGCTACTGCCCAAAAATGTCGAGAGACGCCAATGGGTCAACAGGAATGATCGAATTAAGGTTTTTCTTAACGTAGCTGGTAATGAACCTATGCTATACAGTGCTAAAACTCGACGAGGGAGAGGTCCGTAGATTTCTAATTATATTAGGAATCGCTTATTTGTGTATGCAATGACCTTTGCTCTCTTATGAGTAAGGGTCTTTTTTGTTACAAAGCTATGAGTAATTTCATAGTATAGATTATAACTAAAAAATAAATGAGGAGGTGAGGAGCATGTCAAATTCTGACTCGGTTCCGTTACCCATATGCTTCAAATCAAAAATATATGATGTAGGCAGGAAACGACTTGTTCCTCCCTTTATATTTATCATAATGTAGCGTTTATTTGAGTATTCCAGCACTAGATACTTTCACGCTAAAGTGGATAAATTGAGAAACAAAGCGTTTCTTCCTATGTTTAAAGGAGGAGACGATAATATGTTATATGCAAACAAAACTGTGGGTAACACGTCATATAAACTAAGTAAAAAATCAATAAAAGAACAAATAATGCTCCAAAAAAATAAAGATTTATTAATTGAAATTGCAACGAGAGATGTAAAATCTGTATTTGCGTATTTTAAAACAACAAGAGACGGACTATCTGTGAAAGAAGCACAAAAACGAATTCAAGTATACGGCCGAAATGAATTAATTTCAAAAAGAGCGCGTATTGCGGAAGTGATGATAAAGCTAAGTGAAATGATTCCAGGTCTTTCAAAACAAAATGCACGTGATGAATTACAATGTGAAACAGTTACTGTTTCTAGAGTAGAAGCATCTAGCCTAACAGGGCTAAACAATGAATTGAAAATGATGAAGCTACCAGTACAAGAGCTTGTACCTGGAGATATGATTTTTCTTTCAGAGGGCGATACAGTACCAGCAGATGTACGTATTATTTATGCAAATGATTTATTAGTGAATGAATCTATGCTGACAGGAAACGATGCTAGTATTGAGAAATTTGAAAGCTGCTATCATCTAGAACGTAAACGATTTATTCCATTAAAACGGATGAAAGACTATAATCCACTTGAACTTGAAAATGTATGTTTCAAAGGTACTTATATTGTTGGCGGAACTGCAAAAGCTGTAGTTGTTTCGACAGGTAAAAATACGTATTCAGGAATACTTCATACTTGTTGTGGTAGAACGTCTTAATTTGTTAATGATGCTAAATATAAAAAAACAATGTATAATAGACAAAGTTGAACAAAAACGTAGAATGGTAATCTATATATAACCTTACGTGATAACGTGAGGTTATTATTTTTTGTTAGTAGGAGAGGTATTATGAAAAAAGTATTATTAGTTGATGGTATGGCACTATTATTTCGTGCTTTTTACGCAACAAGTGTCTACGGACAATTTATGAAGAGACAAGATGGTACCCCAACGAATGGGATTCATGGTTATATGAAGCATTTATTAACGGCAACACAAGCAATTGAGCCAACACACATTGTAACGTGCTGGGATATGGGAAGTACGACATTTAGAACAGAATCGTTCTCGAATTATAAAGCAAATCGTGCAGCACCGCCGGAAGAATTAATTCCACAATTTGATTTAGTGCAAGAAATGACTGCGAAATTATCTATTCCAGTCATCGGTATGAAAGGTTATGAAGCGGATGATTGTATCGGTACACTTGCAAAACAATATTGTAACGAAGCGGAAGTTTATATTTTAACTGGAGATACAGATCTACTTCAACTTGTTGAAAAGAACGTTACAGTTATGCTTCTTCGTAAAGGAATTGGAAATTATGAGTATTATACACCGGAGAAAATCATGGAAGAGAAAGGTGTAGAACCTTGGCAAATTGTCCATGCAAAAGCATTCATGGGAGATACAAGTGATAATTATCCAGGTGTAAAAGGTATTGGTGAAAAAACAGCGTATAAGCTTATTCAAGAACATGGTACAGTATCGGCAGTACTAGAAAATATAGCATCATTAACGAAAGCACAGCGTACAAAAATTGAAAGTGATTTAGAGAACTTAAATATCTCTTTACAATTAGCGCAAATTCATTGTGAAGTTCCAATTTCATGCTCAATAGAAGAAGGGTTACACACAATGAACGAAGAAAAACTACGATTTGTTTGTAACGAAATGAATTGGGGAAGACCTGAAATATTAATCAATATGCTATAAATAGTTTGGAAAGAGGGATGTTACATGAGTCGAACGTTGACTAGGTGACACCTTCTTTTTTTGTTTTGGAAAACAGTATCTTAGTGAATGGGATAATATAGAATTCATCTTGAAATATATAAATATTTCGACAAGATAAATCGATATAAGATGACGAAAATAGCAATTTATATAATTAAATGAAGCAACTTCAAAATGGTTTTAGGATGATCTCTTTTTTGCGTTGTTCACAAAGTTGTCAGAAAATAAACGTAATTTTCATATGAAGTTCAAATAGAATTCACAACAATCAATTATTATAAGAACAACCAGATAATTCTTTATCTTTTATATAAACCATCCCCCAAGGAGGACAATGAAAATGAGAAAAAAAGTGAGAAAATCTTTTAAACAATTATTAATTGAAAATAAACAATCACTATTAAATAATAAAGAAAATATGAAAGAAATTGAAGAAAGAATTGAGAAACGACATGTAGCATATAGTGGTGCCAGTAATTAAATAAAATAAAAAAGATAGCCTATAAAGGCTATCTTTTTTATTTTATATTGAAAAACACTATTCCTCTCTTTAATTTTGTAAATATGCAAGGTATTTTTATAATGTTTTTCTAACAATATTACCCATTTTTCGAGGTTGAAATTGGTATATGCCAATTTTAAAGATTAACTATTCATAATATTACAAAAAATGTTACAATACACTCAAATTTATACTATAAAATCATTTTAATATGAAAAATTGGAATGAAAAGAAAGGAGAGGAATATGAATAAAGATGTCGCTTTGAAATGATTATTATCATTTCATTAGGAGTTGATGTAAAACGATGGAAAGGCATGAAGAACTGGATTCTATAAGAGGAATTTCTTCATTGGTAGTAATGATTGGTCATCATTTGATGATTTTCTCAGCATTTCAAAATTACAGTTATGAAGATAATAAACCATTTGTTGTATATCTATTAAAAGAAACGCCTGCACGTCTTATTTTTAGTAGTGGTAACGAATCAGTTATTGTCTTTTTTATTTTGAGTGGATTTGTTTTGTATGAATCTATTCAAAAAACATATAGTAGCTATGGATCATACCTTCTAAAACGTATATGCAGAATATATATTCCGTATATTGTGGCAATAGTCATAGCTATTATATGCCAGACTACAATAAGTAAATATGGTATTTCTTATTTAAGCGAATGGTTTAATCGCTCATGGACGATTGAAAGTTCTTCAAGTCTAATAGCACAGCATGTTTTATTGGTTGGGAAATATAATACTGATACATATAACAGTGTGATTTGGTCACTTGTACATGAAATGCGAATATCTATAATTTTTCCGTTAGTTTTGATGGTTTGTTTACGAAAAACAGTAAGGGGTTCATTACTATCATTGTTTAGTTTTAGTATATGTTCTGTCGTGATATTATTCTTATTTCGCTCGAGTTTAACATTAACAAGCTATGTATTAACGTTGCATTACACAGTGCTGTTTTTACTAGGAGCACTAGTTGCGAAGTATAAAAATAATTTAATAGCTTTTTATAGTAAGTGTACTAAAAATACGAAAATTACATGGTTTTTATTTGCGATTTTACTTTATATGTATGAAGGGCTTATTGGAGAAATTAAAGTGCTCAATAATTTTATATTTCGAGACTACGTAGTAGCGATAAGCGCATGTCTATTTGTCATATTAAGCTTGTCAGTATCAACTTTGTCGTCCTTGCTGCATAATAAATACTTGTTATATTTGGGGAAGATTTCTTACAGTCTTTATTTATACCATATCATATCTTTATTTTCTCTTATATACGTGCTCCATGAAATATTACCGTTACCTATTGTTTTAATTTTGTCGCTTATTCTTTCGCTTATACTAGCAATGATTTCGTATGTATTTGTAGAAAAATTTGCATTTAGAGTCGGAAAGTATGTAACAAAACGAGCTGATAGAGAGAGGAAAGAGTTATTTGTAGAAAATGATGTGCAGGATGTTATTCAGACAAAGGCGGTGAAATAATTGAAGCAAGAAATGAGTATAAAAGATTTTCAACAGTTATTGAAAAGAAGATTTGTAACGATCATTTTGACGATGTGTTGTTTAACCGTTTCTCTAGTTCTTATTTCTATGTATGTGCTAAAGCCTTCGTATCAATATTCAGCGCAAATTCTTGTTGGAAATTTAGATGAGTTTAATAAGGAAAATACAGCGAATAAAACACAAGAAAATAAGCAACTTGTAACATCGTTTGTTGACATTTTAAAAAGTCCACTTATTATTTCGACAGTAAAAAACACTTTGAAATTAGAACAATCAAGCTATGAATTAGCACAAAAAATTTCAGTAGTGAATACGGACAACTCACAAATTGTTACTGTTACAGTAAAAGATTCGGATCCTAAAATCGTGAAAGAAATTGTAAAGTCATTGGCAGAACAATCTCAAAAAAGCTTTCAACAATATACGAATGTACAGGGAGTAAAAATATTGATTAATCCAGACTTACAGGAAAAAGCGGAGAAATTGTTTCCAAAATTTCAACTTATCATTCCTATCTCTTTAATTGTTAGTTTTTTTGTTGGTGTAGGTTTAGCTATATTTCGAGATTATTTTGATGAACGTATATACGTGGAACAAGATTTAGAGAAAATAACGACAGTCTCTGTTATTGGTCATATAAATATGAAACCGAAAAGAAAAAAGAAACCTACAGAGGTTGATAAGCAATCATCTATATATCGAGGTGAACATGTCGATGTTTAAGACAAAGAAAAAGCTACCATTCGATCCGCATGATGCTCTGATGAAAGAGCAGTTTTATACTGTATATCACGAGTTGAAAAAATCTGGAAAACAACTATTCTCAGTTATTTCAACGAAGGACAGAGGCGTCGTTGCCTCGCTTATAGTAAATATGGGGCTAGTGTTTGCGGAAATGAAAAAAAAGGTGTTACTTATCGATGTGAATTTTTCGGACCCTAAACTACACCTACTATTACAAAGTGATCATATGACAACAGTAAACGATATAATAAGCTCCCCTCCATCTAATTATGAAACTTTTTCAAGTGATTTGTCTAAATACTTGTATTGTATTCCTGCAAAAAAAACAGTACACAGCGGAACGCCCTTAGTTGCTATGGATGAATTTGATAATGTAATTGCTAAGTGGAAAGAAGATTTTGATTACATTTTCTTTTATTCATCCGAAGTATTTGAGCTTCCTACTACGTATATTATTGCGGAGAAATGTGATGGAGTAATTTTGGCAGTCAAAAAGCGGAAAGATTCTCTGCGTACAGTGAAAAAAGTAATAGCGGACATAAAGCGGAAAGAATGTGAATTACTTGGTATAGTTTTATATTCTTGAATTTGGGGGTAACGATCCATGATTCGTGAAACAAATCAAGCGAAGTTGTATGCTATTCCGGCTCAAGAAAAGGATAAGGTTTTGAATCGAAGTGTTAAACGCTTGTTTGATATTATATTTTCACTCATATTGTTACTTTTTACGATACCAATTATGTTGTTTTTTTGTGTTTTGATTGCTTTAGAGACATCGGGGGCTCCAATCTATTTTCAAGAGCGTTTAGGAATCAAAGGAAAGAAATTTTATTTATTTAAATTAAGATCGATGGTTAGCGATGCGGAAAAGAACGGACCACAATGGGCAAATGAAAATGATCCGAGAATTACAAAGGTTGGATTGTTTATAAGAAAAACGAGAATTGATGAATTACCACAACTAATAAATATTTTAAAAGGTGATATGTCTTTTGTTGGCCCTAGGCCAGAGAGAGAGTATTTTTATAAAAAATTTGAAGCTACTATTCCGGAATTCAGGGAGCGTTTATTAGTGAAACCAGGGTTAACAGGATGGGCACAAATAAATGGAGGATATAATCTTGATCCGAAAGAAAAGTTGGAATTGGATATGGAATATATTGAATTGAAGACGGTTAAAATGGATATTCGTATTTTATGTAAGACAGTTTTTATTGTATTGAACGGGAATGGTGCAAGATAGTAAATATAATTTTATTTAAATATTAAAATAATACAGAAAAATATAAGTAGGTTACATGCAAAGGAGAACTGGTATGGGTAGATCCATTCTAAACAATATTGTACATCTATTTTATAGTACGATTTTAGCTAATCTTCTTCAAGCCATTAGCTTAATTGCTTTAGCCAACTTTTTTAATGCCCAAAATTACGGGATGTTTAGTGTTGCAATAGCATTTACGTTTGTAATGTTATTTTTTACAGATTTAGGGCTTAGTAATACATTTCTTCGAGAAGGGGCAAAGGATGGAGTAGATTTAGAAACGGTTGTATCTTCATACGTAAAGATAAGGATGCTTCTTCTTATTTTTATTTCTGTAATTGGTTATATAGCCATTCATTATGTATATGAGGATAAAAATTTAATTTATATGATGTTAAACATAATGTTCCTGATGTTAATAGGCCTTACATGGCAAAATATAGCGATTGCCTATTTTCAGCTTATGGAACGTATGAAATATATAGCACTAATTAAAGTTGTATCCGCATCAGTTGTCATTATTATTACATGCCTTTGCATTTTCGGAGAGTTACCAGTGTATACAACAGCTCGCTTATATGCTTTTGGTTATATGATTGGCGGTTTATTTAGCATATACGTTATGAGAAAAAAGACGAGCATGAATATGAAAGTAGCAATTCATAAAGGATTGTTTTGGCAATTAGGTCCTTTTATTGTTAGTGGTTTTTTAATAATGAGTACGCCACAATTAGCACCCATCTTACTCAATTATACTTTACCGTTAAGTATGGTGGGGGTTTTCGCGGTTGCTTATCGGATGCCAGCGGCTTTATATCAAGTGCCAGGGGTAATTGCAGGGGCATTTTTTCCAGTGCTCTTTAAACACTATAATCAGAATAATTTAGAAGAACATACGAAATTAAATATGCTTCAAATAAAATCAATGGCGGTCGTGGGAATATGTATGACGATAGGTTTATATAATTTAGCACCCTATTTTATTTCTATATTTTTTCATGAGGAATGGAATAATGCAGTAGAGCCGCTCCAAATACTATCTTTTCTTATTGTATTACAAAGTTTAAATATTGCTATCGCGGATGGTTTAACAACGAGTGGCTTTCAAAATAAGAGAACTGCCGTACAGTGTATTGCTTTAGTGATTGGAGGAGTTATGCTATATAGCTTCAGTAGCATTGGCGGAGTCAGAGGAGCGGCTTACGCTATGGTTTTATTTGAAATAGTGGCTTTGATTGGATATATAGCAGTAAGTACAGTGAGGAAAAAAATTGTATTCCAAATTGTAATACCGTATACAATTTATTTTGGTGTAACCTTTATTGGAGTGCAATATGTATTACAGACATATAATTTGATTGCACTTGTTCTTAATACGTTAATCGTAGTAGTTGGGATATTCCTATATGATCACGAATTTAAAAAACTTATTCTTTCATTTATAAGAAAAACACGAGAAAAGGATTATATTACGAAGCAGGGGATATAGCCTATGGAAAATAATATGCAAATTTCGATAAAATGGATTTTTCTTCTAATTTTCTTTGTTATGTTAAGTAAATACAACATATATATAGGATTTTCCTTGAAGATATATATGATTTTTCTAGTCATTTATTTTTGTTTAACAATTAAAGATTTTTATATTCGAAAGCTATATTTTCATGAAGTTGTATTTTTACTGTTTTATTTCATCTATTGTTTAAGTGGTATTCTTTCTATATATTTAAGTGCTAGTATTCGTATGATTTTTGGCGTATTACTTGTTTTAGGATGTTATTTTATTATGAGGAATTTACTGGGGAACACCGAAATAGTAGTACTTGAGTCAGCCATTGTCTATGTAGGATTAGTATTTAATATTGTAAGTCTCATACTCTATATAGTTGGATTACAACATTTTGGATTATATGGCGGAGAAGAGAGAGAGATTTATGCTGGATTATTAGTAGATAGAGGATATCCGAGATTAATTGGATTATTAGATGATCCCAACATCTTTATTTTTTATAATACAATATTTTTTATGTATTATATGACGAATTTATATAATATCACCAATGTAATAGGGTTGATTCTATGTGTTACAACGGGTTTATTAACTTTTTCCAGAGGCGGTATTTTAGCAATTGCGCTCGTCATTTTTGTATATGTATGCATGTCCAGTTTTGCTAAAAAAGTAAAAATAATAATGGGTTTAGTATTATTTAGTGTTATTATTTTTAGTTTAGCGAATGTAGTAATGGGTGGACAACTAGATGATATATTGAATGGTCGGATTTCTGATTTTTCACACGATAATGGGAGTGGCAGATTTACACTATGGGAAGCTGCTTTTAAATATTTTTTATCTAATCCATATATCGGTATCGGTGCTTTTAATTTCTCGAATTATTATGAGTATCAGTTCAATGAAAAACTATATGTACACAATACATTTTTAGAAATTTTATCTGAATCAGGTATAATTGGTTTCCTTTTATATAGCGCTTTTTTATGTATTCTAATGGTGAAGTTGACTAAGTATAACTTGTTTCGTGAAAAGCCATATCTTTTATTGACTATGATTGCATTTTTATTTCAGATGATGTCATTGTCACTTATTATTAACGAAGCTTTCTTTCTATTTTTAGCAGTTGTTGTGAAGTACATTTCAACATATGAAGGAAGGGGAATGATAGATGGTAAAGTGTCTATCAGTACATAACGAGGCGCCTTGTGTTTCTATAATAACACCTTCTTATAATAGTTTACGTTTTATTGGTGAGACAATCACATCTGTGCAGAGTCAATCTTATGAAAATTGGGAAATGCTTATCGTTGATGATGCTTCAACGGATCACTCAGTTGTAAAAATTAAAGAGATGATAGAAGGGGATTCGCGAATTAGGTTATTATCATTAGAAGAAAATATGGGTGCTGCTAAAGCTAGGAATATAGCGATTAAAGAAGCGAGAGGAAGGTATATTGCCTTTTTAGATAGTGATGATATTTGGCTACCAAATAAATTGGAGACGCAATTGTTATTTATGGAAGGAACGAATGTTGCGTTTTCGTATACGTCCTATAGTTTAATTGATGAAAATAGTAATGACCTGAATAAAGAGGTGAACGTACCAGAATTTGTTGATTATCATTATTTAGTAGGAAACACAATTATTGGGTGTTTAACAGTGATGCTTGATCGTGAGAAGATTCCTTGTATTGAAATGCCTAGTGTGCAGCCAGAAGATACAGCATTATGGCTGAACTTGTTAAGTAAAGGATATGAAGCGAAAGGGATACAGCAAGTATTGGCAAAATATAGGATTGTTACAAATTCTGTTTCGAGAAATAAAATAAGGGCGGCCTTCCGATATTGGAAGCTGTTAAGAGCACAAAAACCACTTAATTCATTGCAAACCTTTTTTTATTTTAGTAAGTATGCTTATCATGCTTATAGAAAAAATAAAATCAATGTAGTTGGGAAGACGCAAGTATGAATATATTGTTGATGACAGATAAATTGATAACTGGGGGAGCCGAGAGTTACTTCTGTAAATTGGAAAACAATTTGCAATATGAAAACATTACGGTTTATACAGCGGCAGGTGATGGGGAATTATATCAATCTCTAAATAAAAAAGAAAATTTCATTTTGCTCAGCCGTTGGAATCATTTGAGAAATGTTTATGATTTACGAAAAGAAATTTGTAAACGAAAGATAGATATTATTCATGCAAATAGTTTACGAATGGTATTATATGCTTTGTTACTTCAAAAGTTTATTAAAAGAAAGATAAAAGTTGTGTATACGAAACATAATGTTACGATACTAGAAAAGAAAATGCCAATGATCTTTCGTTATTTCATGAATAAATACGTGAATAATATTATTACAGTAAGTGAGTCTGAAAGAAAGAATTTAATTTCAATTCGTGTAGCTGAAGAAAAGATCAAAACAATTTATAATGGTGTGGATATTCAAAAGTTTTTATTCCAGCAGAGAAAGAAAGAATCTATTTATAGGATAGGCATATTAGCGAGATTATCTAAGGAGAAAAATCATCAACTATTTGTTAAAATTGCAGATGTGTTAAAAACGAGAAATGATTTTATGTTTTATATTGCTGGTGATGGACCGGAGAAAGAATCTATAATGAAAGAAATAGAAAAATATGGTTTACAACAAAGTGTAAAGATGTTAGGAAATGTTTCAGAACCACATGAATTTATAGGAAATATGGATGTATTACTTTTATTATCTTTTCGTGAAGTGTTTCCAATGGTAGTAATTGAAGCAATGGCTACAGGAACGCCAATTGTTTCAATAGATGTCGGCGGAATAAATGAAGCGGTAATAAATGGAGAATCAGGTGTTTTGGTGTCTGAATATTGCGAATCCGAATTCGCAGACGTGCTGGAGGAATTACAAGGAAATGAAGAAAAGGTGAATGATATTAGAGTGAAAGCGCGAGAAAAAGCGGAAAAAAATTTCTCGTTAACTAAAATGGTAGAAGAAACGAAGGATATATATGAATTAAACAAATGACCGTGGAGGTCGTTTGTTTTTTTTTATGATACAAACTTTTAAGAGAGAACTCACATATTATATGAAAAAGGCAATATAAGGAGTGAATTTATTTTGTCAGAATATATTTCTTCACAAGAGGAGTGTGCGCCAGAAAATAGTGTTCATATTGATTGCTTTGGTGCAGTTCCGAATTCGGGAAGTGATAGTTCGTTAGCGATTCAACAAGCGATTAATTATTGTGTAGCGAACCGAATTTCGACGGTAAGAATTACAGGGGTAAATACGTATAAAATATTGAAGCCGATTGTTATTAAATCCAACGTAAGGTTAGAGTTAGATCCTACCGTAACGCTGCAAATTGATGGAGATTTTAATGTGTTTGAGTTACAAAGTAATGCTTCTATAACTGGCGGTACTATTCAAGTTATTAATCAAGTATTTCAGTCATCTGTTATTTATGTTTCCGGTTCACAACAAATAGAAGTTCCTAATCACTCTCTTATTTCAAATATAAATATAATAAATGCAACGTCGTCATATAAAGGTAAGGCTATACACTTTTATTGTCAAAAAGCATGGGATTATATTAGTTTCTTTCAAGTTAACTTTATTCAAATTAAAAACTTTCAAACTGCAATACATTTGAAGACAGAATATATAGATGATATAAATACACCTTGCTGGATTAACGCAAATGTATTTCAATCTATATTTATTGATGGATGTCAGTATGGAATAGAAGTAGATGGGAATAGTGATTTACCAAATGAAAGCTCAGGAAATACGTTTCATGATACTCAAGTACAATGTAGACAACAAACGAAAAAAGCAATTCGTTGTTCAGGTGCTTATAATACATTTAACTGTATGATTTGGGATACGTACCGGATGAGTAGTGAACAAATAGCAATTGAATTTTCTTCCAATTCTCATCGTAACTACCTTTTTTCAAATTTACTTTCAACAACTATTGTAGATAACGGACAATACAATGTTTGTAAGTCTACTTATGAAGAATCACTACGGATTCAGTTACCTTTGACGCTGAATAAACCACATTTAATAGGAAATCAAGATGATATTTTAGTAAATGCTCAACTGAAGTATAGTGTTAAGCAAGTAAGTGGGAAATTACCTTACGGAGGAAATATCGCTAATTGTTTTAATTTAATAGATGAACAAAGTGTGAATTATATCGATGTTCCAGATAGTAATCCAGTTGTTATTGAACTGGACTTTACGAAAAATCCGATTAAAATGTTGAATTGTATTGGGATGTACTTTGGATGGGGAGAGAGCCCAAAGAAAATTAAAATTGAATATGCATTAAGTGCAACTGGGAGTTGGATTATCGCGGCAGATGTCCCATTAAATGTTGGAGATACAATTATATCGAATATGAAAGCTAATCTGTTATATAAAGTAAGAATTACATTGAGTGGTTACGCTCAAGACCATAAGCGTTTTCGAATTAATCGTATTTTTGCAAGGTCTTCTATGGAAAATGGAAATGCTTGGTTAGCGACAACTGGTGGAAGAATGTTTGGAGATATTGAGTTAGAAGCAAGTAAAGGTGTAATTATGAAAACTGCTGGTGGAGTAAAATGGAAAGTTACTATAAATGAAGCGGGTCAGCTTATTACAACTAAAATAACTTGAGATGTTCTTCTCTTTGCATAAGTTGTACAAGTATTAGGTGGTGTGATGAATTCGTTTTAAAAGAGGAAGTGTAGTCTGTAGAATGAAAAAAGCTTGTAGTTTGAATATTATCAAACTACAAGCTTTTTATTTTTTCGATTACCGCCACCAAATCCAAGTCCAAAAGTAGTTTCGTATATTCCGAGGAGTAATGCGTATAAAACGTTCACCGTCAAAGAAACAATTTAAATTTGGAAGTGTTTCATCTGGATTTTCTGGAATAAAGGTGACGATGTTTTCGTTACTTGTAACGGTTACTGTAATTGGTGGATCGGTAGGCGAGACTTGAAGTTGTAAAGAAACGTTTGCTGTGTTTTTAAATTCATTATTAATAGGTGGACTTATCACTTGTACTGTGAATAACACGATAATTGTTTCGTTCGGTTCCAAATTAGTAGCGACTAGGAAACCGATATTCGGATTCGCTAGTGGAGAGCGTTCCCCATTAATGAAGACCGTACCGTTCATAAATTGTAAACCTGCTGGAATGGTGTCTTGTAACGAAATATTTGAAAGTGAAATCTCAGAAGTATTCGTAATACGCACCGTATAGTCAAAATATTGGTTTAAATAAGCAGAGCTGACGGAAGCGGTTTTCGTGACTGTTGCAGTTATAAATTGAACTGGTATACGAACAATATTCGAATTAACAATGAAAGTAATAATCGGATCCTGTGGTGTCAATTGGAAAGCGACTGTAACTGTTGCAGAATTGATAATTGTACTGTTTGAAGGAATAGAAGTTACGAGAACTTGAAATGTTATAGTTGCTACTCCATCTGCAGCCAAGGAACCAATATTAATACCAGTGTCTGGTCGGATATTTGGAACCGGAGTACCGTTAATTGTTACACTGTTTTCTATAAATGTTGTACCAGCTGGAATCATATCTAAAACGGAAGTACTTACTGTAGGAATTGGGGAGTGATTAAATATCTCTAATGTGAATGTAATAATATCTCCTATAACGACAATAGATTTATCGGCTGTTTTCTCAATGCTAATCATTGGCTCAATTAGTGTTGTTGTAACGGTATTTGTTTGCTTTGTAATTGTAATAGGTGGTTCATCTGGATCAATGATAACAGTATAGGAAACAGAAGCATTGTTATTAATTGTAGGTTGAAGAGTCGAAGAAGATATTGTTACTTGGAACGTAATGATAGCAGATTCATTAGGAGCAAGGTTTCCTAATGTAATACCGTTTTCAGGATTCGCATTCGGTTGATTGATTCCGTTAATCGTAACACTGCTAGTAACGAAGGTTGTATCTACTGGTACGGTGTCTATGACCAGAAGATCTTCAATCGTTACATTACCACTATTAGTAATTGTAATTGTATACGTTAAAGTTTGACTAGGTAATGCATTCGCGGCATTAACAGATTTTATGGCAACGACATTATCATTTTGAACAGTTGTTGTGACAGTATTCGTTGTAGTCGTATTTGCAACAGGTAAATTATTTGGGTTGACTATATAGTTAAAAGTAGTAATTGCTTTGTTGTTGAGCTCATTTGGTGTTGAAATAGAAGTTACAGTTACTTGGAATGAAGCGATAGTATTTCCACCTACAATTATAGTACCAATTGGTATGCCGCTTACTGGATTCACTCCCGGAAGAGTTTCGCCGTTTACAATGACGCTATTTTCTATAAACGTAGTACCTTGAGGAATAATATCTTGAATGATTATATCATTTGCTGAAATATTACCAGTTTGATTTAGTGTAATCGTATACGTTAACGTATCACCGACCGTTGCAAATGCAAGGTTAACAGCTTTATTACTATTCAAATTCGCGTGATGAATTTCTGTTACGGCAGCTGATGAAAGAATAGTTTCGGTAATGGGTGGCCTATCTGGTACCGTGTATTCATATTCAATTGTACTCGTGTTAGAGATTGGATTTGTTTGCGGAATGGAAGTAACCCGTACTTGGAATAGAATAGTTGCTGTCGTATTAGGCAGAATGTTATCAATTAGTATACCGCTAAGTGGGTTGTCATTTGGACGAGCGTTGCCATTCACAATAACACTATTCTCTATAAAGCTTGTATTTGCTGGAATGATATCTGTAACAATAATGTTTTCCACTTGTATATTTCCGTTATTTATGATGGAAATTGTATAAGGGATAATAGTTTGTAGGTCAGCGTATTGGATTGGCGTTGTTTTTGTCGCAATTACATTAGCAGAAATAACTTCAGTGAAGGTAATATTACTATTCGATATTTGTTCTTCCCCGTTTACTGTATAGCGGGAAGTTGATTGATTTTGAATGCGACCGCTAGCCGGAAGAGCTACGACGGTAACAGAAAATGTGACTGGGATAGAAATGTCAGGAGCAATCGTTCCTACAAGTATACCGGTACTTGGATTGGCGTTAAGCTGCGGAATGTTATTTACTAAAACGCTACCGTCTATAAAGGTTGTTCCATCAGGAATATTGTCTGTAAATACAACAGCAGTAGCATCCGTATTTCCTGTATTCGTTAAAGTTGTTGTATAAGTTAAAATGTCACCAATCGTTACAGAAGTTAAATCAACAGTTTTCAGTGAAACGATATCAGCGTCATTAATTTGAACGAAAGTAGTATTGGAAGTAGTAAATTTTTGAATTGGTGCAAAGTCAGGATTGAAAATAAAGTCGTAGACGATGTTTACAGTATTAGGTGTTGGATTTACAGCAGGTAAATTCGTAACGGAAACTTGGAATGTTATTGTTGTCGATTGACCTGATGCGATATTAGGAATGGAAAAGCCGATATTAGGGTCCGCTGCAGGAAGTACAGTATTGTTAACTAGTACACTTCCCGGAATAAATACTGTTCCATCCTCGATAGTATCTGTAAAAAAGATGGAGTTAGTTGTAGTGGATCCGTTATTTTGAATGACTACTGTATATTCAATGGTTTCATCAATATTAGCTAATACTTTATTAGCGGATTTTGTAGCGATAAGAATAGCATCAATAAATTGTATATTTGTAGTATTGGAAGAGGTCGTTTCTGAAATTGGTGGTAAGCTTGGGTCTGGTTGATACTCATAGTGAATGACGGCGATATTATTAATGTTATTTTGAGAAGGTATAGAGACTACATTTACTTGGAACGTAACAATAATCGTATTATTTGGAAGGATAATATTAAGGGTGATTCCGGTAATTGGATTTTCGTTAGGTCTTGGTATGCCATCTACAAGGATACTATTTGGAACGAATGTGGTGCCAGCTGCAATTGCGTCAATTAGGAGAGTATTTGTAATAGGTACTGTACCAGCGTTTGTAACTGCGACCGTATATGTGATGATTTGACCGATACGTGTAATGGATCTATTGGCGGATTTAATTGCACTAACATTTGCCGTCCGTACTTCCGTGTTTACTGCATTTGATAACGATCTACGCTGAATAATCGGAGAGCTAGGGTCAATTTGGTATTCATACGAAGTGTCGGAAATGTTAATGACCGTATTGCCGGACGGTATATTTGTAAGTTGTACTTGGAATGAAATAGTGACTGTTTCATTTGGTTGTATCGTGCCAAGGGTTACTCCGTTTTCTGGATTCGCGCCAGGCTGAATCACATTATTTATTGTTAAGCTATCTTCAATGAATATAGTACCTTCTGGAGTGTTATCAATGAACACAATATTGTTAGCTGGAACGGTTCCTATATTTTGTAGTGTATTTGTGTAGGTAATAATTTGCCCAATGGATACAAAAGTTACATCCGCCGCTTTAACAGAAATAATATTTGCATTTTGAATCGATGTTGTAACAATATTAGAATTTGCAGAGCGATTCACTGGTGGAGCTGTAGGAATACTTACATATTGGTAAGTTACAGAAGATTGATTTATAATTTCGGTTTCAGTAGGTGGATTGTTTGTTTGCACTTGGAATAGTATCGTTTTGGAACTGTTTGATGAAATCGTTCCAATCGGTATTCCACTTTCTGGATTTACACCTGGCTGCAGGACACCGTTAACTGTAACACTATCTGGAACGAATGTAGTCCCAGCTGGAATAGAATCTGTAAAAATAGTATTTATTGCGTCAACATTGCCGATATTATTCACTTCAGAAATATAAAGTATAGTTCCACCAATATCTACAGTTATTGGGTTGGAGGCTTTTGTAATTGTCAATTGTGCTTGCACGAAGTTCGTAATGACGATATTACTTGTAGAGGTTTCAGTAATTGGCGGCTGGCTTGGATCTGGTTGAATTGTATATGTTGTATTGGATTGATTTGTAATAGAATCTTGCGAGAATGAATTATTAATAAGAATTTGAAACGAAATAAGGTGAGTAGCGTTTGCTGCAAGGTTAGGAAGCGTGACACCTACATTTGGATTTGCGCCAAGTATAGTAGTTCCGTTAAGTGTAAAACTATTTTCTACAAACGTAGTCCCTTGCGGAATAGTATCTGAAAATATGAGATTAGAAGCTGGAATATTTCCGGAATTTTCTAGTGTTACGGTGTAAGTTAAAATATCTCCAACGGTTGCTTGTGGTGCGTTGACAGCTTTTAGAGAAAGGATTGTGGCATCAGAAATTTGTGTAAATGCCGGATTAGAAGTAATTGTTCGAGAGATGATAGGGTCGTTTGGATCGGCGATAAAAGTATAGTCAATACGGGCTGTATTAGAAATTGGATTCACGCTTGGAATGGATTGAACGATAACTTGGAACGTGACGGTGACGATTTCTGACGGCGCGACGGAGTTTAATGGTATCCCTACGTTTGGATCGGCGCCAGGAACTGATACAGAATTAATGATCACGCTATTAGGAATAAATGCAGTTCCTTCTGGGACCGAATCTGTTAAAGTAACTGTATTTGCAGTTGTATTTCCGTTATTTTGAACGACTACTGTGTAAGTGATTGTACCGTCAGTAGATTGTACGAGAGAATCTGTATTTTTAATTGCGGATAACGATGCATCAACGACAGCTGTAGTCACCGTATTAGATGAGGATGTTGCTGTAACTGGAGGTTGACTCGGATCGACAATATACGTGTAACTTGTAATGGCTTGATTTATTATTGCCCCTTGCGGTGGAATAGAACTTGCAAGAAATTGGAACGTAATAGTAGCAGAATCACCTGGTGCGATAATACCAACTGGAATACCGAGCGTTGGACTTGCATCTGGAAGTGAAATTCCATTTAACGTAACACTATTTGGAACAAATAATGCCCCTTCAGGAATTCCATTAATGAGTAATACAGAATTTGCAGGAAAGTTTCCAGTGCTTGTTAATGTTGCTGTATACGTAATTACATCTCCGATAGATACGATTGTTCGATTTGCTTCTAAAACAGTAGTAACAGTAGCGTTATTAATTTGTGTTGAAGCGCTATTAGAATTTATTGTGCCTGTAACAGGAGGGGCTGCCGGGTCAACAATAAATGCGTATTGAATAGATGCTACGTTTGTAATTGGGTTTGAAGGTGGAGTAGATGTAACTATGACTTGGAAAGTAACAGTTAAGGAACTACTTGCGCTAACGGTTCCGATATTAACTCCGTTATTTGGATTTGCACCTGGAATGGTACTTCCATTTACAGCAAAACTATTTTGAATAAAGGTCGTTCCTGCTGGAATCAGGTCTGAGAAGTTTAGATTCGTAGCGTTTGTATTGCCGCTATTTTGAATCGAAACTGTATAAGTGATCGTGTCACCGATATTTGCAAAGGCTGTATTAGCAGTTTTTACGGCCGAAAGTATCGCTGAATTAATAGAAGTAACAAAGACGTTCGTTTCCACATTTCCAGGCTGTGCTTGTAATGCATTTCCTACGTTATATTGGAAGTTAACAAATCCTAAGTTTTGGAGTTCAGGTGTGAATGTTGTTGGGTTGCTTACGATTTGCACTTGGAACATAATTGTTACGATTTGATTTGGAGTTATTGTATTTATGCCAACACCGTCAATGATAGAAGCGGATGGTAATGAAGTGCCATTAACAATGACTGATCCTGCAACAAATTGTGTCCATGTCGGTATAGGGTCTGAGAAAACAACGTTGTTAGCAGAGATATTTCCTGTATTCGTAATAGTGGTTGTATACGTAATCGTATCACCGATCGTTGCAAAAGCTTTATCTCCTATTTTAATAGTGTTTAAAATAGCACTTTCAATTTTTGTTGTAACGCTATTAGAAGTAATATTTTTTGAAACAGGTGGATTAGCCGGATTAACGATATGCTGGAAGCTAACGCTAGCTTGATTGGTAATTGGATTTATGGGCGGAATTTCATTGGCATTAATATGAAATGCTACGATGACAGATTCGTTTGGCGCGATATCACCAATTGGAACACCTGTAATGATGTTTGCATTTGGGATGCTAGTTCCGTTAAGTGTAAAACTATTCGGTTCAAAGGAAGTTCCGTCTGGAATAAGGTCGGTAAAAATAACATTCGTTGCACTAACATTTCCGCTATTTGTAATTGTAACGGTGTAGACAATATCTTGCCCGATATCTACTGTTGACACATTTGAATTTTTTTGTGCAGTAAGGATAGCACTATTAATTTGTGTTGATGTTGTATTAGATTGATTAGAAGTTGTAATAGGTGGCAGGTTAGGATTAACGACATAATGATATGTGATAGAAGCAGAATTAGAAATTGGATTAAGTGTTGGAAGTGTAGTAACAGTTGCTTGGAATGTGACGATTGCCGCATTACCACCAATAATTGAACCAATATTTACACCAGTAGATAAATCAGCGTTTGGAATGGTTTGCCCATTAACTGTAAAACTATTTGGAACGAAACTTAAATTGCTATCAAGAATATCGATAATAGTTACATCAGTTGCAGCCACATTCCCTGTATTAGGAAGGTTAAGTGTAAATGTTATTGTATTACCAACATCTGCAAAAGTAAGATTTGCTGTTTTTGTACTAATAATAGTTGCATTGTTTATTTGAAGAAGCGTAGTGTTAGAAGTAGCTGTACTTGAAACGGGAGGATTATTTGGATCAACAGTAAACTCATAATCCGTGGATGCTGTATTCGGTGTTGGATTAATAGGTGGAATGATGTTCACTGTAACTTGAAAGACAATACTATATATTTCATTTGGGGGAAGTGTTGCAAGTAATACACCGGTATTCGGATTCGCGTCAGGTTGTAAAACACCATCAACAGTTAATGTGTTAGGAACAAATGTGAGTCCACTTGGTAATACATCTGTGAATACAATATTAGTTGCATCGGTATTCCCTATATTCGAAATAGAAGTAGTGTAAAAAGCAGTTTGCCCGATATCTGTATAAGATACACTTTCATTTTTCGTCATGGATAATATGGCTTCTCTAATTTGCGTTGAAACAGGATTACTAATCGAAGTTTCTGCATCAGGTGGTGAGACTAATTGGTACGATGTTGATGAGAAATTTACAATTGGGTTTTCGGTTGGTAAGGAGATTACGTTTACTTGGAAGGAAACATTTACTGTAGTTCCAGCTGTTATAGGCCCAATATTTACACCGTTCACTGGATTCGCGCCACTTTGAGGAATACCATTAATAGAAAATGAGTTTGCAATAAATGTAGTTCCGTTCGGCACAGTATCTGTGAATATAACATTTTGTGCGGATGAATTTCCGTTGTTTGTTAAAGTAACAGTATAAGTTAGTATGTCTCCGATATGGCTAAATGATGTATCAACTTGCTTTGATGAAAGGATGGTAGCTGTATTAATTGTAGTAAACACTGTATTTGAAGTAGCGGTTCTTGATACAATTGGCGCATTTGGATCAGCGATGAATGTGTAGGAAGCAGTAGCGGTATTTGCGATTGGATTTTGAACAGGGGTAGAAGTAGCGGTAACTTGAAATGCTATTGCTATTGAGCTGTTAGGAGCAATTGATCCAATTGTAATACCTGTATTAGGATTAAGGCCAAGTTGTGTGATGCCATTTATTGTGACACTATCCGAAACGAACGTTGTGCCGTCTGGAATAAGGTCAGTGAACGTAATATTCGTAGCGTTTGTATTCCCACTATTCGTTAAAATTGTCGTATAGGTAATAGTATCACCTAGCGTTACAAGTGTTTGATCGACTGATTTTGCCATCGTTATCATAGCATCTAGTACAGGGTTTGTAACGATATTCGTTGAAGTAGAAGTAGTAGCAGGAGCACCGCTTGGATCAACGGTATAAGAATATAAAATTGTGTCACTACCCATAATCGAACTTGAAGGAGGAATAGAAATAACATTTACTTGGAAAGTAACAGTTACTGTTTGGCCAGGAGCGATATTGGGTATGTTTACTCCAAGTGCTGGCTGAGCCCCGGGCTGCTGAACTCCATTTATTGTGACTGAATTTGGTATAAATGTAGTGCTAGCTGGGATAGCGCTTGTGAATGTTATATTCGTTGCTGGTGTATTTCCTGTATTTGTAATAGTAGTTGTATACGTAATTGTATCTCCGACAGAAATAATGGATTTATCGGCACTTTTTGTAGTTGTTAATATAGCACTCTTAATTTTTGTTGAAACCGTATTAGATACATTCGTTTGTGATACAGCAGGCTGGCTAGGATCGACCACATGTGCAAACTGTACAGAACTAAAATTCGAAATTGGATTTATACTTGGAATGTTTGCTACAAGTACGTTTATCGTAATAGAAACCGTACTACCAGGGTTTATATTTCCAATCTGAATTCCGTTCGCTGGATTTCCAATTTGCTGCGCACCAGAATCATTTACAAGATTGCCAGATATAAATGTCGTTCCATCAGGCAAAATATCCGTGAAAATTATGTTTTGTGAAGTGACATTTCCAGGGTTACTTAATGTGATTGTATAAGAAATGGTATCGCCAATCGTTGCGAAAGCTTTATCTACAGATTTAACGAGTGCAATTTCCCCAGAATTTATTTGTGTCGAAACAGAATTAGATGACGTATTTCGTGAAACAAGTGGTAAATTAGGTGCTGTCATAAATTGATAATTAATAGAAGCGCCGTTTACAACCGGTGAGTTTGGTCCTCCGGGTCCGATTGTAAAAATAGGATTTGGGATGCTAACTACTTGCACACGGAAGGTGACGTTTATAAAATCTCCCGCAATAATATCCCCAATTGGTATTCCGTTAGCTGGATTTACTCCAGGTAATAAAACCCCGCCTACTCGAACGCTATCTTCTATAAATACTGTATTATTTGGAATCGAATCTGTAAAAGTAATATGAGTAGCAGTTGTATTTCCTATATTTTCTAACAAAACAGTATACGTTAAAAATGAATTTCCAGGTGCGATGTCAGAAAATAGTCGATCCACACTTTTCGTTGCTTGAATGATTGCTTCGTTAATTTGAATTAAAGTTGGATTACTTGTAGCTGTTTCTGTCACCGGTGGCTGGGTAGGGTCAACAATGATTGAGTACGTTGTGCTAGATTGGTTCAATGTTGGGTTTGTAGCTGGTATTGAGCCAACGATAGTTTGAAAACTAATTGTTGTCGTTCCTCCAACTGGAATTGAGTCTAAAGAAATCCCGCTATCTGGCCTAAATCCAAGTTGTGGGATGGAGTTAATTTGTACGCTATCAGGAACAAATGAAAGTTCAGGTGGTAATATATCGATAAAAACAGGCGTGTTTGCAGTAGTATTTCCGCTATTAGTGAGGGTAGTTGTATACGTAATTGTATCTCCAACAGCAGCAAATGCACTACTCGCATTTTTTGTTGCGATAACGGAAGCAGTATTTACTTGTGTAAAAGTTTTATTGGATTTAACTGTTCGTGAAACAGGTGGTTCATTAATATCTACAATAAAACTATATTGAACCGATGATTTATTAGGGATTGGATTAGGATTTGGAATCGTTGTAATGTTTACTTGAAAGCTGAGTATAACTGATGCATTTGAATTTATGTTACCGATATTGATACCATTTTGTGGATTTGCATTAGGAATGGTTGTTCCATTTACTGTAAAACTATTTGGAATAAACGTTGTACCATCTGGAATTAAATCTGTAAAAATAACATTGTTTGCGGTAGTGTTACCGGAATTAGTAATGGTAGAAGTGAAAGTAAGTGTATCTCCAATAGTAGCGAATGTTGAATTGACAGTTTTATTTATAGATAGAGTAGCATCAATAATTGGAGTAACCGTTGTGTTTGTAATTGTACTACTAACAGCAGGTGATTGGTTTGGATTCACGGTATATTCATAATTTACAAGAGCATTATTTGTTAATGTGCCACTAGGTGGTATGGCTAAAATTTGTGCTTGAAAAGTAATGAATACAGTATCTCCTGGTGAAATATCTGCTAAGTGAACACCAAGTGATGGATCTAATCCTGGTTGTGGAACATTATCGATAGTTACGGAGTTTTGGATAAATGACGCTCCTGCACCAAGTCCATCCGTCAAAACAGTTGCACTAGCAGGGATATTACCTGTATTTGTTACTGCAATCGTATAGGTGACGATATCTCCAATTGCAGCTGTCGGTGTATTCACTGACTTAGTAGCGACGATTGTAGCGTTATTAATTTGAGTTGTTATTACGTTACTTAACGCATTGGCGGATGTTGGAGGTAAGTTAGGATTTACGACATATTCGTATGCTGTATTACTTTGATTAGGGATTGGGTTCGGATTCGGGATGGAAATTACTTGCACTTGGAACGAAATTATCGTATTTGCATTCGGATTTATTGGATCAATTGCTATTCCATTCGATGGATTTACATTAGGCAGTATATTCCCATTTACTGTTACACTATTAGGAATAAACGATGTCCCGCTTGGAATTAAATCTGTAAATATCACGTTTGATGCAAGTGTGTTCCCGTTATTCGCTAAAGTAGTTGTGTACGTAATAATATCATTTACGTTCGCAAACTGTTTATCTGCAGATTTTGCAGAGGTAATCGTAGCGTTATTAATAGTTGTCAGTACAGTGTTAGAAGCTACCATTTGCATTACAGCTGGTTTAGATGGGTCATATGTGTATTGGAAAGTAGTGCCTGATTGATTCGTAATTGGATTTACCGCAGGAATAGTTGGTACAAAAACCTGGAATGCAACAGTACGTGATGAATTCGCTCCTATCGTACCAATTAAAATGCCGTTAGCAGGATTTGCATTAGCTATAGGGACACCGTTAATCGTTACAGTATTAGGAAGGAAGATAGTACCAGCTGGAATGATATCTGTAAACATTACATTGGAGGCAGGGATATTGCCGTTATTAGTTAAAATCGTTGCATAAGTTATGACATCTCCAACATCAGCGAAATTTGTGCTCGTTAGTTTCGTAGCAACAATATTAGCAGTATTAATTTGTGTAGTTACTATATTACTAGTAGCGTTTCTAACAACAGCAGGTAAAATTGGATCTGCGATAAAGCTATATTGAAGTGCAGCGCTGTTTTGAACTGGATTTGGTGAAGGTAAACTATTTGCACTAATTTGGAAAACAATCGTTGTAATGCCGCCTGCTGGAATAGTACCAACTTGAAGACCAACACTTGGATCTGCACCTAACTGTAAAGCACCGCCTATAAAAATACTATTTGGTACGAGAGTCGTACCAGGAGGGAGTATATCGGTAACGACTACATTATTTGCTGAAGTATTTCCAGGGTTAGCTAGGGCAATTGTGTATGTGATCGGTTGCCCAACATCTGCAATAGTTAAATCTACCTGTTTGACAATAACTACATTTGCTAAGTTGATTTGTGTACTTACAGTGTTACTTAAAGATGTTTCTATAGTTGGCGGGTCGCCCGGATTTAAAATAAAACTATATTGTGTACTAGATGAATTTATTGTTGGGTTTTGTGTTGGGAAAGAGGTGACAGTTACTTGATAAGAGACGGTAAGTGAGCCGTTAGCAGGAATGGAAGGTAACGGGACACCGACATTTGGATCGGCGTTATTTTGGAGTACACCATTAATAAGGAAAGTGTTTGGAATAAAGGTAGTACCATCTGGATTTGTATCTACAAAAGTCGGATTATCAGCAGTAACACTTCCTGCATTCATTAAAAGAATAGTATAAGTTAATACATCTCCAACAGTAGCGAACGCTCGATCCACTGTTTTGGTTGAAATGACATTTGCATCGTTTACTTGAGTAAATGTAGTGGTTGAAGTAGTGTTCTTACTTACAGGTGAAGCGTTTGGATCAACGATAAAGTTATAGGAAATGGAAGCGTTATTTGAAATAGGATTTGGGTTTGGAATGCTAGTTATTACTACTTGGAATGAAGCTGTAATTGTAGTATTAGCATTGATGCTACCAATATTGATGTTAGCTGGTGTAACGCCTGGTTGAGCAACATTGTTAACTATAACACTGTCTGGCACAAAGGAAGTACCATTCGCAATTGAATCGGATAGTAATACATTGTTCGCTGTAACATTTCCATTGTTTATAAGAGAAAAAGTGTAAGTTAAAATATCGCCAACTTCCGCAAATGTTTTATCTACAGATTTAGTAGCTTGAAGGTTTGCTAGTCTAATTGTTGATGTAACAGAATTAGAATTTGCTGTTTTTGAAGTTGGTGGCAGACTTGGATTTACAGTATATAGATAAGAAGCGAAAGCATTATTAATGATAGGGTTTTGGGCGGTAATATTGATGACTGTTACTTGGAAAGCAAGGGTAAAAGTAGCTCCGGCAGGAATTGTGCCGATAGGTAAAGCAACGAGAGAATCTACATTTTGCAAAACTCCGTTTAGTGTTACAGTACCAGGAGTCAATATCGTTCCATTTGGAAGTGGATCTGTTAGTTGTACGTTAGTTGTAGCTGTATTTCCACTGTTTGTAATAAGGATTGTATAACTTATCGTTTCGCCAATTGTGGCGAATTGTTTGTTTGTTGATTTTGTTAATGTTACATTCGCATTGTTAATTTGAGTAGAAACGAGATTAGAAGAAATATTTTTCGTAACGGGTGATTGACTAGGATTGACGGTGTATTGGTAAGAAGCACTTGATCCGTTAGATACGACATTTGACGCGGGTATTGTATTTACTACTACTTGAAATGAAATATTTTTTGTTGTGCCAGCTGGGATTGATCCAATGTTCACACCGTTAGCGGGATTTGAGCCCACCTGTGTCGTGCCATCAATTGTTAAACTGTTTAGAACAAAAGTTGTGCCAGTGGGAATGACATCTGTAAAAATAACATTGTTCGCATTCGTATTACCTGTACCTGTAAAGGAAACGGTGTACGTTAGTGTATCACCAATATCTGCATAGTTTTTATCTACTGCTTTCGTCATTGTTACAGTAGCATTATTCACTTGAGTGGATACAATATTCGTCGTATCAGTACCGCTTACTGCCGGTTGATTTGGCACAGGAGTATATTGATATGTTGTTGTACCACTATTTAATATTGGATTTGTTTGGGGGATAGATGGAACGAATACTTGGAATGAAATAGTGGTAGTAGAATTTGCAGCAATAGATCCAATTGCTATACCAGTAGCAGGATTTGCTCCTGCTTGAGTAACCCCGTTAACAGTTACACTCCCTGGAATGAAAGTAGTCCCGCTTGGAATTGGATCTGTATATATAACGTTCGTTGCAGTGATATTTCCTATATTAGCTAAGGCAATACTGTAAGTTAACGTTTCGCCAATATCGGTAAAAATTTTGTTAACTGATTTTGTACCATTAATATCTGCGAGGTTAATTTGTGTTCCGGCAGAGTTGCTTGTTGCAAGACCATTAAAGGTTGTTCCTCCAGCAATTGGTGTATATTGAAATGTAATATTAGCAGTGTTAGAAATCGGATTTGGGTTTGGAAGAGAGACGACAGTCGCTTGGAAAGTTACTGTACGAGAAGCACTGTTATTAATTGTTCCAAGAGATATACCAGCAGCAGGATTTGCATTTGTTTGTGGTACGTTATCTACCGTTACAGTGCCAGGTATAAAGGAAGTACCGGTAGGAAGATTATCTATAAAAATAACGTTGTTGGCGGGAAGAAGCCCGGTATTAGGGATAGTAACGGTATAAGTGAGGACATCTCCAATTGCAGCGACGCTTTTATTCACGCTTTTCGTTGCTTGTATGTTAGGTGAATTTATGTTGATTTGTAAACCGACTGTATTTAACATATATGCGTCTCCGTTAGTTGTTAAACGGATTGCGGCGGATACTTGAGAGTTTGTTAAATAGGGAGAAATATCAATAGAAGTAATGTCCCAACCTTGCCTTCCTGCAGAGATATTTGTACTTGTAGAAGCGCTTTGATTTCGTGTTCCGAATGTCCCCGTTGTATCCAAATTTCCGGCGGCATTATTAACTTGAGAACCGAAGAAATTACTTACAGCATTATTTGGCCCAGATAATGCATTTAATGAACTAAAATTTGGTCCAAATAATGCTTGATCCCCAGTTAAATCAGCATCCCCTTCAGTAGAACTTAAAAATAATCTACCGCTTACAGGTCCTCCTGAAGGTGTTAAAAATCCTGAGACTGATACATCGGCACTACCAGTTTCTACAGAAACACGGTTACCAGCTACATAAATTGTTAAATTTCTTGCGGGTAAGGAACCGTTTTGATAAGCGACAATGAGCGTCCATCCAGAAGAATTGATAGCCCCGTTAGAAGCATCTAAAGGGTCAACAAGTCCAGGGACAGAGCCAGTTGTATAAGAGCCGGATCCTCCAGCTTGAACGAGGGATGTTACATCTGCGGACCGTGTATAGAATCCAAATGTGACAGATCCAGAAACGAAAGTTTGATTTGAAGCTGTAACAGCTGAAGGGGTAATTGAGTATGTTGACACAGGTGTTGTAAAAGAAACGGGGTTTCCTAATACACTCGTAATGTTTTGATCACGAGATAAATAGTTTCCTCCCCAAACAAGTTCTGCGTAAAGGATAGTACTACCAGCAGGGATATTCAAAATAGCGGTAGAACTATTTTGTGTATAGTTTAATGTTGTACCAGCAGGAAAAGTAGTTACTTGTAAAGCAGTATTCGTAGTTACGAATGCACCAATTGCCCCGATTGTACCAGCACGGTTTTGATTACTAATTTTACTTAAGCCGAGAGTGTTTCCTGTAATAGCGAGTGCGCCGTTAGTGGTGGTAGAAAATCGATTCGTAATGGGCATGTTGTCACCTCATTTATATTATAGTCTTGGTCAAAATAGGATATGTGTGTGACAGATAAAGGGAAACATGTACAAGTTGATTTGGAAAGGATGATTCAAATGTCTAGATAAGGAGATGGAGAATGATTGAATTGGAAATGAGGGTAGAACGTCTTAGGCAAGAAGAAATAGAGGACATTGTAGCGTTATCTGCTTATATTGGTTGGGATTATAATAGAGAAGAAGTTGAAACGATTTTAACTCAGGTATTGTATATGGCGTATGGAATGAGAGAAAAAAACTTATTGCAAGCGCTGCAATTATATTATACGGAGAGGCGTTAGCGTCAATAGGAATGGTGATTGTACATCCGGATTATAAGGGAAGAGGGATTGGAAAGGCGATAACGAATTTATGCATTAAGAGCGTATCGGTTCAAACTCCCATTATGCTTATTGCTACGGATGAGGGAAAGCCTCTATATGAAAAATTAGGATTTAGAGCAGTAAGCTATGTTTCTAAATACATATGTAACTCGTACAATGGGAATGATTATTGTGTAGGAAATGAAGATTATATGATGAATTATGAAGAGTGTGATTTAGAAGAAATAATAAAATTAGATGAGTATGCGTTTGGAACAAATAGAGAAGAGTTCTTAACGAAAAGAATTATGCAAAGTGAACAGTGTATTGTTGTAAAGGATAAGGAACAAAATGTATTAGGATACGGTATAAGTATACAAACGCCAGAAAATAAAATAATAGGACCAATTGTTGCTAAAAATGATACGATGGCAATGAGAATGGTACATTATTTAGTAAGAGAACATAATGGTAAATTGAGAATTGATGTACCAGAAGGAAAGAAAGATTTCATGAAAGAATTAGAGATTACTGGTTTTAAAAAGGTTAATACACCACCAATTATGATGAAAAATATCGATAAATTATTAAAAAGGAATAATGGGCTATATAGTATTGCGGCACAAATTTTTGGATAAAAAAGAATCCTTCTGAATGAAGGATTCTTTTTCGTTAATCACGATATTGGTCGTGAGTTGGCTGAAAGAGATCTTCCTCGATATCTCTCACCATAGAAAAATGATCAACATTATAATGACCGTGTAGAGTTTTATTATGATGACCAATAATTTGCTCTGCAGACAATACGTCAGAATCAGTTGTGGAATGACCATTTTTAATTAATGTAACGTCAAATCCTTGTACAGTAGCTGTTCTAACTGCGGTGTCAATGCAATGTTCTGTTTTACATCCACCTATAACAATATGATTAATTTTTTCTTCTTTTAAAAGTTCAAGTAAAGAAGTGCCATAGAATGAATTTGTTGCTGCTTTATTAATAAAGATTGCAGACTGAGGTACTTTAATTTGATTATGTACTTCAAAGCCCACGCCGCTACCAGAAGCGACATCAATATCTCTTACGAAAACAATAAGGGCATTTGAATCTATTGCTTTCTGTACGGCTGTATTTAGTGTAGATAATAGCTCGGTTTTACGAAAAACTTCATTTTCTTGTTTATTTCCATCAATTAATTCTTGCTGAGCATCGATAATTAATAGTGCTTGTTTCATTCGATATCCCCTTTAATATAAAATAAATTCCACTTTACATATTCTTTTATATTGTAAGGAAATCCTCTATTGTCTACGGAGTAGACAATAGATTTACAAAGTTGTCAAATAAATTTCATTCTCATAGCGTGTAAAAACATGTATGATAAGAGATGGAGAATTTTTGAGTAGGTGGGAATATCATGCAAACAGTAGAAGATTATCTTTCATTCTTACATACGAAAGGATTTAAATTATCAGAGGAAGCACAAGGGTTTATTATGTTCGGACAAGGATACACCGGTGCGTCTGATGGAATTGTGAATGCAGCAATAGAAGCGACGATTAAGCATCAATTCCAGTTTGATGGTAGTTATTTTGTTGCGTTATTAGAACGATTGAAAGAAGAAGAAATTACAGATAAAAAAAGCGCTAAGGCTTTTATGCGGAAGTTACAAGCGTAACTTCACGCAGCCCGCGCTTCTTTTTTTGTTTTGGAAGGTAGTTCAACAAAAACCATACCTAGGAAAATACATAGACATCCGATAATGGCAGAAATAGAAAGCTGTTCATTTGCAACGAGAACACCTGTTAAGGCAGCAAAAACGGGCTCCATTGCGAAAATAATTGCTACTCTCGTTGGAGACGTATGTTTTTGTGCCGATGTTTGAATGAAAAAAGCAATGGATGTCGCGAATAGAGAAGTTAGAAATAGAGCAAATAAAAAGGAAGAATTCGTCCATAGTGCTACTGAAAATAATTTTTCCCAATCTTCAAACAAAAAGGCGCAAATAGAAGAAAACATACCGACAGCTAATACTTGCGACGTGCTTAACAATAAAGGTGATATTTTCTTAGAAAAGAAGCCGTTAACAAGAATATGGGCAGCGAAAGCAACTGCACAACCGAGAACGAGTATATCTCCAATGTTTAATTGAAAAGAATCACCAGCCGTTAATAAGTATAAACCTGCTGTTGCTACAGCAATACCAAGTACGATAAAAATGGTAGCTTTTTGTTTTAAAAAGATAAAAGATAAAATTGGTACCATAACGATACTAAGCCCTGTTAAGAAACCAGCTTTTGAAGAAGTTGTATAAAGTAAGCCGAATGTTTGTAATACATAGCCAACACATAAAAAGAATCCAACGATTAATCCAGCGAGACTACTCTGTTTTATATCTTGTTTTGAAGATTTTTTTGAGAAAATCATTTGAACGAATAATAAAATAATTCCAGCGAATAAAAAGCGAATACCATTAAAAGTAAATGGACCAACGAAAGACATAGCATTTTGAACGACAACAAACGTAGCTCCCCAAATAAAAGAGACAAATAATAAAGCAAGAGGAGCAATCCAATCTTTTTTCACACTCATACCCCCGTTAATTTTGTAAGATAGCTTTTCTAGCTAATTCATCAGCGACTTTATTTTGACTACTTGGAATCCACTTAATAAAAAAGAGATCGAAACTTTTTATGTACTGCAGTGCTTCCTCTAATAGTGGTGCAAACATTTTATTTTTTGCGTATTCTTTTTCAACAGCTCGCTCGACAAGTTGCGAATCTGTACGAAAAGAGACAATGTTATAATTATGCTCCATGCAATATTTTAATGCTGCAAGTAAAGCGTGGTATTCTGCTTCATGATTGGACATTGTCCCAAGGGGCAGTGATAATTGTACAGCTGGTTGAACCCCTTTAATAAACACGCCTGCACCAGAAGGACCAGGATTTCCTTTTGATGCACCATCAATATATACTTCAATCAAAATGAGAAACCTCCAAATTATAAGATTATCCCCTACTTATATGTTTCCTTGAAGTAGGGGATAGAGTACTTAGCCGATTGTAAGACTATAACGACATGTAAATGTTTCATTCGCTTGTAAAGATTGAATCCCTTTTTTTTTCTTAAAATCTTTTGCTGGATTTATTTCATCAGCAATCCCGTACCAAGGTTCAATACATAAGAAAGGTGCGTTCTCGCCTGGTGTCCATACGCCGACAAATGGGAAGCCGTCAAATTCTACTTTTACAAATTTATTATGTTTATGAGAACGAATAGAGATTTCATTCGTATTCATATTTTCAAAAATAAGCGCATCATTTTTGAATAAATCGTATGTAAGTGGTAATTCATTCGTATTTTCAGCGATTAATTGCTTTTTACTTGAAAGGTAAGGTCCTTCTAATACGTTTGTTTCTAAGCGTTCAGAACCATTAAATGATAAATGATAATCTGTAAATGATTCGCCCTCTAATAAGGGGAAGTTGAAACCAGGGTGTGCTCCGATTGAGAAGAACATCTCTTTTGAAGTAGGATTATTTACTTCATATGTAACATGTATATTTTGTTCGTCTACTTCATAAGAAACGAGTAATTCGAATTCGTATGGGTATTTTTTTAATGTTTCTTCATTACTAGTAACAATATAAGTGATATTCGTTTCATTTTGTTCTTTTACATAAAATGTAAGATCACGAGCGAAGCCGTGTTGTGTTAAAGAATATGGTTTACCATCTACGTAGTATGTATTATCTACTAATCGGCCGACAATTGGGAATAAAATTGGTGCGCGGCGTCCCCAATAAGTAGAATCGCCTTGCCATAAGTATTCAGTGTTATCTGCTTTTAAGCGAACGCTTTGTAATTCTGCACCTTTGTCAGAAATGGAAACGATCACTTTTTCATTTTGAATTGTTGCTGTCATGAAGTGAAACCTCCTAAATCTTTCATATGTTTTATTATACGTTGTCCAAAAGAAAAAAGGTAGTAAATGATAGGAATCTATTGACGAAAGAGTGGCTACCACGTAAAATATAATCTTGTTGCTTAAAAACGAATAACGTGGTTCGAAACCATCCCACGTAAAAAAACTAAGGAGATTTTGTCATGAATATAAGAACATTAGTCGGTAATGGTATTTTAGCTGCATTATATATTGCTGTTTCTATGCTTATTCAGCCATTTGGCTTTACGAATGTACAGTTTCGTATTTCAGAGATGTTTAATCATCTCGTTGTCTTCAATAAGAAAGCAATTTACGGTATTGTATTAGGTGTATTTTTAACGAATCTCTTTTTCTCACCTATGATCGCTTATGATTTAGTATTTGGAGTAGGGCAATCAATTCTTGCACTACTTGCAACTATTATTTCTATGCGCTTTATTAAAGGTGTTTGGGCTCGTATGATTTTTAATACAGTTATCTTTACAATTACAATGTTTATGATAGCAATTGAACTTCATCTTGCATTTGATTTACCATTTATGTTGACTTGGTTAACATGTGCAGTCGGTGAATTTGTTGTCATGGCGATTGGTATGCCTGTAATGTACTGGATTAATAAGCGAGTACAATTTGAAAGATTTATGTAATAGATGAAAGAGCCGTCCTTATATAGGAGGGCTCTTTTTGTATGTGATTATATTGAATATAATACTGTGACTCTTGATAAAATATAATAAAATAAATATAAGAAGTCTTATATAAGGGGAATCTAGTATGAAATATAAAATTCATTGGTTGTACAAAACGAAGCGTGGTTTACAAACTGAATTAACAACAGATTATATGAACATAGAAGAAGTGCTTCAATTTGCAGAGGATTTTGAGAAAACAGGAAGGGCGAAAGAACTGTTATTTTTCGATGAAATGGATGCGGAATGGTCATTAAAAGAAATGAAAAAACTGAGTAAGCAAGTGGAGGAAGATCCCCGAGAAATTCAAGTTTATTTTGATGGTGGTTATGATGTACAGACGAAAGAAGCTGGGGTTGGTATATGTGTGTACTATAAAAAAGGAAATACAAATTACCGAATTCGTCGCAATGCATACATAGAAGGCATATATGATAATAACGAAGCGGAGTATGCAGCATTATTATACGGGATGAATACACTCGAGGAATTAGGAATTAAATATGAACCGGTTACACTTCGGGGGGATTCTCAAGTTGTACTGCAGCAATTAGCTGGTGAATGGCCTTGCTATGATGAACATTTAAATCATTACTTAGATCAAATTGAACAAAAAGCGAAGCAAATGAAATTAAAGCTTGTTTGTGAACCGATATCTAGAAAACAAAATAAAGAGGCGCATCAATTAGCAACGCAAGCATTAGAGGGGACGGTAATTGACAGTCATAAAGAAATAACCGAATAGAGAGGTGCCAAGGTGAAGAAAAAGCAACTCATTACAGAGGTAAATGACTTATTAGAGACGTATTGCGAAGGGTGTTTCCTGCAGGAACATAATCGGAAAAATCATAGTAAATACTATGCCCATTCTTTTTGTATACGGCAATGTACGGTTGGAGAGAAGTTGAAAAAGTATGGAGAGCAATTGTCATAAAAAACATCCAGAGAATTTTCTCTGGATGTTTTTTTAATGTTTTGCTTCGTGTAATTGATGCTCACATTTACTTAATTTTTTTTCTTCATTCATGAGAAATGGCTCATCTAAATCTGTCGCAACAGATTTCATAATTTCTAGCTGAGAACGAGCCGCTTCTACTGCAGTAGTGGCATGCTCTAATGTGTCCGGATCCATTGAGATGGTTGCAGAACCTACCATTTTTTGTGCAGTTTCTACACGGAATTTTACTTCTTCAAAATCATTTACATGTGAACCCATTGTTATTGCCTCCTTTGTATTTTGCGTATTTCACATAGTTTTTGCTCTGTAAAAGGGAAATATACAAAGGAATAACAAAGGAATAACAAAGGAATAACAAAGGAGGTTACCAAGTTAGGTAACCTCCTGTCGTATGCTGTATTAAAGTTTTACTACGTTAGCAGCTTGAGGTCCACGGTTTCCTTCAGTAATGTCGAAAGATACTGCTTGACCTTCCTCTAAAGCTTTGTAGCCGTCACCTTGAATAGCAGAGAAATGTACGAATACATCATCAGAGCCGTCCATTTCGATAAATCCAAAACCTTTTTCATTGTTAAACCATTTTACTTTTCCTTGCATGTTACAATTCCTCCTAAAAAACGATTACTTTTTTCATTTAGTGAAATTCATTGAAAAGAAAATATATTTTAAAAATGCTATATTCTAGAATATTCTGCTAAATGATTAATTTAAATATACACGTATTGGTAGAATTTAGTCAAGTAAGTGGTTTAATTTTTTGTATTTTTAAATAACTTTCCGCTCAAATTTTTAATAAGGTATAGGACAAGCCGCGTATGTAATATTCTTAAATGAAAGCTGTACATAATGAGGTGAAAGAATGAATGAGTCTTATTTATTAGATAATGAAGGAATGAAAAATAGAGTCGACATACCGAATTGGGTTGCAAAAGAATTTCATGATTTTTCGAATGTCGTGCTAGAACCAACTTTTCCGTGTTATTTCGGTTTAACAGCTTTGAAAAAGAATGAACTTCGTTATTCATTTCTCTCTCATAATGATTGGGGGCATTTACCTAATACAATGTTATCTTTTTTGGAGTTAATGAAAGAACGGCCAATTGTAAGAAGAGGATTTTTTCTTTTTGTAGAACCGGAATGTGAAGAGAAATCAATCGAATATTATCGAGATTATTTTTGGAACGTACTACAATATTTACATGAAAACGATGATCAAACATGGCCGCAACAAATTCCAACAGATCCAGATCATTATTTATGGGAATTTTCATTTGGTGGTGAACCGATATTTGCGTTTGGAAATGCACCGGCTTATAAACAGCGAAAGACTAGGCATTTAGGAAATTCTCTCGTTATTGGATTCCAGCCACGAACTATTTTCGAGGGTTTAGAAGGAGATCGTCCTAAAGGCTCATATTCGAGACAAATGGTTCGTGAGCGAGTTGAAAAGTGGGATCAGCTGCCGAAGCATCCTAACATTAGTCACTATGGCGATCCTGACCATCGTGAATGGAAGCAATATTTTATTGGAGATGATATAGAACCGATTAAAGGTAAATGTCCTTTTCATCATAGGATAGTGAAATAAGAGCCATCAACTGGATGGCTCTTTTGTATATTTTGGATAAAAAAGGGTATTGTATTAGTGAATAATTTTTATGAAAGCTAGTCTATTTTCTATATTTGCATCATTACTTAATAGTAAAAGAAGTAGAAAGGATAGAGAGATGTTTGGAGCAATTATACAACAAATAGTATTGGGTATTTCATTAGCTGCACCGGTAGGTCCAATTAATATTGAAATGTTAAAACGTGGAATTGAACGTGGATTTTGGCATGCGTGGATTGTTGGAATCGGAGGAATGACTGCTGATATTTTGTTTATGCTTCTTATTTATTTTGGTTTATCTTCTGTGTTTATGTATACATATGTACAAGCTTTTATGTACTGCACTGGGTTTTTCCTGTTATTTTATTTAGGATTTCAAAGTGTAAAACAAGGAATCTCCCACTCGAATATGGAATATAACAAAGAAGAGGTAGGTGGACTTAAACAATCCTTTATGGCGGGATTTTTAATTGCGATATCCAACCCATTAAATCTTGTTTTTTGGTTTGGCATATACGGAAGTACACTTAGCTCATTGCTTACAAAGGTAACGAAACAAGAAGCTTTTTTGTACAGTCTTTGCATTATTATTGGTATTATTTTGTGGAACTTAAATATTGCTTTTTCTGTACATTTTGGAAGAACTTTATTAAAACCAAAAGCACTTGGCTATATTACAGCCGGAGCAGGTATTATTTTAGTAGGATATTCTATCCATTTTGCATACAAAGCTTTACAGTTGTTCACATAAGATTGAAGGGGAGATTTTTATGTATCGAACCACTATTGACGGAAAAGAAATTATCATCACATTAGCACCAAAAATCCGAAAAGAAATTACTGACAGGAACCCATTATATGAAGCGGTATTTAAAAATGCAGCAAGGTTGCTGCAAACGAAACAACCAACGTTTGCGGTAAATCATGAAATATTTGGGCTTATTATTGGAGAAGTACAAAGGGGTGAAGTAACAGTGTTTGCAGTAGAACACATTATCCCAAAGCAAAATATATTTGGTCCGAACACTTTTTTCTCGACAATAGAACAGCAGGCAAATTTGTAAAGTGAATAGAATAAGAATAAAATAGAAAAGAAATAGTCGTAACGATATGTTACGGCTGTTTTTTTGGAAAAGGGGGAAGAAAGATGAAGAGAGTGGTAAAGGAGTTCTTTTTGCAACATGATATTGTTATTATGTATAGTGTTCTATTAATTTTTATCATTATTTTAAAAATGCAATTTTTCACATGGATCGGTATGTTAGCGTGTCTGTTTGGTATTGTTTTTTATACGTTTAACGAGTATATGACACATCGTTTTTTATTCCATTTAAAGCCGCCTAAAAATGCATTTTTATTAAAAATGTTAAGAAGATTACATTATGATCATCACGTATATCCGGATGATTTGAAACTTTTATTTTTGCCTGTATGGTTTAGTATACCTAGTTTCACTATATATTTACTTATATCATATGGTATTACAAAAAGTGTTACTGTTACACTTTCATTTGGAGTCGGAATGATTATCATGCTCCTCGTTTATGAATGGAAACATTATATTGCACATAAGCCGATTCGTCCCTTCACTAAGTTTGGAAGATGGCTAAAAAAACAGCACATATTACACCATTATAAAAATGAAAAGTTTTGGTTTGGTGTTTCAAATCCAGTATTCGATTTTATATTTGGAACGCTTAAAGATGGAAAAGAAGTAGAATTAAGCCAAACAGCTCGTAATTTAGAAAAAGAGAAAAAGACAGAAGTGGTGCGATAAGCACTACTTTTTTTATCCCGATTGGTGTGGATTGAAGTACTCGGATTTTATGGTGAAAAAGTATATTAAAAACTTAGGGGAAAATGCCGAAAAATGTCTATCGAAAAATCTTTGCAGGAATGTACGGATTGTCTAAAATGAAAATAAGTTTCTGAATATTTATAAAATTTAGTCTTTAGGTATGCAAGGGGGAAGTGTATTTCAAGTAAGAGAGGGGACCAGAGAATGAAACGAGATGATACGTCAGCACGTAAGTTACAAAATGAGGTGAATTATACAGAAGTTGTTCAGTCTGAAGAGTTTCAATTGTTATTAAATACGAAAAAGAAGTTTATCATTCCGATGAGTATTTTCTTTTTAAGTTTTTTTATTACATTACCTGTTTTAACATCGTATTCAAAGGTGCTTAATACACCGATATTTGGTGATGTTACATGGGCGTGGGTATTTGCATTTGCACAATTTATAATGACATGGGCATTATGTATGATTTATAGCAAAAAAGCAGAATCCTTTGATGAAATCTCGCAAAAAATTCTGCAAGATATGCAAAAGGGGAGGGGCTGAATTTGAATACTACTGCTTTTGCACTATTTTTAATTATCGTCCTTGGTACACTTGTTATCACGTATTTCGCATCGAAAAAAACGAAAAATGCGAGTGAGTTTTATACGGCTGGAGGGGGATTAACTGGTTGGCAAAATGGTCTGGCCATTGCTGGGGATTATATGTCTGCTGCGTCATTTCTTGGTATCGCTGGGGCAATAGCGTTAACTGGGTTTGATGGTTTCTTTTATAGTATAGGCTTCTTAGTTGCTTACTTAGTTGTATTGTACCTAGTTGCAGAACCGCTTAGAAATTTAGGGAAGTATACGCTAGCAGATATGATTGCGGCGCGTTTTGATGCAAAGAAGGTTCGCGGTATTGCAGCACTTAACACGATGACTATTTCGATTTTTTATATGATTGCACAATTAGTCGGTGCAGGTGCACTTATTAAATTATTATTAGGAATAGAATATACGACATCCGTTTTAATTGTTGGTACACTCATGACAGTGTACGTTATTTTTGGAGGTATGACTGCTACGAGTTGGGTACAAATTGTAAAGGCTGTACTACTTATGGCAGGTACATTTATTATTTCTGTTATCGTTTTCGCGAAATTTAATTTTAGTGTGACAGAAATGTTCGCTCAAATGAAAACAGCTACTCCATTGAAGGAATCATTTTTAAATCCAGGAGTAAAGTATAAAGATGGTCTCGATACACTTTCTTTAAATTTAGGACTAGTTCTTGGTACAGCGGGATTACCGCATATTCTTGTCCGCTTTTTTACAGTACGTGATGCAAAAACGGCACGTCAATCTGTTGTGTACGCTACGTGGTTAATTGGAGCATTTTATATTATGACGATTTTCTTAGGATTTGGTGCAGCGGCGTTTGTAGGGAATGAGGCAATTATTAAAGCAAATCCAGCCGGTAATATGGCAGCACCTTTATTAGCTAAAGCACTAGGTGGAGATTTCTTATTCGCATTCGTATCGGCGATTGCTTTTGCAACAATTTTAGCTGTAGTAGCAGGTCTTGTATTAACAGCGGCTTCCGCATTTGCTCATGATTTTTATAACGAGATTATTCGAAAAGGAAAATCAACAGAAAAAGAGCAAGTGTCAATGGCTCGTTATGCGTCTATTGGAGTAGCGATAGTATCTATTATACTTGCTTTATTTGCTCAAACATTAAACGTGGCATTTTTAGTATCACTAGCATTTGCAGTTGCTGCGAGTGCAAATTTGCCAGTTATATTGTTTACAATATATTGGAAGCGTTTTAATACAACGGGTGCAATTTGTGGTATGATTGTCGGTCTTGTATCCGCAATCGTTCTCGTAGCGTTAAGTCCAAACGTTTGGAACCCTGTAGCTGGAAAAGCTATTTTTGTTGGGGAAGCGATATTCCCATATACGACACCTGGAATTGTTTCAATTCCGCTTGGATTCCTTGCAGCATATTTAGGAACTATTTTCTCTAGTAAGAAAGAAGATGCAGCGAAGTTTGATGAAATTCTTGTGAAATCTAATACTGGTCATGGAATTAGTGATGCATCTACACATTAAAAAAGAGGAGCTTTTCGAATTATGAGAAAAGCTCCTCTTATTTTTGTCATTTTCTTATAAATATTACATTATTTTTGGTAGGATTTGTCTTGGTTTTGTGGAATGAAAATAGCAGGGAGAAATTTAACTCATCATGGCACCAGCGCAGCTTTGTGAAAAATAAGTTGTTATGGAAGGTGGAAGAAATGATGAAAACAAAACAAACAGATGAATTATTAGCAAAAGACGAGCAATATGTTTGGCACGGAATGCGACCCTTTAGTCCGAATAGTACAATGGTAGGGGCAAAGGCAGAAGGGTGCTGGGTTGAAGATATACAAGGAAAAAGATACTTAGACGGTATGAGTGGTCTTTGGTGTGTAAATAGCGGATATGGAAGAAAAGAGCTCGCAGAGGCAGCTTATAAGCAATTGCAAACATTATCATACTTTCCGATGTCACAATCACATGAACCAGCAATTAAGCTCGCTGAAAAGTTAAACGAGTGGCTTGGTGGAGAGTATGTTATATTCTTCTCTAATAGTGGATCAGAAGCGAATGAAACAGCTTTTAAAATAGCAAGACAATATTATGCTCAAAAAGGTGAACCGCATCGTTACAAATTTATGTCACGTTATCGTGGTTATCACGGAAACACAATGGCAACGATGGCAGCGACTGGACAAGCACAGCGTAGATACCAATATGAGCCATTTGCGTCAGGATTTTTACATGTGACGCCTCCAGATTGTTACCGTATGCCAGAAATGGAATCACAAAATATTTATGATGTAGAGTGTGTGAAAGAAGTCGATCGTGTTATGACATGGGAATTAAGTGAAACGATAGCAGCATTTATTATGGAGCCAATCATTACAGGTGGAGGTATTTTAATGCCGCCACAAGACTATATGAAAGCTGTTCACGAAACATGTCAAAAACACGGGGCACTACTCATTAGCGATGAAGTTATTTGTGGTTTTGGGCGTACAGGAAAAGCATTTGGGTTTATGAACTATGACGTTAAGCCTGATATCGTTACGATGGCAAAAGGTATTACAAGCGCATACTTACCATTATCAGCAACAGCTGTGAAAAAGGAAATTTATGAAGCATTTAAAGGAACGGGAGAATATGAATTTTTCCGCCATATTAATACATTTGGTGGAAACCCAGCGGCTTGTGCATTAGCGCTTAAAAATTTAGAGATTATGGAAAATGAAAATTTAATCGAGCGCTCTGCGCAAATGGGTTCACTTTTATTAGAGCAATTAATAGAAGAAATCGGAGAACATCCACTTGTTGGGAATATTAGAGGGAAAGGGCTATTAGTTGGGATCGAACTAGTAAATGATAAAGAAACGAAAGAGCCAATTGATAATGATAAAATCGCAACTGTTGTAAATGCCTGTAAAGAAAAAGGACTTATTATTGGGCGTAACGGTATGACAACAGCAGGATATAATAATGTCTTAACATTGGCACCGCCGCTCGTTATATCAAGTGAAGAAATTGCTTTCGTTGTTGGTACGTTGAAGACGGCGATGGAGCGTATTTAATTAATTGAGCGAGCTGTAATATACAGCTCGCTTTTGTTTATTACGTGAAATAGGATAGCTTTTTAAAGGAAGGGATATTAATGGAGAAATATGACCCTAGTAAACATTATCACATTGGACATTATGAAGATGGATATGATTTAGAAGTGACAGCGTATAAAAGAATAAATGAACCAATTTGGGATGCCTATATTCCACACTATGAGGTAGATGATTTTTACAAAAAAGTGGAGGAAATGAAGCTAGGTGAATATATAGATGATTATGGCATTAAGGTGTATTCATTTAGTAATGATATCGATGATGAAGAAGCACGAAATATGTTTGAAAATTGGTTAAAAATGAATGGAATTGTTTAAAGATAAAATGAAAAAGGAGATTGCTATCTTATAAGATAGCAATCTCCTTTTATTATATGAAACTTATTTACTTGCTTTCATTGCTTTATCTTTTGCACCAAAAGTGTATTTTAACATTGGTGGTGTAATCATTGTAGTTAAAATAACGACAATAACGATAGCTGTAAAGTAATCTTGTGCTAATAGGCCAGAAGAAAGTCCTGTTCCTGCGATGATAAGAGCAACTTCACCACGAGAAACCATTCCGGCACCGATAATTGCAGAAGACTTAGCGTCAAATCCAGTCATACGTGCACCGAATCCACAACCAATTAGTTTCGTTAATACAGCGATTACTGTTAATGCTAGGATGAACCAAATTTGATTACCAATACCATCAAATGTAATATTCATACCGATACTTACGAAGAATACTGGTACGAACATTGCGTAAGCGATTGGTTCTACTTTCTTTTCTACTTCATGTTTGTAGTTCGTTTGAGAAATAGCGATACCAGCTGCGAAAGCACCGATAATACCAGCAATTCCTAATAATTCGCCGAAATATGCGAATGAGAAACAGATAATAAGAGCCGCGCTCACGATAGACTCAGATACGCGTAGTGGTGATAACCAACGCATAATCGCTGGAACACCTTTCCATCCGATTAAAATAATAGAGGCGAAGAATACAACTTTCTTCAAGATAACCATTGTTAAGTTAACATCGTCTGTACCTAAGAAGCTCATTGCAAATGCTAATAAGATAACAACAAGAATGTCATCAAATACAGCTGCTCCAAGCATTGTTGTACTTTCACGTGTTTTCATCTTACCTAAATCGCGAAGTGTTTGAACGGAAATACTAACACTTGTCGCACATAGAAGTAATCCTAAAAATACAGCGTTCCCTTGTTCCATTCCCATAACAAGACCGGAAACGTAACCACCTACGAATGGAAGAATGATACCTCCGAGTGCAACTGCTAAAGAAGAATTACGATTTGCGTTTAATTCTTCTAAGTCTGTTTCAAGTCCAGCCATGAACATTAACAGAATAACCCCGACGTTACTTAATTGTGTTAGAAGCTCTGAATTTTCAATCCAACCTAATACAGCTGGACCGATAACGATACCGACAATTAATTTACCTAGTACAGAAGGTTGACCTAATCTAACACTAAGGTCACCAGCAAGCTTTGTACTTAATAAAATAAGTGCAATTTGAAAGAAAAATTCGAATTCCATCTGATCCTCTCCTCATCATTTTTATTTTTATCATACGATTTCTCGGAATTTGCCTAATGAAAATATGTAAAACCCATTAAACAAAGGGTCTCATTACAAGTTCTTTTGAACTCGTAATTTGAACCTGTAATTAATATATAATAAAATGTATGAAAAATCAATGAAAAAATAGCAGATTTTCATGAGAGGATTCGTTTTAGAAATGGGAGATATAGCTATATAATAAGAAGTAATAAAGTTTACATATAATGAATGGAGAAAGAAAAATGTTATTAAATCAACGTTTTACCATTGGAGAAATGGCGAAAATGCATAATATAGCGGAATCTACATTACGTTATTATGATGAGAAAGGGATTTTTCATCCGTCAACTGTTGACCCTCAAACGAATTATCGTTATTACACAATTGATCAGTTTTCACTATTAGATACGATTAAATTTTTACGCCAATTGAACATCCCGTTAAAGGAAATAAAGAAATATATTGATGAAAGAAACCCATCGTATGCGCTGAATTTACTTGAAAAACAACAAGAAATGATGCTGAAAAAGCAAAGAGAAATTGAGTATGCTTTGGCAAAAATGGAGCATAAAATCCATTTAATGAAGAAAGCGACGAAATCTGAAGCGAATCAAATTATTTATAAAAAGATACCGAAACGAAAAATTACAGCAATTGCAGTTGCGCCTAATACAACGGATGATATGTTTGAGTATTATATCCATTCATTGCAAAAAAATATGAAGCAAATCGATAATAGTTTATTTTCAGGAGATATCGGTGTAACAGTCTCAAAGAAAGCATTAATGCAAAATGAGTTTCAAGCATATAACAGTGTGTTTATTCTTTTAGATTACATGCCTTTTCAAGTACATACTTCAGATGAAATAAAAGAAGGGATATTTGCTTGTTCTTATCACCATGGACCATATGAAGAAACAGACACAACGTATATGGAATTATTAAAGCACATTGATAACGAAGGATATGAAGTGTGCGGAGATGCACTGGAACTTGCATTAATTGATTGGTCCGTAACAGAAAATCCGGAGGAGCAAGTAACGGAAATTCAAATACCTGTTATTAAAAAGACAAATAAAAAATAGGCTTATATATTTTTCAATTCTCTCTTGACCTTCAAGTTACTTGAAGGTTTAAACTGTGAACAGAGCATTGAAAAAGGAGCATTTATATGATGGAAACAACAGAAAAGTTAAGAGAAAAACCGATAAAAAGTTTATTTATTTCATATTTAATACCAGCTGTTCTTGGAATGGTATTAATGTCAGTTAATATTGTGATTGATGCAGTCATGATTAGTAGAGGAGTGGGCGCAAATGGTCTAGCAGGAGTAAACGTAGCTATTCCAGCGTTTTCAATTTTCTTCTCGATATCATTATGGATTGGAATGGGAGGAGCAACGTTATATTCGATTGCACTAGGTGAAAATAAACTGGAAAGAGCAAGGTCTATTTTTACTCAATCTATGACAGTGGCAGTTATTATCGTAGCTGGTTTAGCAGCTATTTGCTTATGGAGAATAGAAGATATAGCATACTTATTCGGTGCAAATGAAGTGATTTTACCATATGCGTTAGACTATTTACACGTGTTATTAACATTTGGAATGATATACGTGTTAGAAAATATTTTAAGTACATTTATACGAAATGACGGAAATCCTAATTTAGCAATGGCGGGTCTTGTTGTAACGGCTGTATTAAATATAGTGTTTGATTATATCTTTATTTTTATCTTTGGATGGGGCGTAACAGGTGCTGCTTCAGCGACTATTCTTTCAGCAGCGATTGGTTTCCTCGTATTATTATCCCACTTCTTTAGAAAAAGTAGTATTTTAAAATGGACGAAATTCCATTTTGAATGGGATACGATTAAACAAATTATGGTGATTGGTTTCCCGAGTTTTACAGCAGAAAGTACAGTAGCGATTGTAACAATCGGTTTTAATATTGCGTTCGTTCAATATGCAGGAGAACTAGGTGTAGCTTCTTATGCGATGGTGAATAGTATTCATGCAATGACATTACTATTATTCTTCGGTGTTGGTGCAGCATTACAACCAATTGCTAGTTTCCATTATGGTGCAAATTTATCAGAAAGATTACGTGAAGGATTGCAGTTTGCTGTGAAAATTGCGGTTGTACTCGGAGGCATTGCGATAATTGTCGGATTATTCTTCGGGAAATATATCATTGGTCTATTTGATGTCCAATCGCCAGATCTATTGGAGTTAACGTTAACAGGTATTAGCTTGTTCTTTATCCAATACGTATTTTTAGGCTACAACATTGTGTATGGAGAGTACTTCCAATCAGTGCGACAAACGAAAAAATCGGTACTTATTATAATGAGCCGAGGGTTACTATTTATTATTCCGTTGTTATGGATTATGCCAAAGGTATTTGGAATAAACGGAATTTGGCTCGTTATGCCAGTTGCGGAAGTATTGACAGCAATTATCGTATTTACGATGAATCGTATGAAACATCCTGTTCCGTTAAATATGGCAGGAAAGAAAGAAGCAATATAGTGAAGAAAATCCCCTTGAGCAAGTAAGGGGATTTTTTCATTCTTTTAAACTAATCGCAAAAGACCCATCCGTTTCTTGAACAGACGCAAAAGCCACGTTTTTAATATTTGTAACGCCTTTCTCCTTTAACTCTGCATGTAACCACTTTTCGTTTTTATGGATTAACTTTAAGTTATCGTATTGAATTTGTGAATCAACGATAAGAGCAATTGGTAACCCTGCATACTTAACATCTATATTCATATCTTTTGGAGTCAATGGTACGAGTTCTCTCTTTGGCAAAATACTTATAGATCCATTTGATTCTAAAATTGCATATTCAATTTCATGAACACTTGGATATCCGGCGACGCGAAGGTTAGAAAGCAATTCGGGTATTGGATATCTACTTTTTTGTAAATTCTCAAAAATAATATCACCATGTTTAATTAAAATAATGGGGTGTCCGAGAATAAAACGATTTAGTTTGTTGAGTAAGCTTAATTTTGTAAGTAGTAAATGCAAACATGTAATAACAACCATACCGAGAAATGCTTGTAAAGCACCAGCGACTGGTATGGCTTGAAAAGCTAAATAAGATAAAAAGATAATAGCCCCAAAATCATGAGGAGTTAGTTGTGCCAATGCAGATTTACCAAGTAGCTTAAGTGATAGTAAAAATAAGATAAAAAAGAACGATACATTAAATAAAAAGAGAAGCAAGAGGGACACTCCTTCGTGTGAAGTTGTACTTACTATTCCCGAAAGTAATGTAAATATTACCTTTTATAGGATGAATTAGGGTGAATTGGAATTTGGCTGTATACAAACAAATAAATGGATATTATGATGAAGGAAGTAAAGGGAATAGGAGTATATGGATATGAGAAAGAAGAAAATAATTAAGTACATTTTAGTTGTTATAATGATCTTCGCCGTGTATGCGGGGTTTTTACAATATAACATCTATAAGCATGGGCATATGAATGCCACCTACGATGCGGATTATATAATTGTACTAGGATCGAAAGTAAATGGAATAAAACCTTCTTATTCATTGCAATATCGTATTGATAAAGCAGCTGAGTATTTAAAATCACATGAGAAAACAATTGCTATCGTATCTGGAGGCCAAGGAAAAGGTGAAGATATTACAGAAGCATTAGCGATGAAACAAGGATTAATGAAACAAAATATTGCAGAAGACCGCATTATAGTGGAAGACCGTTCGACGAGCACAGATGAGAATATTAAATTTTCAAAACCTCTTATCCCTGAACATATGAAAAAAGGGATGATTGTAACGAACGATTTTCATATGTTCCGAGCGAAAAAGATTGCAGAAAAACAAGGATTGACATTAGAAGGTCTTCCGGCGAAAACACCGAAACCAATTATTATTCAATCGAACGTTCGAGAATATTTAGCGATTACGCAATATTGGTTTATGAATCGAATATAGTGAAAGTGATCCCGCCTGAAATTCTAGGCGGGATTTATTTTGAGGGAAATCTTACAAAAGTGTCATGTTCATGAAAGGTAAAGCGATAGTTTCTAAAAGGGTTTCCTGACATAATGAAGATAACAAAAAACTTTAGAGGTGATTCGGTTGAAAGGAAATAATATTTTATCTTCGCTATGTTACTTTAGTATCTTTTTTGCACCGTTTTTACTGCCAATTATCGTGTACTTCGTTGCGGAAGATGAAGTGAAATATCATGCAAAAAAAGCATTTTGGTCACATGTTTTCCCATACGCAATTTTATTTGGAGGATTGGCACTATTAGGAGTATACGGTTTAAGTTTCAATCAGTCTGAGGGCGTTGGAATTGGGATGGTTATAACGTATGCAGTGTTTATTTTAGTAGGGATTTATTATTTCATTTGGAATATCGTAAAAGGCGTTAAAGTTTTAAAAACGGCGTAACAATAATAGAGTACGGATTTCTTGGTAGTTTCCAGTAAGTTAATATAATTTCATTTACCGTAATGAAAGATACTTATAAAAAAGAGTAATTCAAAAAGAATTGCTCTTTTTGTGCTTATAAGTTGTGAATAATGAAAAAGATATGTTAATTTTTCATTATGAAGAGAAAAAAGGAGTGACTTTCATGAATGAGATGATACATAAGATGGAGCAACACGTTTCAGTTCGTAAATATAAAGAAGAACCAATTACAAAAGAGGTAGTAGAAAGAATGGTGCAAGCTGCACAACATGCGGCTTCCTCACATTTTGTACAGGCGTATTCTCTTATATATGTAACAGATCAGGAACTAAAGGCTAAACTAGCTGAATTATCCGGGAATCGTCACGTGAAAGACTGCGCAGCATTCTTTGTATGCTGTGCGGATTTAAAACGTTTAGAAACTGCATGTGAGAAACATGGAACAGAAATTAAACATGAGGGAGTAGAGGACTTTATTGTAGCAACAGTAGATGCTTCACTATTTGCACAAAACTTAGCACTTGCAGCTGAATCTTTAGGATACGGCATTTGTTATATTGGTGGTATTCGTAATAGCCCGAAAGAAGTGAGTGAATTGCTTCATTTACCGGATAAAGTATATCCCGTGTTTGGAATGACAGTCGGTGTGCCAGATCAAGAACATGGAGTTAAACCACGTTTACCGGTAGCGGCCATTCTTCATGAAAATGGATATGATGAAAAGAAATATGATGAATTATTAAACGAATATGATGAAACGATGAGTGCGTATTACAAAGAAAGATCGTCAAATCAAAAAAACGTAACATGGACAGAATCAATGAGCTCATTTATGTCCAAAGAGAAAAGAATGCATATGAAAGAGTTTTTAAGTGAGAAAGGATTAAATAAGAAATGAGTAAAAAGGACAAACCTGAGATGTTAGCTTAAGTTATAACATCACATGCAAAACCGAAGTTGAGAAAGCGAGACTCGCTTTCTCAACTTCGGTTTTTATTTGTTATTATATAAAATGAAAATAAAAATTAATAAATTTTTACAAAAGTGATAGAAAATGAGAATGAAATGCCAATAGTAAGTAAAAGCAGCTGCTAAAGGGGAACTGAGGAAGGATGATGTTTATGATTTTCGATTCTGAAGAGGATTTAATTATAGCTATGAAAAAACGCGATCAAGATGCTTTGAAAGAAGTGATTGATCAATATGGAAAATTAATTTTGTACATTATTCATAAATCATTAAGTACCCCTATTGAAAAACAATATGTGGATGATTGTTATAATGATGTATTTACTGTCATTTGGTTTCATATCGACCAATTTGATATAGAAAAGGGCAACTTAAAATCTTGGATGATTGGTATTACTAAATTAAAGGCATTGGAATATAAAAAGAAAGTATATAAAGAGAATAAAATCGATAAAGATGTAGAAGTAGATACAGGTATCCATGATAGGTATGAAATAGAACAAGAAGAAGAGATTATGGAAATCGTACAAGAATTAAATACGAAGGATCGATATATCTTTTTAAAGAGGTATATTGATGGGTATTCCATTGACGATATTGCAAAAGAATTAAAAGAAACGGCTGATTATATATACAATCGAATTTCTCGTGGGAAGAAAAAACTTCAAAAACTGTGGAAAGGGAGTGTGTAATATGGATAAAAGATTATTGTCGATGTTAAATGAGCTCCAATATTCAGATGAAGAAATTGTGCGTTTAGAAAAAGAGGCGAATGAGTCTATCAATATAGATAAGTATTATGTGAGAAATGGAGATCTACTAAAAAAAATAACTTTACAAATGTTAGAAGAATCAATTAGGAACGAATTACAAACTGGTGAAGAAATTGAGAAGGAACTATTAGTAGACGAAGGATATATGACAAATAATAAAGTAATACCAAATATATATTACGTAGGAGCTACTTTTTATTATTATATCGTTTTAACAAATAAAAGAGTAATCATGAAAGGATTAGATTGTTATTTTAAAAAAACAAATGAGCATAGCATGCCAATAGAGGATATACAATCCATTTCGCAACATAAAAAAATGAAAAATGTCTTTGAGATTAAATATAATAACACTCATATACAATTTGGAAGTATTGAGTATGCACGTGAAGTTGCAATGATAGTTATGGAGTTAAGAGAACGCGGAGTAAAAGTAGAAAAGTATACAGATTTTGAAAAAGGGTTTTTCTTATTTTTTAATATATTCGTGATAGTAAGTGCAGGTCTTTGCTTTATAAAATATTTAATGTAAAAAGCGGCAAAAAAGCCGCTTTTTATCGTTTTATTTAGTATTCGATTTAAAATATTTGTCTTATGAAAGAACGATTATTGCTAATTGTAAACTGCCAATAAAGTTATTTAAGTTTTGATATAGAATGGCCCATCGCACTTGAAAATGCAGCAATAATTTCGTTTGAACCTATCTATTATTGTGCACTATCTAAAGCACCCTCTATAACAAGTTTAAACTTTCAATAAGAAGATAAACCCCCGTACAACTTAAAAGGATGTACGTAAATATTTTGAAAATCCGTTGATTAAGCCATTTGAAAATAATTTGACCTATATACAAACCTAGAAATACGATTGGAATAGCATAAAAACTTGATTCCCAAATTGTTTTGTTTGTGCCAGTAAAGAGTATTTGAGTTAGTAGACTAATGAAATATATAAATAGATAAAAAGCCAATGTAGTTGCTCTTAACTTCTCTTTTTTCGTATCAGTTCCTGTAAAGTAAAGTAACAGGGGTGGTCCTGGCATACCGATACTTGTCGTTAAAAGACCTGATAATCCGCCTACTAAGAAATCTCTAGATTTTGTTGATTGAATCTTAAAGTTGCATATTAACATCAACGTTAATAGTAAGAGCAGGATGCTAATTGCTAATTTAAATGTGTTGATGTTAATGGAAATGAAAATTAAAATACCAAAAGGAACACCAACTATACTTCCAAAAATTAATCTTTTCAGTAGAATAAAATCAATGTCCATTCTTATTTTCCAAATGAGTGATATGGAAATAATTAATGATAAAATGATATTTATTTGTATAGCTTCTTGTGGTAGAAATAGCATGAGTAAGAAAGGTGTTGCCATAATAGAAAAGCCAAAACCTGTACTTGCTTGCAAAATAGAAGCCACTAATATAATACATATGAAAATGAATATAGTATTCAAAAAAGCCCTCCTACATAATCAAATCTAATACATATTTTAACATGAAGTGAAACTTTAATCAGTGGGGGATTCATCCCCACTGATTATTAATCGACATCAATCGGACCTTTACTGCCTGTTCTTAATACGAGAAAAAAGCGGCAAAAAAGCCGCTTTTTATGTTGCAGTTAATATTCTAATGATGATCCTGTAGCTCTAAAATATTTTTCTCGTGAAGGAGTCATTACCCGGATTGCTAATAAACAGGAAAGGAAAAGAATGAGTAATGAGCTACTTATTACAGTAATTTGAACGGAAAGAAATTGTGCGGATGCCCCAATTGCTAAAACGAAAAAGATTTGGATGAAATTTTTTATGGAATCAAACACGCTATCGATACGTCCTATCATATGTACAGGAATGTTATTTTGATAAAATGTGATAAAGCCAGTACCTGCAAATGATGAAGAAATGCCAAGTAAAATGAAACCAGCTGCCGCGACGATAAATGAATTTGAAAAGGCGAAAATTACATAACCTATTGCTGTGAAGATCATACCGAATCCGATACAATGTTGAATTGGTAATCGTTTGGCAAGGAGAGAGACAAGAAATGAACCGGAAACGTAAGCGGCACCAGTTATACTAACAAGCATGCTATATTCCATGTCGGACAAAAGCAGTACTTGATTTGTGAATACAACTTCTTGTGAATCGAGTGCCATAGAAACAAGCATAGTCGCTTGAAATAAAACGAATATGAGAATTATGTAAGTTTCCGTTCGAGCGAATGAAAAGACTTGTTTCCAATCACTTCGTAATGTTTGTACGAAAGTATTTGCAACCTCTTCGTCTTGCTTTGTTTGTAATGTAATGTTAGGCAAGTAGTAAATGAGAATGGTAGAAAGTAGAAAGGAAAGTGAGTTGCAGTAAATAACAAAGGTTGCTGAGTACGTGGTGAGAAGTATTCCAGCAAGAGCTGGACCGATAATAAAAGCCCCGCTCGTACAAAAGTTATTCCAAGCGTTGAATTGAGCGCGTTCTTCAGCTCGTATGAGCATTGTTTTATAAGTAAATGAAGCTGGATCGAAAAATGATGTAGCAATGCGAGTTAAAAAGATAAAAATATAAATGGCCCAAATAGAATCAAATAGTGGAATACAGCCAATGAGAGCTGCACGAATGATATCTGTGATGAGCATAATGGACCGTTTGTTTAATCGATCTACTATGCTACCAGACCATATTTTTGTAACAACGGTGGCAATTGGGCCAACAATCCATAATCCTGCTACAGCAGCAGGGGAGTTTGTACTATTTAACACCATTAAGTTTAGAGCGATGAGATACATAAAATCACCTAAACGAGAAATTCCTGTTCCCGACAATAATAATAATTTATTTTTCATAAACAAATGGCCCTTTCTTTCATTGTTTTTTAATCCTGCAGGAAATAGCGTATTCCTCTTCAGAGTTTGATTGACGAGCGGTTTTGTTTTCCCAACGTAATAAAACTTGTGTAATCTCCCAAGTAAGCTGTTGTAATTCCTCCGGAGTTAAAAATAGATGAGATACAATATGGCTACCTGTATTCGTTCCTTCTGTGCCACTTTCTTCAATATAGAAATGAGCCGCTTTTGCTTTATAATATTTTTCAATAATTCCGCGTTTTTCCTTCGTGTCTACTAATTCAAGTAACCCTCCATCATATAAAATTTGAACGTGATAATGTACGCTGCCAGCAGTTTTATTTAGTTTAGTAGCTACTTGTTTTGCAGTGAGTGCTTCGTCTTTTAAAAGGTGAAGAATTTGAATACGAGTTGCATTGGAAATGAGCTTCTGCTGCTCAGCTGAAATAGTAAGTCTATCATCAAACATTATGGCATCTCCTTTCTTATAATCTAAATTTATTGTACATTCTAAAAAAATAGAACGTAAGGAAAATAAATCTCCTTTTTTCTCTGTATTTCGACATAAATAAAAATAGCATGTACATAGACATGCTATTAAGTGATAGTAAATTCTTCACTAAGTTTCCCGCAATAAAACAGGTAAAGCCATATAAAACTAACAAAAATACAGCATATAGCTAGTAAACTACCAATAATTTGAGGAGAAAGGATTTCTAATAGCCATCCAGTAATGAACATAGATAACTGTATAAGTGAACCATAAATAGAATAATGAAATGAAAAAACTTTACCCATCATATTTTCGTGCGTGTAAGTTTGAAGTAATGTCGTATCCAGTGGAACGATGATTCCTCCTGCTATACGCATACAGAGTAATGTAATAATACCGATAATAAGTTGATTGGATAGAATGAATCCGAGAAAGAAAATTCCTTGTAGTAAATAGGCCCAACCAAATGCTCTTTTCATTTTTTCTTCATCTTTAGATATATATAAGTTAACGAGAAGACTACCAATCATAAGCCCAGCTCCTTGAACTGTATATAAAATTCCAATGTTAGAGTGGAAAATTCTTTCGGCATAGATTGTTAGAAGTAGCTGATAAGCCCCTCCAATAATGCCCCATGAAATTCCGACAAGAATTAAAGTTAAGATGATTTTTTGCTGCATTATGTATGTATAACCATCTTTTATATCAGTGAAAAACGCTTTTTTCGTGCTAAAAGTATTACGAGAAGGGATCTTCATTCTATGAATAATAAAGGCTGAAATAAAGTATGATAGGCTGTCCATTAAAAAAGCGACCTCAATACTTAAAGCTTGTGCGATAATCCCACCTAAAGAAGCCCCCATAATAGACATAAAACCATTAATTGTACTAGAAAGAGAGTTAGCGGTTACTAAATGATTTTGGTTTACGATATTCTTTAGAGTTGATTGCTTAGCGGGATCAAATAAGCAAGAAAGTACTGATAAACATATATTAGAAATGAAAATAATCTCAATTTTATAGATCGCTAATAAATAAGTGAGGACGATAATTCCTCGTAAAATATCGGTAAAAATCATAATCTTTTTTTCGAAAAACGGTCTACAATACCGCCTATGAATGGGCTAAGAAGGAGTTGAGGTAATCCTTTACTCATAAAAGTGAGCGCCATCATAAATGGAGATTCTGTTATGCTATAGACAAATGTTAATAAAGCTACAGTATGAAACCAATCTCCAAGTACGCTTAACATTTGACCATAAAATAGTTTTTTGAAGTTTTTATTTGTTTTAAGCAGTGTGGAATAAGAAACTGATTGCACTGACATAAAAATTACTCCCTATCTATTGGCGATGTTTGTACATGCTTTTTCCATTCACTTAAATACATTTTCTCTGCTTTATGTAGTCCAACAGGTAATTGTGCAATGAATTCTAAGCTATTTCCATCAGGATCGTTAAAATATACGGAGGCATGTGCTAATTCTGGAAAAACGATTGGCTCAATTGGCTCCATTCCAAAGTCTTTTCGCGCTGGAATTCCTTTCTGTTTGAGCCAGTGTATCGCGTCTTCTAAATCGTGTAAGCTTACTTGGAAAGCGATATGTCGTAAAGATGGATGATAAGTAACTTTGTATTCTTCTCCTTCCCAAAGGCCAATCCAACTTTCATTTTCTACAATCCAAAAGAAGGCGATATCTTTGTCTCTTTTATATAATTTTAGCCCCAGTGATTCATAAAAAGGTATCGAAATTTCTAAATTACAGACAGGTAAATGTGCTTCATAAAGACCTTTAATCATTATAATCCTCCTTAGTAAAAATGTTTCTTATTCCATAGTAAACGATTTCTTGTTAGTTGAAATCACAAAAAAGATGGACATAAATTCATACGAAAGTATGAAAAAACAGCTCATATTTGAGCTGTTTTCGTATAGTTTTTAGTTAACATATTTCATTCATTTAGAGTTTAACGAAAAGGATATTTTATCTTAATATCCGCCTCCGCCACCCCAGCAGCTACATCCGATAATGATTAGAAGGATGAATAGCACGATGAGTAAAGCAAATCCACCGCCGAAACCAGCGCAACTACCACCAAAGCTCATGTTTTTTCCTCCTTTTTAGGAAATTAATCTATATAACTAATGGATTACTTTATAAGATATGTTTTTATTTGGAAAAGGAGCAAGTCTTACTTTTAATTAGACAAGAGCCTGTGAGCTAATTTAGATATGACATACACGTACTTTCATAGCACTTTTTGAAAAGGGTAAAACAATATGGAAGCGTATAATAGTTGGATGTAGCTTACAATTACATTAAAATTTCTTTTCATTAATATAAAATTTGTAAAAAAAACCATTTTTTTATTTTTTTATTGGTAAAAATGTACTATAATTTTACAAGTAATATTATGGGAAAAGGGAGTTTTAGTATAGAGATGGAGATGGGACAATTACACAATAAAATAGAACACAAAAAGAAAGAGTTAATTCAACTTGTTGCTATGCATGGATTGGATCATGTTAAAGTTTTGTTATTTAGTCGCGATTTAGATATACTAATTAATGAATTTATGAATATAAAAGACAAAGTATATAAGTGATTAATCTTTAATTTTTTATATTAGGATTATTTACTGATAAAGGAGAGAACAGTTATTGGAACATTTACAAGAAGAGTTGTATAAACAAATAAAAGAAGAAAAAGGTGCAGTTACTATATTCTTAAAGAGCGGAGTAAGAATAGTAGGGGAAGTAGTTGGAGTAGATAGATTTACAGTATTAATGTTAGTAGATGGAAAACAACAACTTATTTATAAGCAGGCAATATCAACAATTATGAAATAAGACACTCAAAATGAGTGTCTTATTTCATAATTAAATGGTTACTGCTTGCATGCTTCAACGTCAATGCCAGCAGCGAGTAATTTTTTTTCTCCGTCTTGTTCAATGATTTTTTGTAATTTAGATAAGAAAGAGTCAAAATCTGTATGTTTACCAACTTGGAAAGTCATTTTATGCTCAATTGGTAGCCAAGTATCAATATCAGCTTCGTTATGCTGAATTTTCACTTCAAGTTTATCAAGCGCGTTAGCAACTTTTGCTTCATACGTTTCTTTCGCTTCGAATTCCATCCATAAATCGTATAATTCTTCGCCAAGAGAACCCTCTAGTGTACGTTTAATATTTAAAATAGCCTCTTGTTCATTTTTTTGTTTTTGTAATTGTAATTCACGGCTATTCATCGTATCAAAGGCGGGGATGTCACCAGCTTCTGCTTCAACAAGATCGTGGATTATGATCATTTTAAGTAATTTTTCTATGTTTACTTTTTGATCCAAATAAGGCTCAACTAAGATAGCCATTAAGGACATACGCCAAGTATGTTCTGCAACACTTTCTTGACGTCCGTTTGAAAGCCAACTATGTCGCATTTCGTATTTTAGTTTTTCTGCTAATGCAATGACCTGTAAAATATTATGTTCCATAGGAATCCTCCTCACATTGCTATATTATAATTCTAGTATAGAAATGAAATGTGTCAATTATATTAGTGTATTGCGATAAATAGATTTAAAGTGTATAATGAGTATTATATGTAAAAATGAATTATTAAAATAAAAAAATGATGTATGAAAATGTGTATGAGTTAAGAAAAGGTGCAACATTATTAGATAAGATTGGTGATTTCGCTCCAGCATGGGGCGTGATAGGAACGTTAATCGGTCTTATCATTATGCTTCAAAACTTACAAGATACTTCACAAATTGGTACAGGGATGGCGGTTACAATGTTGACGACATTATATGGATCTAGTATTGCAAATATGATTGCAATACCCCTATCTGAAAAAGTGTATCGTGGTATTGAAGATTTGTATACAGAGAAGAAGTTTGTAATAGAAGCAATTTCAGAGCTGTACCGAGGACAAATTCCTCCCAAATTAAAGTTAAAACTCGATACATACGTGTATGAATAAAAGTGTATAATGTGGATGATAAAAGGTTAGCAGCGGTAGGATATGTAGACGCAAAACCAGTAGCGCCAAACGATTCACCACAAAATGGGGAGAAGAACCGCCGCTTTGAAATATATTAAGGAATAATATATTTCTATTTTAGTAATAAAATAATAAAAATACAGAATTTCTTTAAAAAAAACATTAAATTTTATCGTTTTATTTTGTATAACGAGTGAGAATGATAAGGTGAAATATTAAGATATTTTTATACATAGTAAGGAGAGAACCGAAAAGAATGGCACATAAAATTTTAGTTGTAGATGATGCGATGTTCATGCGAACAATGATTAAAAACTTGTTGAAAAGTAATTCTGAATTTGAGGTTATCGGTGAAGCAGAGAATGGGGTAGAAGCAATCCAAAAGTATAAAGAGCTGCGACCTGATATTGTAACACTAGATATTACGATGCCTGAAATGGACGGACTTGAAGCATTAAAAGAAATTATGAAAATTGATTCGAGTGCAAAGGTTGTCATTTGTTCCGCGATGGGACAACAGGGTATGGTATTAGATGCAATTAAAGGCGGGGCAAAAGACTTTATTGTAAAACCATTCCAAGCGGATCGTGTAATCGAAGCTTTAACAAAAGTAGCAAACAGCTAATATAGAAGGGGTGCCACAAGGAATCAAAACAATGATAGTAGATAGATATGTGGCCCCTTTTTTTCTTGTTTTCAAACAATAAATCTTTATACATAAATGAAATGTTTGTTAGACAGATAGGGGATTAAAATGCAAACAGATCTATTAAATATATTTTTTGAAGAAGCAGAAGAACATTTACAGTCGCTAAATGAAAATGTGCTAAATTTAGAACGGAATCCTGCCGATATGGAAGTCGTAGGAGAAATATTCCGCTCAGCTCATACATTTAAAGGTATGTCTGCGAGTATGGAATTTACAGAAATGGCGGATTTAACGCATAAAATGGAAAGTGTTTTAGACGAAATTCGTCATGGTAATATGATGGTCAATGTTAATATTATTGATGTTATTTTTGAATGCATTGATAATTTGGAAAAGATGGTTGCAGATGTGCAGCAAGGCGGAATAGGTAATATAGATGTCATATCAACGAAACTTAAATTAGAAGCATTATTGAACGGAAATGCAGAGCAAAGTAGTAAAAACAACAATGATACAGTTTCGCATGAAGTACACATAACAGTTGAAAAACAAGCTATTTTAAAAGCTGTACGTGCCATTATGTGTATGGAAGCGTTACAAAATTTAGGGGAAATACAAAAAACGGTTCCGTGCATTGAAGAAATTGAAGCAGACGCTTTTGGATTTGAGTTTACAGTATATATGAATACGGATCGTAGTGTTGAAGAGTTGAAACAGGTAGTGCTTCATATTTCTGAAATTGAGAAAGTAGAAGTGAAACAAGGGAAACATAAAGCGCAAGAAATAGTAGTACCAGAAGTCGTACCCGTGGAAGAAACGATTCAGCAGGTTGAAACTGTACAGTTGGAGTCACCTTTAGAGCTACCACCTCAACAAGTAAGCAATACGTCAACGAAAAGTACTACAAAAACGAAAAATGCTAAAGTAGAGAATCGTTCTATTCGTGTTCAGTTAGAAAAAATCGAAAGATTAATGAATATGTTTGAAGAAAGTGTAATTGAGCGAGGACGAATTGATGAATTAGCAGAAACAATTCAAAATAAAGAGTTAATCGAGCATTTAAATCGATTAGGGGATATTTCAAAAGATATTCAAAATGTACTATTAAATATGCGTATGGTACCAATCGAAACAGTTTTCAACCGTTTCCCGCGTATGGTGCGCATGTTAGCGAAAGATTTAGGGAAAAAAATAGATTTACAAATTACAGGTGAAGATACTGAAGTTGATAAAATTGTTATCGATGAAATTGGTGATCCGCTTGTTCATTTAATTCGCAATGCAATTGATCATGGGGTTGAGACAGTTGAAAAACGCCGTGATGCTGGAAAAAACGAAACAGGTACTATTAAATTAGAAGCGTTCCATAGTGGGAATCATGTCGTAATTCAAATTACTGATGATGGAAACGGTATCTATAAAGAGAAAGTATTAGAAAAAGCGATTAAAAATGGTGTTATAACAGAAACAGAGGCAAATAAATTAACGGATCGTGAAGTGTATGATCTTATTTTCCAACCGGGGTTTAGTACAGCGGAAGTTGTGTCGGATCTTTCACAAAGTATTTTATTAGAAAGTGGAACAAACGAATTAGAAATCGTAACTTATACTGTTGGTGAAAATTTATTTAGCATCAATGTAATGAAAGTGCGTGAAATTATTAATCCATTCCCTGTTACAACTGTGCCGGAATCTCATCATGCAGTTGAAGGTGTTGTTCAAGTACGCGGTGAAATTTTACCTGTTATTAATTTAGCGACAGCCCTTAATTTAAAATCTACAAAGCCACTTGATCAAACGAAATTTATCATCTCGGAATTAAACCAAATGAAAGTTATTTTCCGTGTTGATGAAGTGCATCGAATTCAACGTATTTCTTGGGAACAAATTGATGAACCAGCTTCATTATCTATGGGACTAGAAGAAACGACGTCAGGAATTGTAAAACTAGATGGGAAAATCATCTTATTGTTAGATTATGAGAAAATTGTTTGCGAAATTAGTAACAGCGGTTATGACAATAAAACACTGTCAGGATTAGAACAAAAAACAGATCGAGCTGAAAAAGTTATTTATATTGCGGAAGATTCAGCGATGCTTCGCCAAATATTAGAAGAAACATTATCAACAGCTGGATATACGAAAATGAATTTCTTCAGTAATGGTGCAGAAGCATTAGCACAAATTGAAAAACTAGCAAAAGAGCAAGATGAAAAAATGTTTGAACATATTCATCTGCTTATTACAGATATTGAAATGCCAAAAATGGATGGACATCATTTAACGAAAATAATTAAAGATAGTGAAGTAATGAAGCAATTACCAGTTATTATTTTCTCTTCATTAATTACAAACGAATTATTCTATAAAGGTGAGACAGTTGGGGCGAATGCTCAAGTGAGTAAGCCAGACATTCAAGAGTTAATTGGTTTAGTTGATAATCTAGTGTTGTAAAAGGTTTTGAAAAGCGTTTTTTAGTTGGAAGAGTCGGCGTAAAATACATTTTTAGCTGAAAAGAGGAACTAGCCGTATAGTACAGGTTAGTTTCTTTTTAGTATGTACAGGTATAAAAAAACAAACGTCTCTAGAGTGTTTATGACAATACTCTCTTTCAAATATTTAGCTGTTCTTATTTAGGGATTATTGATTGGTTTAATTAATAAGTGGTAGGATTTTTTTATTTGAAAATATAAGAGAGTGTATCTCTAGAGTGTGTTAGTAACATTTCGCGATAGCTCAAAAATTTTCGGTGAAATTATATAGGGAATACCATATAATAGAACTGAATGCATTTTATCGATATAACATCGTGTTGGATTTTGTATGATTTACTTAAAAATCTAATCTATTTTTATATACTCTATATACTTTTTAATATGTTGATTATTTGACAGATAATTTCGAAATGCTATAATATGGATATGTAAAAATTGCTATTTTCTTAAAAGACATGGGAGTCAGATGAGAATTGTGAAAGGATGAGGGGGAGTGACACAGAGTATGTATCACCACACAGCAATCAATGTATTAAATCTTTTACAAAACATGTCAAATAATAAAACGAACGATATGAAATTAGAGGCGGAATTTAAAAAAATAGAGAAACAATTCCGAGTAAATTATGAAGAGCTAATTGATTTATATAATAAAATGGTATTATTTCAAATAGATATAGAGAAAAATGGCGGTATGCGAGTTTATGAAAAATCAGGAATTACATGGTTAAAGTCTGAACTAGAATTACTGTATGAAGTATATCAATTTTGTCAGCGTCAAGGCTTAAATATCGCAAATATTTCAAAATATGTTAGTAAAAATGAACTGAATTTATTTCCAAAAACAGAAAGTCAATTACAGAATACGTATTATAAATTAAAAAAACAAGAAATCCCGTTTGAAAATATTGAAAAACAGAAGCCGGGTCGAAAACGAAAATATACACCTGTAAAGGCTACCGTTGTTGAGGCGAAACAAGAAAGAAAACAGGAAGTAAAAGAAGATTTCCAAAGTGAAGAGGACGAAAAGAATCTCGTAACTGTTATATCTGGTATCGTTGATAATTTTGAGACAATTAGTCAATCCCGTGAAAAGAAAGAGTATGAATTACATCAGTTTATGGAGGGAATCTATAAGCTTTCTAGTATGGCTGCAGAGCGTTCGAAAGAAGAAAAGAATGCTCGAGGTCTTGAAGGTGAGGTACATTCATTACGAACTGAAAATGAAAGGTTAAAAAGAGAGAAGGAAGACCTTGTACATGATATTAAAGAAATGACGCACCATTTAATTCATTTCATCACGGGCTCTGACATCGATCAAATTCGTACGTTGCCTTTCTTCGTAAAAGAGTGTAAACAAGATTTACATAAGCTGGGATTATATAACGCTCAAGACGGAAAGATGAAAATTGTGGTTGATAGTGGCGGTCAGGTTATGACCATATCATAATAAAAATGGATACAAAACAAAAGGGAAATACATATACACTATGTATTTCCCTTTTGTTTTGTATGAAAATGTTCTAAAAAAATATGTATTTTGTAAAAACATTGGTAGTGAAGCTGAAATAAATGATGTGTGGTCAACAATAAACCAGATATGGATGTGACTTGGAAAAAGAGGTCATATCATTAGTTTACGGTTTTGATACGGATGAAAAGCACAATCTACCTCTTTTTTTGTTGAAATTATAACAAATAGGGGACAGTAAAGTAACTGTTAAAATATTGTAGCCGCCATTTTTAGGATTTGATTTTGCCTAATAGGAAATTCTAATGTTAGCAAAGTCTTTACCTCATTTTTGTTTTAGAAAGGAGAGAAGCGGATGGAGTCAATATGGCTAGAGTACGCTTGGGCATTATTAATTCTAATTGGATTAGAAGGCTTGTTATCGGCTGACAATGCCCTTGTCCTAGCGGTTATTGCGAAACATTTACCTGAAGAAGAGAAAAAAAGAGCTATAAATTACGGAATCATTATGGCCTTTGTTTTTCGATTTGCAGCTCTATTTGCGATTTCATTTATTGCAAATGTATGGCAAATACAAGCAATAGGAGCAACCTATCTTCTTTATTTAGGATTGAAGCATGTTATTCAGGCGCAATTCGGCAAAGAAAGTAAAAATATACATGAGGACGATGAAAAGGAAGCGGCAGGTAAAAGCTACTGGTTCACAGTAGGTAAGATCGCATTAGCGGACCTTGCTTTCGCAATCGATTCAATATTAGCCGCGGTTGCTCTTGCTCTGGGGCTTCCGGATTCACCGCTTGACGATTTCGGAGGTATGGATGGAGGGCAGTTCATTGTTGTACTTCTTGGAGGGATCGCCGGACTTATTTTAATTAAATTTGCTGCAACTTGGTTTGTTGGGCTTCTTGAGAAACGGCCAGCACTGGAAACAACGGCATATGCGATTGTTGCTTGGGTTGGTGTCAAATTAGCTGTAATTACACTGGCTCATGAGGATATTGGTATTTTAGACCATGATTTTCCGCACAGTACAACTTGGACTTTAATCTTCTATAGCGTATTAGTTGCTATCGCACTAATTGGCTGGTTTGCACCGGGAAATAAGTCAGCCGAAAATAATCCCGAAAGGTAATAAAAAGGTCAGAGCATTATGTGCTTTGTCCTTTTTAATGATAATTATATTGTGTATTTTTTGATTTAACGCTATAATTACAGTGTTAAAGATGGAATCGTGATATGACCTGTTATGAATCTATCATTTTATTTATGAATAAATGGATTGGTATTTTAGCAAGATGTGCTAATAAACTACTCCACCATGATGATAACGTGCCAAAAATATGGTGCGTATATTTTCGTGGTGGAGTTTTTTTTATTCTCAAAAAGGGGGAGTAACCATGAACGACAGCATGGTTCATATTACAATTGACGGCAAAGAGTATAGTGCTGAGCCTGGTTCAACTATATTAGGCATTATTAATGAGAACGAAATTGAACATCCACAAATTTGTTACGTGCCGGAAGTGGATCCTATTCAAACGTGTGATACTTGTATTGTAGAAGTGAATGGAAAGCTAGTGCGATCATGTTCTACAGTAGTGACGGACGGTATGGATATTGAGTTGTCCTCTATTAGTGCGAAGGCAGCACAACATGAGGCGATGGACCGTTTACTAGAAAATCATTTGCTTTACTGTACGGTATGTGACAACAATAATGGGAATTGTAAATTGCATAATACGGCAGAATTAATGGAAATTGAGCATCAAAAATATCCTTATGAACCAAAAGTTGATGCAAGCGAAGTTGATATGTCTCATCCATTTTATCGCTATGATCCGAATCAATGTATTGCGTGCGGTCAATGTGTAGAGGTGTGTCAAAACTTACAAGTGAATGAAACGTTATCTATTGATTGGGAGGCAGAGCGCCCTCGTGTTATTTGGGATGAAGGAGTAGATATTAATGATTCTTCCTGTGTAAGCTGCGGTCAATGTGTAACGATTTGTCCTTGTAATGCATTAATGGAGAAATCGATGCTCGGTGAAGCTGGATTTATGACAGGATTAAAACCGGATATTCTTGAGCCTATGGTTGACCTTATTAAAGAGGTTGAACCTGGGTATAGCGGTATTTTCGCTGTGTCAGAAGTAGAAGCTGCAATGCGCGATACCCGTACGAAGAAGACGAAAACAGTATGTACGTTTTGCGGTGTAGGTTGCTCATTTGAAGTGTGGACGAAGGGACGTGAAATTCTGAAAGTACAACCAACTTCTGAAGCGCCGGTTAATGCAATTTCTACTTGTGTAAAAGGAAAATTCGGTTGGGATTTCGTTAATTCTGAAAAACGGATTACGAAACCTTTAATTCGTAAAAATGGAGTGTTCGTTGAATCGACTTGGGAAGAGGCACTTGATGTAGTGGCGAATAAATTGGGCTCTATTAAAGAAGAGTACGGTAAAGGTTCTATCGGCTTTATTTCTTCTTCTAAAATTACGAATGAAGACAACTATGTTATTCAAAAATTAGCACGACAAGTGTTTGAAACGAACAATATTGATAACTGCTCACGTTATTGCCAATCACCAGCGACGGATGGGTTGTTCCGTACAATTGGTATGGGCGGGGATGCAGGAACGATTAAAGATATTGCGCAATCAGGTCTTGTTATTATTGTCGGTTGTAATCCGACAGAAGGTCATCCTGTGTTAGCGACTCGTGTGAAACGTGCACATAAACTTCACGGTCAAAAGCTAATTGTTGCAGATCTTCGTAAAACTGAAATGGCAGAGCGTTCAGATATCTTTATTAGTCCAAAGCAAGGAACAGACCAAGTATGGTTAATGGCTGTTACGAAATATATGATTGATCAAGGTTGGCATGATGAGCAGTTCATCGACGAGAATGTAAACTTCTTTGAAGATTTCAAAGATAGTCTTAAAGAATATACGCTTGAATATGCAGAAGCGATTACAGGTATTTCAAAAGAAACGCTCGTTAAAATGGCAGAAATGATTCGTGATGCAGATGGTACGTGTATTCTTTGGGGTATGGGTGTAACGCAAAATACGGGTGGTTCAGATACTTCCGCTGCGATTTCAAACTTACTTCTTGCAACAGGAAATTATCGTCGCCCAGGTGCTGGTGCATATCCACTTCGTGGTCATAATAACGTACAAGGTGCTTGTGATATGGGAACTCTTCCAGGCTGGCTACCAGGATATCAACACGTTACTAACGATGTAGAACGTGCGAAATTTGAAATAGCTTACGGAGTAAAAATTGATAATAAACCAGGTCTTAATAATATTGAAATGCTTCACGCAATTGATGAAGGGAAAATGAAAGCCATGTACCTTGTTGGAGAGGATATGGCTCTTGTAGATTCTAACGCAAATCACGTACATGAAGTGTTATCAAGTCTTGAATTCTTTGTCGTTCAAGATGTGTTCCTTTCTAAAACGGCACAATATGCAGATGTCGTATTACCGGCAGCACCATCTCTTGAAAAAGAAGGTACTTTCACAAATACAGAACGTCGTGTACAAAGATTATATCAAGTACTTCCGGCGCTAGAAGATGCGAAACCAGATTGGTGGATTGTGCAGGAAATTGCGAATAAGTTAGGTGCGAACTGGAACTATAATCATCCAAGTGAAATCTTTGCTGAAATGGCAAGTTTATCACCTTTATTCGCACACGCAAACTATGAAGTGCTTGAAGGATGGAACAGTTTCCATTGGGGAAGTTTTGACGGAACGAATACACCACTCCTTTTCCAGGATGGATTTAACTTCCCGGACAAAAAAGCTCGTTTTGCGATAGCTGATTGGGTACGTCCTGCTGAATTCCCAGCAGAATACGATCTTCACATTAATAACGGTCGTATGCTTGAACATTTCCATGAAGGGAACATGACAAATAAATCAACTGGTATTCAATCGAAAGTACCAGGTGTTTTCGTTGAAGTTTCTCCAAAACTTGCAAAAGAACGAGGAGTGAAAACTGGTTCGTTAGTACGCCTTATTTCTCCATTTGGAGCACTTAAATTACGTGCACTTGTAACGGAGCGTGTAAAAGCGAATGAGCTGTATTTACCGATGAACTCGACAGATAACGAAACGGCGATTAATTTCTTAACTGGTCCGGCGGTCGATCAACGTACAAATACGCCTGCATATAAACAAACGAAAGTGCGTATGGAGGTGTTACAAGTAGAAGGTGAAAATCCGATGCCAAAAACGAACCCACGTAATAAAAAGCGTCACCCTCAAAACGGCATTGAGGTAAATCGTAAGTGGGCTCGTCCAGGATACGTACATTTAACGGATAATTAGGGAGGAGAAAAGAAGATGGCAGCACCTATTCAAGCGATCCAGAAGCAGGAGCTAACTGAGGAAGAAATAAAACAACAAAAACTCGAAGATTTAAAAGAACTTTTAGCGAATAATGAAGAAGCGTTAAATCAAATGTTTAATATAGTAGGTGAACTGAATGACATTGGGATGCTGGAAGCTGCAAATTCTATGCTGAAAGCGAAAGAACCAATCGCAAAAATCGTTCTAGGCCAAGTCACTCGTGAACCAGTTACAAATTTAATTAATAATATGATGGGCGCTGCAGGAGCTTTAACAGAACTTGATCCGGAACTTACGAAAAAGCTTATAGGTAGTGTATTAACAGGTATGGATGAAGGAAACCAGCATTTGCAAAATAATAAAAAAGTAGGAATATTAGATCTTATGAAAGTACTGAGAGATCCAGATATTAATCGTGCTATCGGATTTGGTCTGCATTTCTTAAAAGGTATGGGTAAAGGGTTAAAAGAAGAATAGATAAGCAACAATAATAGTATTTCATATGTTGCTTGCGTACTTGAGATAAGTGTACAATATGATCCATTTCGTCTCATTATTAAATAGTTTAGACGAAGTGGTCATTTTGTTAAAATAGTTGTGATGGAATAATTGGGGAGGAATGAGAGTATGTCAAAAATGGTACATGAATTTAATGATATGATCCGAAAGCTTCGAAAAGAGTTATTCGGGAAAGGGCCGGAACGAATTCATACTGTATTTACTGAAAATATGGCGATTGCCACACTGTATGGGAATTTGACACCTACAGAGAAATTTATTTCGGGAACTATGGATGGTGCGGAAATGGTTCATATGGCTCGAACAAAAATGATTCAAGAAGTGTATGCGGCTAATCCTCATGAACATTTAGAAGAACTTGTTGGTGCGAAGTTAGTTCATCTGTTTTCTGATATGAAAGTAGATGAAGATATTGCAGTTTCGGTGTTTGTCTTTGATAAAAATATAACGTGAGAGAAGGATGCTCATCGTGAAATCGATTCAAGTGGAACGGGAAATTTTTAAATATGAGCAAGGGGAATTTAAACATATAGAGGACAGCATTGTAACAGAGTTTCCTGTTACGATTAAAATGAACGGACAGGAATTTGTTACAATGGTTAGTACTCCAGAGTATATTGAAGATATGGTAATAGGTTTTTTAGCTTCTGAAGGCGTTATCCGAAAGTATGAAGATATTGATGAAATATGGGTACAGGAAAAAGAAGGATATGTGCATGTAAAAACGAAAAAAATCAATCCTTATTATCGTGACATGCAAAATAAACGTTATATTACGTCATGCTGTGGAATGAGTAGGCAAGGGTTTGTTTTCGCAAACGATGCGCTGACTGTGAAAGAAATGAATGATATTCGCGTAAAAATCTCTGCCGAGGATTGTTTTCGGTTAATGAATGATATGCAGCAATCTGCGTCTACGTTTCAACATACAGGTGGCGTTCATAATGCAGCTTTATGTGATGTGAGTGGAATTGTTTTAAGCCGCATGGATATAGGAAGACATAACGCTTTAGATAAAATTTACGGATATTGTTTAAAAAATAACATTTCGATTGGTGATAAAGTTATTGTTTTTAGTGGACGTATCTCTTCTGAAATTCTATTAAAAGTTGCGAAAATTGGCTGTGAAGTAATATTGTCAAAGTCAGCTCCAACTGAGTTAGCACTAGAGCTAGCAGAGAAGTTAGGGATTACTACAATAGGCTTCATTCGTAATAAATCTTTTAATGTATATACGCATCCAGAACGGGTTGTAAATATAAAATAAGTAGAAACGAGGCAATAATCATGAAATCTGTCACATTAGACAAATTAGATCGTCCTTTAAAGGATTTACGTATTTCTGTTACTGATCGCTGTAATTTTCGCTGTCGATATTGTATGCCAGAAGAAATATTTGGTCGTGATTATTCTTTTTTGTCTAATGATAAAATTTTATCTTTTGATGAAATTGAAAGGATTACACGTATTTTCGTTTCTTTAGGTGTAAGAAAGTTACGTATTACTGGAGGAGAGCCTTTACTTCGAAAAGACTTACCTGAACTCATACAGCGGTTAAACGAAATTGAAGGAGTAGAGGATATCGGTTTAACGACAAATGGATCATTACTTAAAAAGTTTGCTCCTGATTTATATAAGGCCGGTTTATCTCGCGTGACAGTTAGTTTAGATTCTTTAAATGAAGAGCGTTTCTCTTATTTAAATGGAAATAGAAGTAAAGTAAAAACAGTTCTTGCAGGAATACAGGCTGCCGCGGAAGCCGGAATGAAAATTAAAATGAACATGGTTGTTCAAAAAGGGAAAAATGAGCAAGATATCGTTCAGATGGCAGAGTATTTTAAAGAGAATAAGCATATTTTACGATTTATTGAATATATGGATGTCGGAAATTATAACGGTTGGGAATTAGGCGAAGTAGTTTCTAAGCAAGAAATACTAAAGATGATTAATGAAGTTATGCCGCTTGAACGTATTGAAGCGAACTATCCTGGTGAAGTTGCGACACGTTATCGCTATATCGGTAGTAATGAAGAAATAGGGATTATTTCATCTGTAACAGATTCGTTCTGTTCATCATGTACAAGAGCGCGTATTTCAGCAGAAGGAAAATTGTATACATGTTTGTTTGCTTCAAAGGGAAACGATCTTAAAGAATTACTTCGCTTTGGATATACGGATGAAGAGATTACTAATATCATTCGTGACATTTGGAATAATCGTTCAGACCGTTATTCAGATGAACGGTTAAGCAATACGAATAACAGAACAATGCCGAAAATTGAAATGTCGCATATTGGTGGTTGAGAAACTACTATGAATGTAGATTCTCTTTGTTAACGTAAATAATGGAAAGTGTGCAAGCTTTGCAGATTTTCTATGATTATAGTAAAAATGATGATTGATATTTCTGTAAGAGATATGCAGAGAGATTAAGCAGCATTCAAAAATCCTTACGATGTTAAGGGTTTTTGGTGCTGCTTTTTTTAGATGAGAAAAATGGAGGAATTGGTTATGGCATTTCATAAACCGGAACAAATTGCTGCGCTTGTGATTGAATCCGGTGTTCAAAAGGTAAGGCAACCGCTATCCGCAATGCTTATTCTTGGTTTTTTAGGAGGAGCATTCATTTCGTTAGGATTTTTACTTAATATTCGTGTTCTAGGTAATGTACCGGAGCAGTGGGGAAGCTTAGTCAATTTTATAGGAGGAGCAGTTTTTCCTATTGGACTTATGCTCGTTGTTTTAGCGGGAGGAGAATTAATTACGGGAAATATGATGTCAATGTCCATGGCACTATATGCACGGAAAATTTCATTAAAACATGTGTTAAACAATTGGGCGTGGATCACTTTAACTAACTTCGCAGGTGCCCTTTTCGTAGCATATTGTTTCGGTCATCTTGGCGGGTTAACAGAAGGTGCCTATTTAAATAAGACGATAGCGATAGCTCAAGATAAGTTACATGAATCTTTCGGGAGAACGTTAATTTTAGCAATTGGTTGTAACTGGCTTGTTTGCCTTGCAATTTGGTTAGCTTACGGAACGAACGATTTAATTGGGAAGATTGTTGGAATTTGGATTCCGATTATGGCCTTTGTCGTAATTGGATTTCAGCAAGTGGTAGCGAATATGTTTGTCATTTCAGCAGTAATTTTTGCGGGGCACCTTACGTGGATGGATCTTGCTAAAAACTTTGTTCCTGTCTTTATCGGAAATGTAATTGGCGGAGCTGGATTTGTTGGATTCGCTTATTTTTCTTGTTATCAGAAACAAAGTGTTATCGAGAAAGATGTGTTGAAAAAATGATCGAATAGGAAGCAAATTTTTCACATGAAAGGAAGGCTATCTCATGATAGAGCGATATTCACGTCAACAGCTGTTCAGCCCTATTGGGAGTGAAGGACAGGAGGAAATTAGAAATAAGCATGTGTTGATAGTCGGGACAGGTGCATTAGGAAGTGCAAGTGCTGAAAGCTTCGTACGTGCAGGTATCGGGAAATTAACAATTATTGATCGTGATTACGTAGAATGGAGTAATTTACAGCGGCAACAGCTTTATGCTGAACAAGATGCGATAGAAAAGTTACCAAAAGTAATAGCGGCACAGAATCGTCTCCAACAAATTAATTCAGAAGTACAAATTCAAGCTCTTGTAATGGATGCAAGAGTAGATAATATGGAAGCTTTATTGGACGGTGTCGATGTCATTATTGATGCAACAGATAATTTTGATATTCGCTTTGTAATCAATGACTTAGCACAAAAATATAATATTCCTTGGATTTACGGTTCTTGTGTCGGATCGTATGGCATGAGCTATACAATTATTCCAAAGAAAACGCCGTGTTTACATTGTGTGTTGAAAAGTGTTCCTGTTACAGGAGCGACGTGTGACACGGTTGGAATTATTAGTCCAGCTGTTCAAATCGTTGCAGCGTACCAAGTGGCGGAAGCTTTCAAAATTTTAGTAGAAGATTACGAAGCAATTAGAAAAACTTTTTTAATGTTTGATATATGGAGTAATCAACATCACTCAATCAAACTAGGAAAAATAAAAACGGAAAACTGTCCTTCGTGCGGAACAAATAGAACTTATCCTTATTTATCATACGAAAATCAAACGAAGGCAGCTGTTTTATGCGGAAGAAATACAGTTCAAATTAGACCAGCGCATAATAGACATTACAACTTTGATGAGTTAGAAAAAGTATTAAAGAACCACGGGAAAGTTGATCAGAATCCGTATTTGCTCTCTTGCCAATTAGAAGAGTATCGCATCGTCATTTTTCATGATGGTCGTGTATTTATTCATGGCACGAATGAAATTCAAAAAGCGAAACAAATATACTATCGGTTATTAGGATAATAGAGAGGGATGGATAATGATGGAAAGAAGAGTGCTAATTACAGTTGAAGAGGCTGTTCGTAAAGTGATGTCATTTGCTAATTGTGGTGTAAAAGAACTAGTACCACTGGAATTAGCATACGGGCGTACGTTAGCAGACGATGTAGTAGCGGATCACGATGTGCCTTCTTTCAATCGCTCGCCATATGATGGATTTGCTATTAGGGCAGAAGATACTTCGCGAGCAAGTCGTAAGAATCCAATCGTATTTGAAGTCATCGGTGAAATTGGAGCAGGTTCCGTATTTCCTAAAGAAGTAGGAGCGTTTCAAGCAGTTCGAATTATGACAGGGGCACAAATTCCGAAAGGATGTAACGCAGTTGTCATGCTAGAACTGACTCGTCATCGTCAATATGAGAATATCGGAAAAAGCTATATGGAAGTGAGGCGCTCATTTAAAGAAGGGGACAATATATCCTTTCAAGGTGAAGATATTCAGAAAGGAATCGTTCTCGCAAAAAGAGGTAGTTACATTAATCCGGGTATTTCAGTTCTTCTTGCTACATTCGGTTATAGCGAAGTGCCAGTAGCGAAAAAGCCTGTAATTGGACTATTAGCGACTGGGAGTGAACTTCTCGATGTAAATGAAGAACTACAACCCGGAAAAATCCGAAATAGTAATACGTATATGATATCGTCTCAAATTCGAAGAGCAGGTGGAAGAGTAAAGTACTTTGGGAAGTTTAGCGACGATTTGAATACGTGCTACGAAGCAGTGAAAAAAGCGTTAAGCGAAGTGGATATGTTAATTACAACTGGTGGTGTTTCGGTAGGTGACTATGACTATTTACCAGCGATATACGAAAAGTTAGGCGCGTCAGTTCTTTTTAATAAAGTAGCCATGCGGCCGGGTAGCGTCACAACAGTAGCGCAATTAAACGGGAAATTGTTATTCGGATTATCAGGTAATCCATCTGCTTGTTACGTAGGTTTTGAGTTATTTGTAAAACCTAGCATTCGTACGTATATGTTTAGCGAAAAACCATATGTAAAACGAGAAAAAGCAATGCTCGGAGAAGATTTTCTAAAACCGAATCCATTTACAAGATTTGTACGAGGTAAGCAGAAGTATAACGAAGGACAACTAATCGCTTATCCATCAGGCTTTGATAAATCTAGTTCCGTTTCTTCATTAGCAGAATCAAACATTTTTATCGTCCTACAAGGCGGAACGAGAGGATATAAGAAAGGGATGTTTGTAGACATTCTTTTATTAGAAGATAACGAAGGTAGTGAATGGCCTTGGACATTCCGTAAAGTGGGGAGAGGTTTTGATGGGACAAGCACGATTTGAAATTGTAGATAATCCGATTGTAGTTCAAGAAGTAACGGATAAAGTAGCAAGACGAGAAGCAGGAGCAATTACAACTTTTATTGGAACGGTAAGAGAATTAACGAAAGGAAAACGAACGTTACATCTTGAGTATGAAGCATATAAACCGATGGCAGTAAAAAAGCTTACTGAAATTGGAGAAGAAATTAAGAAACAGTGGCCGGATGCAAAAATAGCAATCACGCACCGAGTAGGGCGATTAGAAATAATGGATGTTGCAGTTGTCATTGCAGTATCGTCACCACATCGTAAAGTAGCGTACGAAGCGAATGAATACGCAATTGAACGTATAAAGAGAATCGTACCAATTTGGAAAAAAGAATTTTGGGAAGATGGAACGGAGTGGATTGGAGATCAACTTGAAAATACTCCCTATCCAGAAGGAAAACCAAAGAAAGAAGAATGAGAGAATGATAACAATTTTACTGTTCGCAAATTTACGAGAAGAAGTCGGCTCAGAGAGATTAGCAATAATAGAAAAACGAGAGATGAATGTTTATCAATTGAAAAAATGGCTGAAAGATAACTATCAATTACAGACGCTAGAAAAAGTTATGGTAGCAATTAATGAAGAATTTGTAGCGGACGAAGATATTGTAAAAGCCGGAGATACTGTTGCGTTTATCCCGCCTGTAAGCGGAGGGTAATTTTTTATTCGAGTATTAAATCTTTCATACGTTAAGGAGGATCATTATGAGTGAATTTTCACACTGGAATGAAGAAGGAAGAGCTAAAATGGTTGATATCTCTCAAAAAGATATTTCAACACGTACAGCTGTTGCACAAAGTACAATTTCTTTATCAAATGAACTATTTGAAGCAATTCAAAGTGGTGGATTGAAAAAAGGAGACCCGCTCCAAGTAGCGCAAGTGGCTGGCATAATCGGTGCTAAAAAAACATCGGATATTATCCCTATGTGTCACCCAATATTAATCCAAGGAACAGACTTTACGTTCCATTATGAAAAGAAAACCGATGGCTATGAGTTAATCATACGAGCGACAGTAAAATGTAGTGGGAAAACAGGTGTAGAAATGGAAGCATTAACTGCCGTATCGATTGCCGCCCTTACTTTTTACGATATGTGCAAAGCTGTTGATAAAACGATGGTTATGAAAGAAACATATTTAGTTCAAAAAACGGGTGGGAAAAGCGGAGACTTTTTTCACAAGGTAAAATAATTACAATGGAAGGAATGTGTATGATGATTACTCACGAACAGATTATGAACGCTTTAAGCGATGTAGAAGATCCAGAATTACACAAAAGTATTGTGGAATTAAACATGGTAAGGAATATACAAATTGATGGTATAGAAGTTGGGCTAGAAGTAGTTTTAACAATTCAAGGCTGTCCGTTGAAAGCAAAAATACAACAAGATATTGAAGACTCACTTCGAAACGTTGGGGCATCAAAAGTTTCCGTAACATTTGGCTCAATGACACCGGAAGAACGAGCGTCATTAACAGCGTCTTTAAAGAAAGAAGCTAGAACAGAAACAGGAATGCCTAGTATGCTTCGACCTGATTCAGGTGTGCGTTTTATTACTGTAACGAGCGGAAAAGGAGGAGTTGGTAAATCAACTGTGACGATTAACCTTGCTACTACTTTAGCTCGTATGGGAAAGAAGGTTGGGATTTTAGATGCAGACATATATGGATTTAGCATCCCTGCTATGATGGAAACGAATGAAAAGCCAACAATGATCGATCAAACAGCAATTCCAGTCGTAAGTCACGGTGTTAAAATTATGTCGATGGGATTCTTTACAGATGGTAATAACCCAGTAATGTGGCGAGGACCGATGTTAAACAAATGGATTCAAAACTTCCTTGCGAACACGCACTGGGGAGAACTAGACTATCTTCTTCTCGATTTACCACCTGGAACAGGAGACGTTGCGATAGATGTGGCTGCGATGATTCCGCAAGCGAAGGAAATTATCGTTACAACTCCTCATAGTGTAGCTTCATTTGTCGCTTCTAGAGTAGGAGTAATGGCAAAACATACGAAACACGATATTTTAGGTATCGTTGAAAACATGGCATATTACGAAGAACAAGACGGCTCAAGAAACTATCTCTTCGGAAAAGGCGGCGGTGAAACGTTAGCAGAACAACTGCAAGCAGAAGTAATCGCCCAAATACCGTTTGCGAAGCGTGAAGAAAATAAAGGCTCATGTGTATATGATGAAGACTCACTTGTTGGGGAGATCTTTACTTCTTTAGCTGAGGATATTATTTATTATGAGGACTAGTATATAAAATAAGAGGAGAGATACATAGTGTATGTGTATCTTTCTTTTATCTTTTATGAATTGCTTACGGCTGTAGTAAATTAGAAATGTTTTGTGAAACTACATTAAGAACAATTAAATGCGTATTCTTTCTTAGGACTGCCAAATATGCTCTTTTATAAATTGATGTAGTCATTGTTTTAAAGTTATTAAAAGGGTACGAAAACAAAAATGGAATTTTTACTACAGAGGGGGAAAGTAGGGACTGCCTGCTTCTATGCATGGATGTATTTTCTACCTAAGCGATAAAAGGGAATTTATCGCTCTTTATCTATATATAAAGAAAAAAGAACTTCTCTATAAATAGAGAGGTTCTTTCATGAAACTAACTCAAATGGTTTATTGTAATAATTTAGAAACCATTTGAGGAGTTTGGTTTGCTTGAGAAAGCATACTAATACCAGCTTCGTTCAAGATTTTGAACTTAGTCATTTCAGACATTTCTTTCGCCATGTCAGCGTCTTCAATTTGAGAAGCAGAAGATGCCATGTTAGAAGCTTGGTTATTTAAGCTTTCTACGTTAAAGTCTAAACGATTTAATGTAGCACCTAAATCAGCACGGCTACCTGCGATAGATGCGATCATGCCATCGATAGCTTTAATTGCTTCGTTAGCATTATTGATAGCAGCAGTATCACCTTCAGTACCAGCTGTTCCATCAGCGCCTGCGTTTGTTGCTGAGATAGAAATTTGGCTAAGTTTCTTACTATTACCTTCTAAATTAGCGCTGGTAACATTTGCTAGTGTGATATCGATAGTGCCGTTAATAGCAGGTTTTGGAGTTTCAATACCCCCTTCATCAGATGTACCCTCATCAGCTAATGCTGGAGCTGAAGTTGCTGCTTGTCCATCATCATAACTATGAATTTTAACAGATCCATTATCACCATTTAATAATGTTTTTCCGTTAAATTGAGTGTTAGTTGCAATGTAATCAATTTGATCTCTTAATGCAGAAAATTCTTTTTCTAGTGCACCACGGTTTTCGTTTGTGTTTGTACCGTTGGCAGATTGAACTGCTAGGTCACGCATACGAAGTAAGATGTTTGATACAGAGTTCATTGCTGAATCAGCTGTACGAATCATAGAAATACCGTCTTGTGTATTACGAGATGCAACACCTAATCCGTTTTCTTTTGCGCGCATACGAGTTGCGATAGCAAGTCCTGCTGCATCGTCAGCTGCACTGTTAATACGTTTACCGCTTGATAAGCGATTCATAGAAACGTTCATTTTGTCTTGGTTTTGGCGCATGTATTCTTGCGTACGCATGCTATTAATGTTTGTATTAATTCTCATGGTAAGAACCCCCATTTTTTATATTGATTTTTCTGCGAATTTAAAAATTCAAATATACGAAAAAATCGATTTCGAATTCATTGTAAGTCCTGCTATATCAAGTGTCAACTGAAAATTTGAATTAATAAATATAAAAAAATAAAATTTTAACAATTTAGTTGTTTTTTTATTACAAAGGATTATTGCAAATTTTTTTAAAAAACTCTAATATTATATTATCTTTATTTATCGAAAAGGTGATATTATGGTAGTTGGAAATATTGTAAAAGAAGTTCTTGTGTATAAAAAAGGACTAATTCAGCAAAAGTTAAGTAGTCCGCAGGCGTTCGTTAGTAGTCGTTTTCAAGATCAATTGCAGAGTGAACCTGCGAAGGAGACGAAGGTTACTCCACAAGCGGAAAAAGTAGAGGCTATGAACCAGTCGGTACAATCTACGAAAATAGAAACGGTTGTTAATAAGCCGATAGAGCCTATTAAAGCAGAGGAAACGAGTAAGCTTGAGGAGACGGAGAAAGCTGAAACGAAGAAAGTGGATGAAGTGCAAATCGCACAAAAAGAGTTTAAGCGACGTTTCTCAGAAACGAAAAATGAGTCTGCTGATACGTGGAGATTAACGAAAAAGTATAATATTCAAAAGATACGTTATTCAAATGAAGGTAAGTATGAGGATATTATTGATCGCGCTAGTCGTACATATGGAATTCCGAAAACGTTAATTCAAAAAATGATTGAAGTAGAGTCTAATTTTAATCCGAAAACGGTGTCACATGCAGGAGCGATGGGGCTGATGCAGCTTATGCCAGCAAATGTGAAAGAGATGGGTATAAAAAATCCATTTTCACCAGCTGAAAGTATTGACGGTGGTGTGAAAGAGTTAAGCGGTTATTTAAAGAAAAATAACGGTGATCTCATACTAGCACTTGCTTCTTATAATGCTGGTCCTGGTAATGTGAGAAAGTACGGAGGCGTACCACCATTTAAAGAAACGCAAGGGTATATAAAGAAAATATTGAATATAGACGCTTCGAAATAAGAAATTTCATTTATATAAAGTGAAACTTTAATCAGTGTTTTGTTCATCCACCACTGATTATTAGCCTTCACCAATCGGGCTTTTATGGGCAGTGGATCCCCCACCTAACTTCTTTGCTTTCGCTGAATTTTGGGGGAGGGGTCTTACTGCCCGCAAATAGCGGGATAAATAGAGAATATGAAATGTTCGTGAACATGATATGGGAGTTGGCTAGATTTGAAATTACAAGATGATATTCCGTTAACAATTTATTTTGAAATCGGAAATACAAAAAAGAAGATTGAAGATCTGCTTCATATTACGAAAGGTACATTGTATCGTCTTGAAAATTCAACGAAAAATACGGTGCTTATTATGCTTGAGAATGAAGATATTGGAACCGGAAAGATTTTGACGAAGAATGGAAAAATGTACGTTGAAATTGTTGAATTGAAAAGGTAGGGAAGGAGATTTTCATGAGTGGCGATAAATTAAGCCAAGAGCAAATTGATGCCCTGTTGAAGGCGGTCAATGAAGGCGAGGAAATGCCAGCTTTTGCACAAGAAGCAGGGAAACAAGATAAATTTCAAGAGTACGATTTTAATAGACCGGAGAAGTTTGGTGTTGAGCATTTACGTAGTTTGCAAGCGATTGCGTCGACTTTTGGAAAACAGACGTCACAGACGTTTTCAGCTCGTATGCGTATTCCGATTGAACTAGAGCCGTCGACTGTTGAGCAAGTTCCGTTTACGAGTGAGTATGTGGAGAAAATGCCGAAAGATTACTATTTATATTGCGTTATTGATCTCGGTCTTCCAGAGCTTGGAGAAATCGTAATTGAAATTGATTTAGCGTTCGTTATTTATATTCATGAATGCTGGCTTGGCGGGGATAGTAAGCGTAATTTTACGATGCGTCGACCGTTAACTGCGTTTGAGTTTTTAACGCTTGATAATATATTTGCTCTTCTTTGTAAAAATTTACAACAATCATTTGAAAGCGTTGTTGCGATAAAGCCGAAATTTGTAACGACGGAGACAGACCCAAATGCGCTGAAGATTACAACAGCGAGCGATATTATTTCATTACTGAACGTAAATATGAAAACAGATTTTTGGAATACGACAGTTCGTATCGGGATTCCATTCTTATCTGTTGAAGAAATTATGGATAAGTTAACGTCTGATAATATTGTCGAAAATTCTTCGGATAAGCGTAAAAAGTATACATCTGAAGTAGAAGTGAAAGTAAATCAAGTGTATAAGCCTGTACACGTTGCGATTGGTGAGCAGAAGATGACAATGGGCGAGATTGAGCAAATTGAAGAAGGTGATATAATTCCGCTCCATACGAAAGTAACAGACCAACTACGTGGTTATGTAGATGGAAAACATAAATTTAATTGTTTTATCGGGAAAGATGGAACGCGTAAGGCGCTCCTATTTAAAAGTTTTATAGAGTAGGAGGATCCATATGAAACATGAAGTATTTCCTGTGTCACTAATGGGGTTGGAAGAATTTGCAAGGGATTGAAATGAAGCGGGGAAGGCACATATTGATACCATTTCAGATATTTCGATTGAACTTGGAGTGAAACTGGGGAAGTCATCTATTACGCTTGGTGATGTGAAGCAATTAAAAGTTGGCGATGTTCTTGAAGTAGAGAAAAATTTAGGACATAAAGTAGATGTATATTTAAGCGACATGAAAGTCGGTATTGGTGAAGCGACAGTAATGGATGAGAAGTTCGGCATTATTATTTCTGAAATTGAAGCTGACAAGAAACATGCAGCGCTTATGAAGGTGCAAAATCAAATGCAGGATAAAGAGTAGAGGAGGAGTCATATGTCGTATATGACGACCTTATTTTAAGTCGTTTTACTGTTTGGTGCGTTCGGCTACGGTGCGTATTATATGACGAAAAAGACGCGCAAACAGCAGTTTTTTAAGCAAGGTGAAAATGGCCATATTCAAGTGAAAGACGGCGTGTATTTAAATCATCAAACGAGCGCCTTTTTATTTGAAGTGGACGGGAAGCAAGTGTTCACTATTATTAGTAATAACGGTGTGCAATCTGTGCAATTAACAGGGACAGGAAATCAGTTTCAACAAGCACTAGAAGACGCGGTGAAGAGTGAAACGAAAAAAGTAGAGGATCCATCATGAAAATAAAGAAACAGTTATCGTTATTTGCCGTTATTTTCGCATTTTCTATTATTTTTTCATTTGTTTTTGTAAATCCAGCGTATGCAGCCCCGAACGGTTTTATTAATTTCGAAAATGGAAAAGAGTTTACGAGTAATTCAAGTGTACAGTTATTTGCACTCGTTCCCCTTCTATCATTATCTTCTTCTATCGTTCTTTTATTTACGCATTTTACTTATTTTATGATCGTTCTTGGGATTACTCGTCAAGGACTTGGGGTTATGAATTTACCACCAAACCAAGTGCTTGTTGGACTTGCTTTGTTTTTATCACTATTTACGATGCAACCGGTGTTAGGTCAGTTAAAGAGTGATGTGTGGGATCCGATGACGAAAGAACAAATAACAGTAAGTCAAGCTGCGGAGACGACAGCTCCGATTATGAAAGATTATATGGCGAAGCATACATATAAGCATGATTTAAAAATGATGCTGAAAGTACGCGGTGAAGAGTTGCCGAAAGATTTGAAAGATCTTTCATTATTTACGCTCGTACCATCCTTTACGTTAACGCAAATTCAAAAAGGATTATTAACGGGGATGTTCATTTATTTAGCGTTTGTTTTTATTGATTTAATTATTAGTACACTTTTAATGTACCTCGGGATGATGATGGTACCGCCGATGATTTTAAGTTTACCGTTTAAAATACTCGTTTTCGTATATTTAGGTGGATATACAAAAATCGTCGATATAATGTTTAAAACGGTCGCCTGAAGCGTTTGATGCTATGTGATAGGAGTCATATAAATGAATACGTCACCAATTATAGATATTTTTCAAACCTTTTTTTATAAAGGGGTTATGATTTTAATGCCGGTTGCCGGTGTAAGTATGATTGTCGTTATTATTATCGCGGTCATTATGGCGATGATGCAAATTCAAGAGCAAACGCTGACGTTTTTACCGAAAATGGCGAGTATTGTGCTCGTTATTATCATTTTAGGTCCGTGGATGTTTCAAGAGTTAACGACACTTATTTTAGATTTATTTGATAAAATCCCATCGCTATTGCGTTCTTACTAAGATAGGTGAACTGAAATGAATATGGAATTATGGGCGGCGACGTTTTTTGCGTTTTGCCGCATTACTTCATTTTTATATTTTTTACCGTTTTTCTCAGGACGATCGATTCCGGCGATGGCAAAGGATAATAAAACAGAAAAGGCCACCCCGCAGAAGCGTAAGAAATCGCGTGAAGAAGGGAATATTGCCCGGAGTAAAGATTTAAATAATTTATTTTCCATTCTCGTATTAGCAGTTGTCGTTTATTTCTTTGGGGATTGGCTCGGTTATGAGATTGCCAATTCCGTAGGGGTGCTGTTTGATCAAATCAGAAAAAATACAGATTCGACCGAGTATTTTTATTTAATGGGGATTTTGCTACTAAAAGTATCGGCTCCTATATTAATACTCGTATACGCTTTTCATTTATTCAATTATATGATTCAAGTAGGTTTCTTATTTTCTTCTAAAGTCATTAAGCCGAAGGCGTCGCGTATTAACCCAAAAAACTATTTTACGAGACTGTTTAGTCGTAAAAGTTTAGTAGATATTTTGAAATCACTATTTTATATGGGACTAATCGGTTACGTTTCTTACGTTCTCTTTAACAAGAATTTAGAGAAAATCGTTAGTATGATTGGATTTAACTGGACTGCGTCACTTACTGAAATTATTAGGCAAATTAAATTTATCTTTTTAGCTATTTTAATTATATTAATCGTTCTTTCTATTATTGATTTTATTTATCAAAAATGGGAGTACGAACAAGATATTAAGATGAAAAAAGAAGAAGTAAAAAGGGAGCATAAAGATAATGAAGGGGACCCGCAAGTAAAAGGGAAACGAAAAAACTTTATGCATGCGATCTTGCAAGGGACAATTGCGAAGAAGATGGATGGTGCAACATTTATTGTAAACAATCCGACTCATATTTCGGTCGTACTTCGGTACAATAAACAGGTTGATGCGGCGCCAATTGTCGTTGCAAAAGGGGAAGATGAGCTCGCATTATATATACGAACGCTTGCCCGCGAACAAGAAATACCAATGGTGGAAAACCGTCCGCTTGCTCGTTCTTTATATTATCAAGTCGAGGAAGACATGGCGATTCCAGAAGATTTATATGTAGCTGTAATTGAAGTTATGCGCTATTTAATTCAAACGAATGAACTTGAAGTATAATAGCGCGGTTGGAGGAGATCTCTTGTGTTTAAGATAGATTCTGCAAGAACCTATTTTTCTATCTTTTTAGCAGCGTCATTCGTAGTGGCGCTCTTAATTCCACTTCCACCATTTATACTTGATATCGTTATCGTTTTTTTACTAAGTATGTCAGTGCTTATTTATATGCGAGCAACAAGTATTAACGAGTGGGATGAATTAAAGTCATTTCCGACGATGTTGTTATTAATCGGGATTTTCCGCGTATCGATTAACGTTTCGACGACGCGAGCGATTTTGACAGACGGAAATGCCGGTCATGTTATTGAAGAGTTCGGCCAGTTCGTAATTGGCGGGAACTTATTAATTGGTATCGTTATTTTTACAGTATTAATCATATTCCAGTTTATTGTTGCAAACGGTGCGTCTCGTACAGCTGAAGTAGCAGCTCGTTTTACGCTTGATTCTTTACCAGGGAAACAAATGTCTATCGATGCTGACTTGAATCAGCGCATTATTACTGAGAAAGATGCACAAGCAAAACGAAAAAAATTAAATATGGAAACAGAGTTTTACGGAGCGATGGATGGTGCCGGAAAGTTCATTAAAGGGGACGTTATTTTCGGAATTGTCATTTTATTCGTAAACATTATTTTCGGTTTAATTGTCGGTATGATGCAGCAAGGAATAAGTTTTGGAGAAGCAGCCATTCATTATACACAGTTAACTGTCGGTGACGGAATCGTAAACCAGATCGGTTCGTTAATGCTTGCAATTTCAACAGGTATCATCGTAACGCGAGTATTTGACGGTTCACCTGATACAGTAACAGAAGGAATCTTTAAAGAGTTATTAGCGCATGAAGTTGTTGTATATGCGCTCGGTGGTTTATTTATCGCAATGGGTATTTTTACTCCGCTACCATTTCTACCATTCGCTCTCGTTGGAGGCACGATCATCTTCTTAGGTGTTCATAATAAAAAGCGAATAAAGAAAGAAAAAGAAGACGAGCTTCAAAAAGAATTAGAAATGATTCAAGGCGATGAAGAGCAATTGCAACAAGTGGAAGATTCATTCGGCGTGTTTACAGATAAATATCCAATTATCGTAGAGCTTGGTTTAGATTTAGCGGCACTTGTAAAGCAGAAGATAAACGGGGAAACAGCTCGTGATAAAGTTGTTCTGATGCGGAAATCGATTATTACCGACCTCGGTATTAACGTTCCTGGAATTAACTTTAAAGATAATACGAGTTTTAGACCGCGCGGACGTTACATTATTCGTATTAAAGGTGCGAAGGCGGCTGAAGGTGTTTTAAAATCAGGTTACTTATTAGCACTGAAAACACCGAATGTAATGGCCGATTTAGATGCAGAACCAGCGAAAGATCCGATTTTCGGTGAAGATGGATATTGGATTTTAGAGCATATGGTACAAGATGCACAAATGAAAGGCTATCAAGTGTTAGAGGCACTTAGCATATTAATAACGCATTTAGATGTTGTCGTTCGACGTAATCTTCATGAGTTAATTCAGCGTCAACATGTAAAAGACTTAATTAACTCGCTTGAAAATGATAACGGGGTTTTATTAGAAGAGATTAAGAAGAAGGAAATTGACTTATCACTCGTTCAAAATGTTATTAAACAACTGCTAAAAGAAGGTATTTCTATTCGTGATTTACCAACCATTATCGAAGGTATTATTGATGGGAAGGAAATTTATCAAAACCATGTTGATGGTGTCACTGCATTTGTTCGTGAATGTATTTCAAAAGTTATTTGTGAGAGTGCGAAAAATCCTGATGGGAAAATCTATGCGGCGCTCTTCTCTGATTCAATTGAATTGGATGCAGATGTTGTGAATAATTCATACCAAGGTTATTTATTAAACTGGGATTTAGATTTAGAAACGCGAGTAGTAGAGCAAGCACAGCGCATTTTCAAACAAACTCGTTTAATGGGAAGAGAGCCAGTATTATTAACACGCAGAAAAGATTTCAGATTTGCGATTGTGAGACTTCTTGAACGTTATCAAATAGAAGCTAAAGTATTATGTATTAGTGAACTAGCACCAGAAATTGTTGTAGATCAAATTGCTTATATTGAATAGTAGGGGGTGAAGTAATGGAAAGTACAGAAAAAAAAGAAGTGTTAATGCGAATAAAAGCAGCCTCGAAAAATGAATTGTATCGAAAGTTATTTGACCAATATAGTACAGATTATTACTATGTTGTCGATGAAAGTGTAAAACGAAACATCCCGTTTTTTTGGAAAAAGAATTATGAAATGTTAGTCGCTTTTCCTGAAGATAAACAGGAAGAAAGTAACGAAGGCGTAACTCAATTTCATGAACAATTAATGGATGTTGTAAATGAACCTTCAGAAGAAATCGTGAAGGCGAATGGAATTCAATCAGTCTTGCACAATTTAGAAAACGTGACGACTTCTATGTCATATGCGGCAATGCAAACAGGAAATAGTGAAGGATGGACGAGAAAGAAAGAGAAACTATTAAAGTTGTTTGAAAAAGGAATCGTCGTTGTGAAACAGACGGAAGAAACGAAAGTAATGAAAAAGAAAAAAGCTGTAAAAAAAGAAAAGCAAGAATCTGTACCGTTTATTATTCAAAAAGTAATTCGGATGCTAGAACAAAACGATGTGGAACATTATTTCATTCATGCATATGCTGAAAAATTAAAAAAGAAGTTTGAGAATGCAACGATGATTACAGAAGAGGAAGTCATCGAATACATATTGGAAGATATGAGATCTCATTTTAATACTGAAAACGTATTTGAAAAAGAAGTACAAACGATTGCATTAATCGGTCCAACTGGTGTTGGAAAAACGACGACACTTGCGAAAATGGCATGGCAGTTTCACGCTAAGAGAAAAACAGTTGGTTTTATTACGACAGACCATTCTCGCATTGGAACAGTGCATCAATTACAAGATTACGTAAAAACAATTAGATCAGAAGTAATTGCTGTGCGAGATGAAGCAGCTATGACAAGGGCACTCACTTATTTTAAAGAAGAAGCACGCGTCGATTATATATTAATAGATACAGCCGGGAAAAATTATCGTACGTCAGAGACAATTGAAGAAATGATTGAGACGATGGGACAAGTAGAGCCAGATTATATTTGTTTAACGTTATCAGCTTCTATGAAAAGTAAAGATATGATTGAAATTATTACGAACTTTAAAGATATTCATATAGATGGTATCGTGTTTACGAAATTTGATGAAACAGCGAGCAGTGGTGAATTGTTGAAAATTCCAGCTGTATCATCAGCTCCAATTGTATTCATGACAGATGGACAAGACGTGAAGCAACATATACATATCGCTACAGCTGAACATTTAGCGAAACAAATGTTACAAACATCGTAAGAAGAGAGGTGAAGAATAAGGCATCTGCCTTATTCGAAGGAGTATGAACGGTCTTTATATAGGTTCTATGGGTATGATGAATTACATGCAGCGCATTAATGTTCATTCGAATAACGTTGCAAATGCTCAAACGACAGGATTTAAAGCAGAAAATATGACTTCTAAAGTATTTGATGTGCAAGACACATATCGCCGCGGAGATGGATCCACGACAAATATCGGTTCGGTCGATTACGCTGTAGTACCAGCTGCGACGCATGTGAACTTAGTACAAGGGAATGTACAAATTACAAATAGCCCTACAGATTTCTTTTTAGATGACGGTGCAGCCGGCACATCATCATTTTTCGTTACATTTAAAAACGATGAAACATTTTTAACGAGAGATGGTAGTTTTACATTAAATAGTGATCGTTATTTGCAAACATCGTCTGGTGCATATGTTATGGATGTAAATAATGAACGTATTCGTATTCCTGAAAATGTGAATTTCTTTGTATCTAATAATGGAGAAATTTATAGAGAAATTAACGAGGGAACTTTGCAAAAACCAGATATTCAGAGAATCGTAATTGCACAGTTGCAAACAAAAACAGTAGATGCAGAAACGAATGCTCGTCTCGTGCAACGTGAAAACAAAAGCTTTACACTAGCAGAAGGAAATATTGCTAATTTACTGAACGGAACAGGAATAGTAAAAAATCACATGCTAGAAAATTCAAATGTGGATATGACGAAAGAAATGGCCGATCTTATGACGAATCAAAAAATGATTCAAGCATCGCAGCGCATCATGACTTCATTTGATAAAATTTACGAAAAAGAAGCGAATGAAATATTGAGATAAAGGACTTCCCGTTAGTGGGAGTCTTTTTTTATTGCATTTATTTCAGTAACACCATAAAATGATATTGATAATCATTATCATTTTATGGTGTTTAATAAGAATGGAAGCTGTGATGGTCGTATCACTTGTTTAACTAGGTGAATTAAAAACTAAGGGGAAGGTGTATTTATGTCTACTAAAAAGCAACTTTGCATTGGATTATGTTTAATTTCTAGAAAGAAAGAACAAGAGAGTATGTTTAATTCAGGGATAGATGAACAAGTAGAGTTGGCACTACAGGCAGAAAAGGCTAAGTTAGATTTTGTTTTTAAGGCAGATTATTTAGTGGCACACCCTGATTTAATCGCTCGTAATAAGGGGAATGTAATTTTAGATCCAACATTATTATTTACTGCTATTGCTTATGTAACAGAAAAAATTGGAGTTGTTACGACAGCTTCAACATCATTTTATCCACCATACATACTAGGGAGGCAACTACAATCTTTAAATTGGATTAGCAATGGCCGAGTAGGATGGAACATTGTCACATCCATTGACGGTGCTGAAAACTTTGGTGAGGCAGGGATGCCACCATCTGAGGAACGATACGCGAAAGCGGCAGAATGTACAGAGTTAGTAAGAAAACTTTGGAGGAGTCATCCTTATGAGGCTTTGAAAGAAGATAACGCAGATGTAATTAGAGAGATGGTACAGCCAATTGAGCATCGTGGTGAACATTTTGAGGTGAAAGGTCCGCTTAATGTCCCTCAGCACATTTCTGGAGAAATGCCATTATTTCAAGCGGGTGCTTCAGAGTCAGGGCGGAATTTCGCTGCTTCTGTTGCTGATGCAATTTTCGCTGCAATGCCAGATGTAGAATCAGGAATCGAACTTCGTCAAGATTTAAGAAGAAGAGCAGAGCAACATGGTCGTCAGTCAGATGATATACGTGTATTGCCTGGTTTATATTTCTTTATTGGTGATTCATATGAGGAAGCACTAGGAATGCATAGGCAAGCTCATCAACATCTTACAAAAGAGAAGAGGTCCGCTTTACTCGAAATGGTTCTCGGGTTAGACGTTAGAGGGCTTCCGTTAGACAGTAAGGTTACTGAATGTATGCTACCAAGTAGGAATCAAGCTGTACGTAGTAAAACACATGCCGAATTATTACGGAATTTCATCATTAAAAATGAACCAACTGTTGAGCAAATACTAGAACGACCAGAAGTTGTTGGTTCTGCTCATTGGGTCGCTATCGGTACACCACAAGACGTTTTTAAGCAAATTATGGAAAGATTTGAAGCAGGAGCATTAGATGGATTTATTGCAATTCCAGGTGGGCCTCAGAAATCATTGGATCTATTCTTTAGTGGAGTTATTCCGTTATTTGTGAAAGCAGGTGTATTTAGAGAAGAGTATACAGGTTCAACCTTGCGTGAGCATTTGGAGGGGAACATATCAAATACTTTGCAGTTAAAATAAGTGGAATAGTATGTACAAAAAGCCTTTCACAAGAAGGCTTTTTATTCTGTTTTAAAATTCGGAATTATCAATTGACTTTATAGGTCTTCTTTTTTATATTGGTAGGTATAGTAATAACTACTAATATAAAATGCATCGTTTTGAAATGAGAGTTATTTAGATTGTGAGGGATTACCGATGGATGAAATTATAAAAGAATTACAAAAGTTAGGTTTTTCTCAATATGAATGTAAAGCATATATTGGTCTATTAAAACATTATCCAGTAACAGGTTATGAAGTTAGTAAACAAACAGGAGTACCCCGTTCAATGATTTATGAGGTACTCGGTAAGTTGATGGATAAAGGAGCGGTACATATCGTTCCTTCTGAACCAGTGAAATATGTGCCAGTACCAGCTACGGAATTAATGTATCGAATGCGAAAAGACTTTGAAAAGTCCTTTGAATTTTTAGACCAAAAATTAAATTGTTTAGAGCAGGAGCGACAAATTGATGTAATTTCGCATATTCGCTCAAATGATCGTGTTTTAAAAGAAATATGCAATATAATTAGTAGAGCAAAGGAAGAGTTATGGATTTCTGTATGGGAAGATCAAGTGCATGAGATTGAACCGCTTATTCATATAAAGGAAGCGGAAGGAGTACATATATTTTCAATCTTATTTGGTGCCCCAGAAACAAAAATAGGAGCGACATTTCATCATAATTATATGACGCCTCACGTTGTTGAAAAGAGAATGGGGGGTCATTTAACTGTTATCGCACGTGATGGGGAAGAAGTGTTAATTGCTAACTTCTCAAATGATAGTACTTCATGGGCCGTTACAACGTACGACCCAGCTTTAGTTCTCGTTGCTACGGAGTATGTGCGGCACGACATTATGGTGGAAGAGATTACGAAGGAATTTGGAGCTGATAAGTTAGATACGTTATGGCGAGAAAATATAGATTTAGTTCACGTTGTAACAGGAAAACGTAGTATGGAAGAAATGGGGGGAGAGAAAGGTGAATAAAGCTCAGGCACATATGACATTGCAGAGTGATGATACATTTCAACAAGGTGTAAAGGATTGTTTACCAACTGTATTTGGATATTTGAGCATTGGTATAGCGGCTGGTGTTATTGCAAAAACAGCGGGTTTTTCCATTATAGAAATTGCCTTTATGTCCACTTTAATTTATGCAGGTTCTGCCCAATTCATTTTAGCGGGTATGTACGCAGCTGGTGCTCCGGCTTCGGCAATCATTTTTACCGTATTTTTTGTTAATCTACGGCATCTTTTAATGAGCGCAGCGCTCGCACCCTACTTCACGAAAATTCCTCTATTTAAAAACTTGATCATTGGTTCGCAAATTACAGATGAAACTTTCGGCGTTGCAGTGCAGCATGCAGCGCAAAAAGGTTATTTAGGTGAAAGGTGGATGCTAGGACTAAACGTAACAGCATATTTAAATTGGATTCTTGCTACAGTTATCGGTGGGCTCTTTGATGAATGGATACCAGATCCGCATACGTACGGGATGGATTATGCATTACCAGCGATGTTTATCGGATTATTTGTACTTCAGCTAATAAGTAGTAAACCGAAACTGGCAATTCATCTAAGTGTTGCAATTATAGCGATTATTATCGCATATGTTTCACACTTATTTATGCCAGATAGTATAGCAGTTATTATCGCAACGCTGTTAGCTGCGACTATTGGGGTGGTGATTGAGAAATGGAAATGAGATTAGAAGTATTATTACTTTTACTAGCAGCAGGAGCAGTTACGCTTGTGCCCCGTATATTACCTCTACTCGTATTTAGTAAACTACAAATTCCAGACTGGGGTTTGAAATGGTTGAATTATATACCGATTGCGATATTAGCAGCACTTTTAGCACAAGTATTACTTATGCATGAGACGATGCAATGGGATTATCTTATCGCCGCAATTCCAACATTTCTTGTTGCGATATATACTCGTAGTTTATTAGGAACAGTATTAACTGGAGTCATTGTGATTATTTTGTTACGTTTATTTTTCTAAAAAGGATTCAGCTCATATAATAGCGAAAGGTGTAATAACATGAAATATATAGGGGTGGTGTTATGATACTTTTAACGATAGGAGCAATATTGTTAACGTTGTTTATTTTTTTTATTATCGGATTTATTACGTTTATGATGTTTGTGGATAAGGCGACACCTCAAATTTACTACACACCTTGTGAGTCAGTGACAGTGAAATCTAAAGGTAAACATAGAAGGAAGAAAAGTTGATGTTTGGCTTTTCTTCCTTCTATTTTATCTGATTCTTCTGTATAATTTAAGTTAGTTATTCAACTAACTTAAAAGGTGGTGATATAAATGGCTAAACCGAATGTTGTTAACAAACAGAAGTTGCTAGAAGCAGCAAAAGAAATTATTGCAGAGCACGGGATGGAAAAATTAACGTTAAAAGCAGTTGCAGAGAATGCTAAAGTTACACAGGGAACCGTATATTATCATTTTAAAACGAAGGATCAATTATTACTTGAAGTGACTGAATCGTTTTGTAAAGCATCGTGGGAACAAATAGGAAGGGATGTACAGCTAGAAAAGGCTTTACAATCGGCCAAAAGTAGATGTGTGAAAGATTCAATGTATCATCATTTGTTTTTTCAATTAGTAGCTAGTGGACTACAAAATGATGCGATGAAAGATAAAATTGGTGAACTGTTACATTATGAAAATCAAGAATTAAAAAGAGTTTTAGATAAAAAAGTAGGAGGTGCAATTACGTCTCAAATTTCAGCTGAAACGTGGAGCATTGTATGTAATGCATTAATTGACGGATTGGCATTGCAAGCTTTATTCAATCAATCTTTTTCTACAGAAAGAATATATGACGATTTGTCTTTGCTTTTAGAAACATTTATGAGATTGCAAAAGGGAGGGAATGGTAGTGAATAAAAAATTATGGATTACCATTTTGTTTTCTGTCGGTATTTGGTTTGTTGCCTCAGCGTTTTTTATTGTCCTCGGTTCTTCAGTTTTAGAAGAGTACACATCAAGTAAATTTTTTCTACACATGACCTTTCTAGAATTAGGAACGGCAGTAGCAATTTATTTTGTGATGTGGTTATATGAAAAACTAGACTCCTCGAAATATGCAGTTATTAAGTTAGGTATATGCGGTACAGCAATTGGATTAATTTTAGATTCTTACATCTTGTATAATTCTTCCAGTATACTTTCACAATTATCCTCACAGCAAATCATATCATTTACCATTTGGATGGTTATTGCTTATGCTTTATATTTAATAATTCCTTTAGTCATGGAACGAAAAAAACTGTTGTAAAGAGGTTTTTATCTTCTTTACAACAGTCACATTCCCGAAAGAACTAACAACAATAATCCAAGTAGAAAACTAATAAAAGAAAGAAAACCGATAGAGATGGAAAAAACACGATTGTTTTTCCATTCGCGTGAGAAAACGATAAAGCCTAAAACGCAAAGGAAAAACCAAATAGGTAGAAATATAAATCGACTAACTTTCTCAGGTAGCAATGAATAAAAATTTGTTAAATATAATATCCAATTCGCAAAAAATAGAGCACATACGATGAATGATTGTAAGTATGGTCTGTTTAAAAAATTTCCTTTTTTAACTGTCATAAAAATGAGAGCTAATGCTGAAATAAAGGGAATGATTATGAATATGAGCAATAGTAATGTTAGTGGCATATGAAACTCCTTTACAACATAATTTTCATAAGAAACGAATCTATTATTTTGTATACTTGCGTTGTAGATTGTTCGTTATATGTTACTGCGGATGGATTTAAAAATCCATGTTCGCCATGTAGTTGTTTTATTCCTAATAACGGATTGTCTTGTTGATGTAATGTTTTGATCAAGGAGGATACTGAAAAACTCACTTCTTTTTCAGGGAAAATAAGCAATGTAGCGCATGCAGGTTTTATTTGTAAATAGTCGCGTATACGTGAACCGTAACATCCGATGATAAAATCTATTTTTGGATTGTTACTACAGAGCCAGGCGATGGTAGCCCCAACACTAAAGCCGATAAGTCCTATATGCGTGTAATCATTTGAAAGGGTAGAAATTACCTCATTAATTTGTTCTTTCCCATAATCAAATCCAGTATGATTCATAAAATATTGATATGCTTTTTCTTCATCACTATAATGAAATGAATTTTGTAGTTGTAGAAGGTTAGGACAGAATACATCTGTATTAGATGATGTGAAGTGGTCTATAACGTGCTGCATATGATCATTCACACCGTATATTTCATGAACAACAACGAGAGCCAATTTTTTCTTCATAAGTTACAAGGTACCTCTATGAAACTTATATTCTTTCTCAACAAGGCAGATACGCAGGTGGAAGTTTTCATACCATTGTTCACGGCCTCTTTTTTTCGCTTCTTTATGTAAGGCGTTTTTTTTCCAATTTTCAATTGCTTCAAGTGAATCCCAATAAGAAATAGTAATTCCGAGTCCCGAATTATCACGTGCGCTTTCGACACCTAAAAATCCAGTTTGCTGTTTCGCAAGATCCTCCATCTTTTCGGCAACGGCATTATAGTCTGTTGTATCATTCGATAGATTAGAAGTGAATATAACTGCATAATAGGGCTTGTTTTTTTCTAAATCAGATTTCATTATCTTTCCCCCTTAATGTATAGTGCGAATAATTAATTCATAGTTTGTATTTTAGCAGGTTAAACAAAGAAAAGAAGTAGAAGATTCTTATTTTTTAGGTGTTGTAAAACAGAGGGTAGAAGGAATTTATATTAAGTAATCTAAAGTAAGAAAAATACCACTTCAAAATCGAAGTGGCATTTCTTATATTTCCTCTAAGCTATTAACTGGAACAGTTAATTCGCGACCTGGATTTTTTACTTCATATATGCGGGCGGTTTCGTTGCTTTCGTCGACGTGTTGAATCATAACAGGCATGCCTTGAAAACTGACATTAGCATGTTCCGCTGACACAGAAAGCTCTTTAGCACGTTGAATATTCATTTATATTCCTCCCATCATTATTATCTTTGCTAAAAAGGAGGAATAATATACCATTTCTAGACATTTTTAAAGTTTTTGTATTATTTGTAATGTTTCCTTAATAAATGATGAAAAGATGGAATCCGGATAAGGTTGTATTTTTTGAGCTGCTTCGATTGCTTCTTCAAGCGCTCTTTGCTTATCGTTAAGTTTTACATAACAAAGGGCACGATATGCACCTGCTGTTGTAAGCCATGCTTGATCAAGTGGATGCATCATATAATCTGGTATTTTAGCACGTTGAAAAGCTTCCAGAGCTTCCTCGTATTTCTTTAATCCGTACAAAGCTTTTCCAGTTTCGAGGTAATACAACCCATCTTCTTGGAAAATCGGTTCGTCTTTTAGTTTTTCTCGAAATTGTTCTACATGTTCTAATGCAATTGTATATTCTTTAGTAATCGTGTTGTAGTAATACGCTTTTAATATATCTACGATCGCAACGGATAAAGTGTCTTCTGTAAAAATGGCGAATTGCTCAGATTTCTTAATGTAATGTAAATACTGTTCTTTATCAGCCGTCATGACTTTTTGATAAGATAATATGCGATAAAATTCATCTGTTTTATAATACACTTGATGTTTTTTTGAAAATGCTAATGCTTCTAATATGATTTTTTCACATTCCTCATATTTGCCACATGCGAGTAAAATAATGGCTTCTTTTAAGCACAATCTGATATGTATAATAAGATCCATTTCTAAATGGTTCGCTTCATAATCATCTCGAATACGAGCAATAAGCTGCAAACATTCCTCATACTTTTTACGTGAGAATAACGTATAAGAAAATGTTAATTTTGTTTCAGTACTGTCTCTGTATAAAATATATTTTTCAAAAATAGAAGTTGCTTTTTCAACGTAAGACTCAATGCTGTAATCTTTCATTATAGCTGCTCCAGTAATAAATTGTTTATATAATCGGGCAGTATTTAAAGTGAGAGGGAGTTCCTTTTGAACGATAGGAAGTAAAGTTTCATACACCTTATCACATTTATTAGCCTTTATAAGTTGATCCATTTGTTGAATGAGTTCTACAATTTCTACATCATCATCTTCTAGTAAAAAACTCGTTTCGCACCCAAGTTTTTCAGCGATATATTGTAATGTTTTCATGGAAGGTGTAGCTTTTCCATTTTCAATTTGACTAAGCATGCTTTTTGTCAATTCGGAACCTGCTAGTGCTGTTTGTGTAAGTTTTTTTTCTTTTCGTAATGCTTTAATTTTTTCTCCGAGAGTTGCCATATTATTGCTCCTTTATAATTAAGAAAGTTAAATACAATTTAACTTTTTGTTGTAAAAATTTGAAAGTTAATTATATAATAAGTTTAACACAATTTAACTTTTGAGGGGAGAGTGTCATAATGGGGGATGTAAGTATAGTTCCAAATGATTCAAAAATGAAGACTGCAACGAGAAATATTATTTTAATGATGATTGGAAAGATGACGTCTTTGCTAGGGGCAGGTATTTATACGTTCGCAATGGGGTTATACGTATTAAAGACAACTGGTTCAGGGATGGGGTTTGCTACTACGCTCGTTTGTGGATCACTTCCAAGGATGATCTGTGGTCCGATTGCAGGTGCTGTAGCAGACCGTGTTAATCGAAAATGGCTTGTCATTGGCACTGATTTATTAAGTAGCTTAACGATGCTTATTATGTTTATTCTTGCTACTATATTTGGACCATCACTTCTTTTTATTTATATTTCAGCAGCATTATTATCAATTTGTGCAAGTTTTTATTCTGTTGCATTAACTTCGTCTATTCCGAGTTTAGTAGATGAGGGGCGTATTCAAAAAGCGAGTGCTTTAAATCAAACGGCAGCTTCTTTATCAAATATTTTAGGGCCGATTATTGGTGGAGTTGTATTTGGTTTCTTTTCAATCAAGTCGTTCTTTTTGTTAAATAGTATTACGTTCTTTTTAGCGGTTATTTTGCAATTATTTATTGTATTTGATTTATATAAAAAAGAAGTGGCTGAGAGTAAAGAGCATTTCTTGACGAGTATAAAAGAAGGTTTTTCATATGTAAAACGACAGCATGAAATATATGGTTTAATGAAAATAGCATTGTGGGTAAACTTTTTTGCGTGTGGGCTAACAGTTGCACTTCCATACATTATCGTCCATACATTGCATTTATCTTCAAAGCAACTCGGTACTGTAGAGGGAATGTTAGCAGTCGGGATGTTAATGGGTGCGATTGCTTTATCAGTGCGTAAAGAAGTGAATAATCTGTTTCGTTCTATTTATAGTGGACTGTTTTTATTTGCGGGTTTGAGTTTATGTACAGTTTTCCCGTTGTTAGTTACCATTCCGAAAGTAGCAAGTTTTATTTACTATATTGCTTTTATGATGTTAACTGGTATATCAATTATGATTGTAAATATTCCGATGCAAGTACATATGCAAAAGACGACAGATCCGAGCTATTTAGGGCGTGTGTTCGGCCTACTTGAAACAATTGCTACTGCAATCGCGCCGCTTGGTATGATTGTATATGGATTCTTATTAGATATGTTGCCAACTAGCATTGTTATGATGACAATAGGTGGAGGATTATTGTTAGTTGTATTAGTTGGAGTAAAGCAGCATATGGCGAAAAGAAAAGTGAATGTTTCAGCTTAAAGGAAAATTTTAACGGAATAAAAATGACTAAATTAGTATTTTAGTTTTTGAAACTCTTTTTCATGTATGTTACAGTAAAGTGAGCAGGCAAAGAAAAGGAGAAAACATCATGAAAAAATTAAGTTTTGTTATGCTTTTTCTGTTAGTAGTAATGACTGGATGTAGCAATTATGATACGTATATTGAAACAGGTATGCAATCATTGAAAAATGAAAAATATAGTGATGCAACGATGTGGTTTGAAAAAGCAGAAAAAGAGAAATCAGGAAATGAAGCGAAATCATATAAAGAAATGGCCGAGAAAATGGATCACGGAGCAACAGCATTAAAAGACGGTAAGTATTTAGAAGCGAAAGATATTGCAAATGAAGTGTTACAAATGAAAAAAGACGATGCACTTGAAACAGCTGTGACATCAAATGCAGAGAATATGCTTCAAAAAGCAAAGGATGTGGAAGAAAAAGTAAATGAAAGAGTGGCAAAGAGTAGAAAGGTAGAAGAAGAAGGAATCGATAAACTTATTAAAGCTGTCGATAGTATAGATGACGTGAAAGAAAAAGAGAAAAAAGTTTCAGAAGCATTAGATAAGACTGAAGAGGCACAAGCAAAAATTGAGGCGAAGAAAAATAAATAGAGTTTTAGTTTAAAAGGCTGTCGTGTATAACGACAGCCTTTTAATTTTTTTCTGCAAAAGAAGTAATGCTATGTAGTAAAAAAGAAATTATTTTAGAATTCCACCTGTCCTCATGATGAATGGTATAAATATTACGCTGAAATTCAAAATCAGGGATCGGTATATAGCATAGCTCATTTCGATGCACTTCTTGCTCAATAGCAAGTTTAGAAATAAAAGCGACACCATCACCATATTTTAAAATTTGTTTCATCGTTTCTAATGAATCTAGTTCAATTTCAGATTGGAATGTAATGTTATGTGCTAGCATCCATTGTGTAAGTAAATCTCGCGTTGTAGATGGGTTTCGATGCAATAATATGCGTTCTTTTTCAATATCTTGTAATGATATATTTGCTCTTTTAGAAAAATGATGTTCTTTGGAAAATGCAAGAACTAGTGTATCAGGTATTATATTTGCTTGTTTTAAAAGTGGTTCATCAAATGGTGCAGCAGAAATTACCCCGAGATCAATTTCATGATTTTGTAGCATCGTACGAATTTCAGGAGCCGTTTTTACCATGAGTGTTATTTTTATATTAGGAAATTCGCATTGAAATTGGTGAACAACTTCTGGTAAAAGATAAGTCGCTGGTACATAACTAGCACCAATTGTTATAGCACCTTTATGAAAATCTTTAAACTCTTGTGTGACCCGCCTAGCTTCTTTCATAAGTGCATCTATTTTACAAGCATAATGATGTAATGCCTCGCCAGCCTCTGTTAAGAAATACCTTCCGGAACGTAATTCAAATAAAGACACACCGAGTTCCTCTTCTAAGCTTTTTATATGAAATGTAATAGTGGGTTGTTTCACGCCAAGTTTTTCTGCAACAATCGTAAGCTTTTTGTATTTCTTAATAAGCACTACAATTTCTAATTTTAAGAGATTCATTATGAATTGTCCGCCTTTTTTATTTTAACTATAGAAAAAATCTATAGAAATAAATAGTTTATTAGAAGTTTTTTAATTTAATCTTTACAGTACATTAACATTCAGTATAAATCTTCCATATAGAATGAAAGCAGGTTAAGAATGAGGGGAGAGAGGTGAAACGATGGATATTAAAATTAGTGGATTAGAAAAGACGTTTGGAAAAATGCAGGCGTTAAAACCGCTACAAATTGTAATGAAAAAAGGGGAATTTACCACACTTTTAGGGCCTTCGGGATGCGGAAAAACGACTTTACTTAGAATGATTGCAGGGCTTGAAGAGCCGGATAGAGGTGAAATATATTTTGGAGATAAGTGCATGTATTCTGGTGCAAAAAAAATAAAAACATCTCCTCATGAACGGAATATCGGTATGGTATTTCAAGATTTTGCTTTATGGCCGCATATGACAGTGTTTGAAAATGTTGCATTTGGATTAAGGGCTACAAAGCAAACGAATCATTTACGAGAAAAGGTAGAAGATGCGATAAAGCGAGTTCGTCTGCAAGGTATGGAGAAAAGATATCCGCACGAACTTTCTGGTGGACAGCAGCAACGTGTTGCATTTGCTAGAGCAATTGTAACAAAACCTCATTTTATTTTGTTTGATGAACCGTTAAGTGCACTCGATGCAATTTTGCGTGAAGAAATGCGCTTAGAGCTTATGGATATCGTTCATTCTATTGGTTTAACGGCATTGTATGTAACGCATGATCAAACGGAAGCTATGTCAATGTCAGATCAAATTATTGTCATGAAACAAGGAGAAGTATTACAAAAAGGAACGCCAGAAGATATTTATGTGAAGCCGTCTCATGAATTTGTTGCAAAGTTTGTTGGTAAGGCAAATTGGCTTGTAGAGGGTAAACAAATGATTCGTCCAGAGCATGTGAGCTGGACGAAAAATGAAGTGTGCGACATGTATACAGGTGAAATTCAGCACGTTACATATGTAGGAGAACGTTATGAAGTAAAAGTAAATATGGGGACACTCGGTGTATGGACAGCTTATCACAATAGTAAGCTAAGCGTCGGTAAACCGGTATCGTTATATGTACCAAAAAAATGTATTCATCATATAGGGGGAGAATCGTATGAAGAAATTCAGTTCGCTTAAGTCTTTATTTGTATGCACTTTACTATTTTCTGCTGTAGTAGCAGGTTGTAGCTCAAAGACAGGTAATGTAGATGCAAAAAATAAAAATACTAATGAAAAGAAAATTGTTGTATATAGTGCAGGGCCAAAAGGGTTAGCAGAAAAAATTCAAAAGGACTTTGAAAAGAAAAGCGGTATAAAGGTGGAAATGTTTCAAGGAACAACTGGTAAGATTTTAGCGAGAATGGAAGCTGAAAAGAAAAATCCAGTCGTTGACGTTGTCGTACTCGCTTCTTTACCAGCGATGGAAGGATTAAAGAAAGATGGTCAAACGTTAGCTTATAAAGAAGCGAAACAAGCTGATAAGCTTCGTCCAGAATGGTCGGATGATAAAGGACATTATTTCGGGTATAGTGCTTCAGCATTAGGAATTGTGTACAACACAAAAAATGTGAAGACAGCGCCTGAAGATTGGAGCGATATAACGAAAGGAGAATGGAAAGGCAAAGTGAATCTCCCAGATCCAGCACTTTCAGGTTCGGCTTTAGACTTTGTAACAGGATACGTGAAAAAGAATGGACAAGATGGATGGAAGTTATTTGAACAGCTTAAGAAAAATGAAGTTACAGTAGCGGGGGCAAACCAAGAAGCGTTAGATCCAGTTGTAACAGGTGCGAAAGATATGGTAATTGCGGGTGTTGATTATATGACGTACAGTGCAAAAGCAAAGGGTGAACCTGTGGATATCGTATATCCAAAAAGCGGAACAGTCATTAGTCCACGTGTGGCAGGCATTATGAAGGATAGTAAAAATGTAGCAGGTGCAAAAGAGTTTATTGATTATTTATTATCAGATGATGTGCAAAAACAAGTTTCTAAAGCGTACTTATTGCCAGGTAGAACAGATATAAAAGCTGAAAATAGACCAAATGTAGAAGAGATTCCAGTATTAAATATTGATTGGAAAACAGTTGAGAAAGAACAAGATGAAATAGCAAAACAATTTAAGAAAGTATTTCAATAAGATGGTGATTACATGGTAAATCGATTCGTATCAGTAAGACAATTTGGAGTGACGGTAGCGTTGTTACTTGTGGCGATGTTAATCGTCATTCCGCTTTGTCTCATTTTATTTTCTAGTGTATATGAAAATAGCGGTTGGAATTTTTTAAAGCCTTTTGAAGTCATGCAGAGTGGTGGATTAGCTGGGATTTTTCTAAATTCGATGCTCCTAGGTGTACTCGTTGTAATAGGAGCTACCATATTTGCATTTCCATTGGCGTTCATTATGAGCAAAACAGATGTAGGAAAGTATAGTAAGTTAGATATTGTTTTTATGATTCCATTTATGACCCCGCCTTATATCGGATCAATGGGATGGATTTTGTTTATGCAACCTAACGGCTATTTTGAACAATTTTTTCCAGGCTTAAAGTCGATCTCATCATCGTTTTTTAGTTTAGGTGGTATGGTTTTAATTATGAGTCTGCATTTATTCCCATTCCTTTACTTCATGTTGAAAAATACGTTACTTCAAATTGGAAGTAGTAAAGAAGAAGCGGCAGCAGTTCATGGTGGAAGCTTTTTCTATCGTTTAAGAAAAATAATACTACCGTTATTGTTATCAAGTTATGTGATGGGTGCTTTACTTATTTTCGTAAAGACGATTGCTGAATTCGGAACACCGGCTACATTCGGACGTAGAATAGGATTTCACGTGCTAACATCAGAAATCCATAAATTTATTTCGAGTTGGCCAATTGATTTTAGTAGTGCAACAGCATTATCTTCTTTATTACTAAGTGCGTGTATGCTTATTTGGTATATGCAAAATGTATTGAATCGAAAGTATTCATATGCCATGGTTAGTGGAAAAGGTGTGAAATCTAAAAGGTATACTTTGTCTATAGTTACACGTTTTATAGCATGGATTTATGTAATTGGTTTACTAATAGTAGCAATTGGAATCCCATACTTTTCTATACTTATTGCTTCTTTGTCAAAATTAAGAGGCGGTGGCTTACATTTAAATAACTTTACAACAAACCATTATGAGGCATTGTTTACAATGGGATCCCCAGGGTTAGAAGCTTTATGGAACAGTTTTCTTTTTTCACTTGTAACAGCGATTGTTGCTGTAATTATTGGAGTCTTTTTAGCACTTATGATTCGAAAGGGGAAAAAGTCCTCTGAAAAATGGCTTGATATGTGCGGTATGTTACCGAATATGGTACCAGGAATAGTGATGGTTGTAGGGCTTATTTTATTTTGGAATTCACCATATATGCCTATGTCAATTTACAATACACCAGTCATGGTTATCGTAACGTATGTTGTTCTTTTTTTACCTTATACGGTGCAGTATGTAAAAGCTTCGCTCGGACAAATTGATGATTCCCTTGTACAGGCAGGGAGTATTTTTTCTGGAAATTATATTTATATTTTTAGAAAAATAATATTGCCTCTTATAATCCCGGGCGTTCTTGCTGGATGGGCGATGACATTTACGATTTCGATAAGAGAGTTAGTAGCGTCGCTTCTCGTACTACCTCCATCAGTAGAAACGTCAGCAACGTTTATTTTTGCTCAATTTGAACAAGGGGAAGTATCTATAGGAATGGCGATGGCCGTTGTTTCTGTTGGACTTACAACAATGTGCTTATTACTTCTGCAACATATGGAGCAAAAACGAAAAGGGGTAGCATGATGAGGATAGAAGTATGGGGAGGAGCAGGAGAATACGGTCGTTCCTGCTACTTCGTAAAAAATAAAGAGACGAAAATATTATTTGATTGTGGTATTAATCGATCCTATGAGGATAGTTATCCAAAAATAGTGAGAGAAGTTGTTCCATTTTTAGATGCGGTATTTTTATCACATATTCATGAAGATCATACGATGGGTTTACCTTTATTAGCGAAGTATGGATATAATAAAAAAATTTGGACGACTCGTTATACGAAGGAGCAACTGCCGTTATATTATGAAAAATGGAGAAACTACAATCTGATGCAAGGGTGGAATTTACCTTATAGCGACCAGCACATAAAAGATTTAAATTATGTATGTATTGATGAGATTAGTAATCCAAATGAATGGATACAAATTACTCCTACATTGCGGTTTCAATGGGGATATAGTGGGCATGTATTAGGAGCTGTTTGGTTTTTAGTTGATATGTGTAGTACATACGTATTTTATTCAGGCGACTATTCAGCAGAGTCTAATATACTACGAGCTAATTTACCTGAGAAATTAGGCCACAATATAAAAGTTGCAATTGTAGATGCCGCTTATCATACTGATGATGTTTCGCAACATGAACGAGTAAACGAACTATATGCAGAAATTGAACGAGCTGCGGGGAAAAAAGGAATAGCATTACTACCATTGCCACCGCTTGGTAGGGCGCAAGATATCGTATTGTATTTATATAAAAAATATAAAGAACATAAAGAACATAAAGAACTTCCCATTATAGTAGATCAAGAAATTTTAGATGGATTCCAAGAGATGATTATATATAAAGATTGGATCAAAAATAATGAAGAACTTGAAGAGCTAATGGAGAGTTTAAAAAGAAACATAATAGTTATGGATGATGACAGCGGTATGCAACATAGTTATGGAATAGTTGTAATGAGTGATGCAAATATGCAAACGAAACGAGCGCAATTATATTATGAACAACTTCGGCATGAAGAACGAAATTCTATTATCTTTACTGGGTATATTGCAAAAGGGAGTTTTGCAGAAAAAGTTTTGAAAGAACGTGTAGGTAAAGAATGTAGGGTGAAGCGAGTGTCATATAAAGTTCACCAAAGTATAAGTGATGTGAAAGAGATGTTAAATACACTATTACCAGAACATACGGTGTTAGTACACGCTTTGAAAGAAGATACGGATCGATTGCAGAAAAAGCTTAGTATAGCAGGATATGAAAATGTATATTCACTTGCAATGGAATGTGTAGAATTGACTTAACATGTATAGGAAAAAAAAGAATCCATAGACATATGGATTCCTTTTTCTAATATATGAGTATTAAGCTAAATCAGCTGACACGAACATATCATTATTTTGAAGGTTTTTAGAGCGTAAACTATAAGCAACTACCTTCTTTTTATGTTGCTTTACAACATCAACATGCTCTTCATGACTATAAATATAAAATGTAAACTCTTTTTTGCCACGTTTTGCATTGATAATTAAAGGTGTGCCCTCATTGTGAGGCGGTGCATAATAGCGATCTAAAAATAAGCCTTCGTTAAAATCATGAATAATTTTGGATTTCTGTTCGCCTTCTAAATTATTTCCATTGATTGTAACAGTCACATTCTCTTCTTCAAGTTGTGGATGTGTTTCGTACTTGCTAATGATGGATTCAATAACAGAGTTAGGAAGGCTAGAAACGATAATTTTAAATGCTCCAAATACAACTAACATTACAATAAACCAAGTCGTCATAGTATTTCATCCCCTTTATCCCGCATTAATGGTCCGTAAAATCCTGGTTAGTGCGGGCTAATAATCAGTGTGGGATGATCCCCCTTACTGATTAAAATTTCACTTCATCCTATTTAACAATATAACTCATATGGTAATAGTACATATGGTTAAGTTTTGTATATTTTGTGAAAAATTTTCCTTTTCCTGAACGAAATATTAGAAAAAACAATTTTTTTACAAAAAGTTGAAATCAAAGCTTTTTATAAAAAAAAGGTTTATAATAAAAATATAACTAATTACAAGGAAGTGTAACTATGAGTACTGTAGCTATCGTATATGGTATTATTCTTTCCACAATTATTATTTTATTTTTCGTTGGGGTTTCACGTTATATTCATAAATGGAAAGAAGGCGTTGCGAAATTAAATCACATTGAAGAAGAACTTAGTGATTTAATGTTACATCATGGTAAGTAAAAGAGTTATTTTTTAACTAAACAATGTGAAGGATATCACAAAACATGCTCTCGTAATGAAAGCATGTTTTTTTGTTATGTTGTTAATAGGCACATTCCTAAAAAATTCCCATACGATACAGTGTGAAATCAGAAATGTTCGGATCGGGAAAGAGGGATAAAATGAGTAATTCAGGTTATGTTACAGATAATAAAAATTTAAAGAAAAGCTCAGGAACGCCAAATCTTTTCTTTGATTCAAGAAAAAATGTCTTTTTTAAAAGAGATGAGAAAAATGTTGCGTATGAAGTTACGTCAACACAGTTACCGGCGATGATCGGAGGAGCATTTGTTGATTTGTTTATGACGAAGGGTCATATGCGAGAACCACATTGGCATCCGAATGCTTGGGAATTAGATGTTGTTGTCTCAGGGGAAGCAGTTACATCCATTTTAAATCCCGAAACGAATCAATTGCAAAATTATCATTTGAAAGCGGGGCAAACGGTCTTTATTCCAATGGGGTGGTGGCACTGGATCACGGCCGTAACAGAAGAAGTACAATTACATTTATTCTTCAATAACGATCAGTTTGAAACAGCAGAAGGATCGGACGTACTTAGATTAACGCCTCCAGAAGTATTTCAAGCAGCTTACGGTGTAAGTGCAGAGAAGCTAGCGATGGATCTTTCACCAATTAAAGAGTCAGTTGTAATTGGGCCGCCCACATCAAATCGTTCAAAAAGTGATAAACAGACTGACGATTCAAATATAGTAGTTACGTTAAATGGACAAATAACTTCATGTGAAATAGAATAACTCTTTCTATTATTAGGAAGAGTTATTCTATTTTGTATAATTTTGTAATTGGATTCGTTATAATTATGATATAGAAGGGAATGTATTAGAGGGGGCATATTGTGAACATATTAAAGATTATAGGAATTGTTGCAGGAGTCATTATAGTAGCCGTTATAGCTTTCTTTGTTATTATGAAGTACTATTTGTCAAAAGAAGATCCTGATTACGTATTAAAGTACATAAAAGAACATAAAGGTGATAAAACATGTTCATTACTGATTAGAAAAAATGGGGAAGTATTAACATCTATAAATGAAAATGTAAAATTGCCATTAGCGAGTACGGCCAAAATCGTAATAGCAGTTGAATTTGCTAAGCAAGTATCAGAAGGGAAAATAAGTCGAGATGAACAAATTTCATTACAGGAGCTAGAAAAATATTACGTTAAAAACACTGATGGTGGAGCACATCCTGACTGGTTAGAAGATGCCAAAGCGAGAGAATTAGTGAAAAATGGACAGATTACTTTAGAAGAAGTCGCTAAAGGGATGATTCATTATAGTTCTAATGCAAATACAACATATTTGTTAGAAAAGCTTGGAATAGAAAGAGTAAATGAAAGTATAAAAGAGTTAGAGCTTACCGGTCATGACAAGTTCTCCTCATATACTGCTTCACTATATATGAGAGGATACGTAGAAAAAGAGCTTCATGAGCCAGAAACTCAATCGTTAGAAACGATACGTAACATGTCAAAAGATGAATATAATAAACATGTGTTACAAATACATGAATGGATGAAAGATGAAGAAGAATGGAAAAAACGGGATATCCCATTAAAAGTAGATATGGAATTTCAGCGGATTTGGTCAGATCGATTAGTGGGTGCAAATGCTAAAGATTATATGAGTATAATGGAAAAGATAAATAGTAGAAATTATTTTCCAAAATCAATGCAAGATGAAATTGAGAATGTTTTTAAAGGAACAGTTGAAAATAGTAAGTTTGAATATGCTGGTCAAAAAGGTGGTTCTACCGCATTCGTATTGACAAAAAGCTTGTATACTACAGATAAGCAGGGGAATAAGGTAGAAGTTGTAATCATGTTTAATGATATAGATAATCAAATTACGCACCAAAAGCTTAAAAATAATATAGATTACTTTATTCGAGATGTTATAACAAGTGAAGAATTCAGAAGAAAGTTATAATGGAATAATTTTATTATGTAAACAAAAGAGCGCTTTTTAAAAGGTGCTCTTTTCTATTCATGATACAGGATTTCCTATTTACTGCATGGAATATAGATTGAAACTAAGAAAGGAAGTTGAATAATGACTACAGTATATTTCGTGCGGCATGCTCACTCTACATATACAAAGGAGGAAAGGGAACGGCCCTTATCTGAGAAGGGACACTGTGATGCAGAGAATGTAACAAGATTATTAAAAGATAAACATATTGATGCTGTGATTTCTAGTCCGTATAAAAGGGCGATTCAAACCGTGCAAGGGATTGCGAATACATATAATTTATCAATACAACTGGAAGAAGATTTAAGAGAGAGGTTATTAAGTAAAGAGCCAGTAACAGATTTTAACGATGCTATTCAGAAAGTGTGGGAAGACTGGACTTTTGCATACGAAGGCGGGGAATCAAGCAATATAGCGCAAAGGCGTGCTGTAATATGTATGCAAAATATATTGGGAAAATATAAAGGTAAAAATATTGTAATAGGTACTCATGGGAATATTATGGTTTTACTTATGAATTATTTTGATCCGAAATATGATTTTCAATTTTGGAAAACCCTTCATATGCCTGATGTGTATAAATTAACTTTTGATAATAATCGTTTCATTTCTGCTGAAAGAATAGAGAAAACAGGTCATCGGATAAATATTTTGTAAAAGTTTATCAAAAAAAGAGGAAAGAGAGAAGGTATTGTAGAAGTATGACTTTGTAACATAAAAAATATTGGTTAAAGGAGGCTGTTTACATGTTTGAGAAAGAGAAAGAAGGGCTTATTGAAGTTCACAACGTATATGAAATCGCACCAGCAGATGGAGCAATTATAGGTATGGCAACGGAAGAAGAAATGGAGATTGCTGCTGAACTAGAGTTACAGTACTATGCCCATTCTCGTTTATTAGAAGCAAATATTCAGTTAGACGGTTCCTCCTATAAAGAGTTACTTCAGGAGTTCCAGGAGTACGAAAGAAAATCAATGAACTTTTGGAGAGCAATACATAAACGTTTAGCTGTGCCATGGGCATGGGTATTACGTATTGATGTTGCGAATGGTCCTATATATGTAAGCAATGGGAGTTCGTATTATGAAGAAGTTGATGATGACGAAGAAGACTATGAATAGATAAGTAAGGAAGCAACTTCAGTTGCTTCCTTTTTTTATTGACAATGAGTGAATGGCTTCAATGATAGTATCTGGGCGATCATTTTCTATCCCATGACTAGCATGTTCAGCCAAAATATATTGGCTATTTATTGAGAGATTTAGTTGTTCACGAATAAGTTCTTGCCACATATCTTCAAGTTGTGTAGCTTCTTCTTTTGGCATACCACCCTCAATTAATTGATTAATAGAATATTGAGGATCTCTACCGATAACGATTAATGGTATTACTAATGTTTTATGTTGTTTTTTTATTGAGTGAGCGCAATATTTCCACTCGGACAGCTCAGCAGCTGTCGCTTTATATAAGGAAGGAGATGTGGAAAATTTGATATGCTGTTTTGTTGTATGGACAAGCATTGATTTTAGTTCATTATAAAGTGCTTCTGCATCCATGTTGGAGTAAGTATGATATTTTTGTAGCCACATATCATCAGAATCAGTTTGATCAGAAACCGGTAAATGCAGTTCATCTAATCGGTGTAAGTTCATGGAAGTAGAATCAACTAAAAGAAGTGCTTGCAGCCTATCTTCATGTAACATTGCAAAATGTTGTGCGCATAAACCTCCATAGGAATGACCGATTAAAATGATTGGATCATAAATATCAAGTTCATGTAGTAACATATGTAGTTCTTTTACAACTTGCATTGTTGTACGTCGATTAGTTCCTAGCTCACTTTCTCCGTAACCTGGGCGATGATATGAAATGACTGTAAAGTTTTGTGAAAGCTTTTCTATAATAGAAAGCCAATCGTAAAATGAGCAACCCATTCCTGTTTGAATGACTACAGTTTGTTTACTACTACCTCTCATATATACTTCTACATTTTGTCCAAATATCTCTACTGATCTATTAATAGTAATTCCCCCTAAGCTTGAAATACTTTTTGGCAAGTAAAGACGATACACCAGGCGACTATGCCGAAGAGTATAGATGTACTAAGTGAAAAGGAGTTCTTTAAACCGATATAAACAATAAATAATAGTAGTGCAGATGCAGGAAATCCATATAATACGCCTAAAGCGAATTGACTTAATTCCTGTTTACTCCCACCTTCGAAAGAAATCCAAACTAAACTAAGCAAACTAATAAGAGGAAGGGCTGCGATAAAGCCACCAAGCGTACTAAAATATTTGGCAAATTCGGTTACACTCCCAATAATGAGGGCGGAGACGATGACCTTAACGAGGAAATGCATATTTTGCCTCCTTAGCTAATAACGAAAAGGCTTTTTCTATTAGTTGTTGTTCTTCTTTTGATAACTGTGATTCTAATATTTGTATCTTTTCTTTGTCTAGCAAAGTATGCTTTTCTAATGCTTCAATTCCTTCTGTCGTTAATGTAAGATTCACAACTCTTTCATCTTGTTTATTTCTTTCTTTAATGATAAATCCTTTTTGAATAAGGCGTTTTACATGTTCGGACGCTGTATTATGAGATAAACCAAGTTCAGAAGCAATTTTTCCAATTGTTATATCTTTCTCTCGAGAAATGATTTGTAAAATACGAATTGCTTGATGAGAAAGATTGTCTTCATATTCATAGCGTAAGTGATAGTATATTGTCTCCCAATGTGGATTAATGTCTTTCATATTATAATTCCCCCTGATTTTTATATCGTATTATAAGATATATTCGCTTTGTAAGAATTAAATTCCTGTTATTTTCATAATAAATGTTGAAAAAGTTTATTTTTATTGAAATATAAGGTAATCTATGTGTAAAGGTATACATTTAGCAAGAGAGAGGATGATAGCTGTGAATACATTTAAATGGATTAGTCATGAAAAGATGTATGTAGATCAAATACATGTTGAAAAATGTGGTCCTCTTTCAGTCGGCGTATATGGAGGAAATCAAGAGAGTGATGCATATGAAAGAGGAGATGCAGTGCTAGCTTGGTGGGATCCGAAATTAGAATTTGAATTTGTTATGATTTTTGATACACATCATAAAACGAAAAATATACATTATATAATAGAAGCGATTTCAGAAAGAGAAGAAAAACTAAAAGAGTTATTTTCATACCCAATCCATTTAGCTTTTCATCATACACATATGTATTTATTAGCGTTATTTACAGATGAGCTCTTTATCGAGAAATGTGACCAAGATGATGAGGAACTTGCATGTTTAATTTGTTTACGAAAAGGCGAGTTCTTATATTGGCTATCAGTTGGTGATTGCTTCGCGTATTTATTCCATTCAGAGCAAACGAAAAATGGAAAAGGTAGGCTAAATAAGCGTAAGAACTATGAATATATAGGAAGAAAAAATGTTTTTGCAGCGAATACACCTTGCTTTACATCAGGGATAAGGGGATTAGAAAAAGGTCAAAATCACATTGTAATGGCAACAGATGGTATTTTAGAATGTGATAAACGAAAGTTTGATGATGATCAATCTTTAATAGAAATATTACACGACGGAAGTTGCTTACAGATTGAGCCAGTATTAACAAATGTACTGCAGTGGAAAGGGAGAGATTGTGCCACTATTATTGGATGGTCCATTGATACTGAAAATAGACAATGTGCCAATTAATAAATGAAAGAGAGTTCAAGGGTTTTTGTCCTTGAACTCTTTTTTGTTAAGCAATATGAATATGATACGTTTTTAACCATTCATTTACTTGTAGCATATACTCCATAGCACTTCTTGCTTCAAAATTGTTAATCACTTTATTACTTTGATCAGCAATTGCAAGTAATATGGAATGGTTAATGAGTGAGAAAACAGGATTGTTTTTATTACTGCACATATCAAGTGTTAAATTACGGATTGTTTGTAAGTAGTGTGGATCTTGTGAAGTTGGATAAGCACTTTTTCTTCTATTTCGGACGTCATCAGGTAAAGCTGGTTTCAGTGCCCTACGTAAAATTCCTTTTTCAATATTATCAATACTTTTTATGTTGAAAGGAACGTTCCATAAATATTCAACTAATCTATAATCGCAAAACGGTACACGAACTTCAAATCCTACAGCCATACTCATACGGTCTTTACGGTCGAGTAAGAACGGAAGGAATCGTGTTAAAAATAAATAAAACATTTGACGTTGTTTCGCGGATTTTTTACTTTCCCCTTCAAGAGTAGGTACTTCAAGAGCAGCCTCATGGAATCGTTTATTAATATAATGCTCAGGATTACATTGATTTGTTACTTCGCTTAATAATAGAGAAGATGTGTTTTTCCAGTTTGTTAACCATGGAAACTTATCTACATATAATAGTTCTTCTTGATGAAACCAAGGATATCCCCCGAATACTTCATCAGCAGATTCTCCAGATAAAGCTACGGTTGCATCTTTTTTCATTTCGCAAAATAGTAAATAAAGTGAAGTTTCCATTTCGCCAGCACTCGGTAAATCTTTCGCGTGAAGGGGAACGAATAAGTGATTTGCTAATTCTTCAGCATTCACAATTATGTCATGATGCGATGTCCCCACATAATCAGAAACACGTTTTACCCAAGGAGCATCTAGACCAGTGCGAGCAAATGTAAGTTCGAAATCTTTTGCGCTATTTACAAAGTCAACGGAATACGTATGAAGTGTTTTATTTTTCGCTGCAAATTCTTTACCCGCTAGTGCAGTAATACCGCTAGAGTCTAATCCGCCTGATAACATACAAACGAGGGGAACATCGGCAATTAATTGTCTTTTCACTGTATCTTGTAAAATAGATAAAATATGTGAAGATGTGTCTCTGGTAGAGTCTGTATGGACATTACTTTCTAAATTCCAATACTTCTTAACTATTTTTTTATCACGTGTAAATGTTATAGAATGTCCAGCACGCACTTCCTGAATACGTTTAAAGACACCACATCCAGGAGTTCGAAATAAGCCTAATCCAAATATTTCATTTATGCCATCCGCATCAATTTCAGCAGGAACAGATGGATGAGCTAGTAGTGCTTTTATTTCAGATCCGAAAATAATGCTGTCATTTCTTTCAGTATAAAAGAGTGGCTTTACGCCTAAATGATCACGTGCTAAAAATAATTGTTGCTTTTGATCATCCCATAAGGCGAAAGCGAAAATTCCGTTTAAATGTTGTACGCAATCTTCTTTCCATTCTAAATAAGCATGTAGTAACACTTCTGTATCTGAATGCGTTTCAAATGCATGACCACATTTTCGAAGTTGTTCTCTCAGTTCACGGAAATTATAAATTTCTCCATTATAAGTAAGAGCATACGTATAATCATCAGCACGAAATGTCTTCGGCTGCGTCCCGCCTTCTGGGTCAATAACAATTAAACGTCGGTGTGCAAAGGCCGCACGAGGAGAAAACCAAAATCCTTCAGCATCAGGACCACGATGCTGAATACTATTTGCCATCTTTTCTAAAATAACATGTTGATTTGAAAGATCCTTTTTCCAATCTACCCAACCTGTAATTCCACACATACATATCTCATCTCCTAATTTAAAATTATAAAAATAGATTAATTAAATGAAATGTACATCAGGTTAAAGAATGTCTGCATAAACAGTGTACTACACTAATTGAATTCCAGACTTGAGAAAATTTTCTTCAAGCTTATATTTATATGAGACAATGGCTAAGGAAAAGTCTCCCATTACATACAAAAAATAAAAAAAGATGAGAGAAAAAATTTCCAAAACGTTATATAGGGTGTAAAAGCTTTTACAAAAAAATAAGGGGAATCGCTACATGAAATCAAATGAGAAAAATTTTATAAAAAGATTGCAGCGGCAAAAAGAAGATGCGCTAGAATTTGTTGTCGATACATACTTACCGCTCATAAAGGGGATAACGCACAAAGTTCTTCTTCCAGTTCAAAATGATGGATTGATAGAGGAATGTGTAAATGATATATTTCTTTCCATTTGGAATAACGCAAATAAGTTTCATGGAGAGCCGAGTGATTTTTAAAAATGGATTGCAGCGATTGCAAAATTTAAGGCAATTGATTATTACCGAAAAGCGAATAAAAAAGTAGAAATCATTTCAGATGAGTTGCATATAAGTACGGAAAAATCGGCAGAAGACGAATTAATCGTTATGGAAGATAGGGCAGAATTATTGAAGCTTATTAATCAATTAGAACCGTTAGATCAAAAAGTATTCATCATGAAATATCTTCTCGGTATGAAGACAGAGGAAATAGGTGACAAATTAGGATTAACCAGGGCGGCGATTGATAACCGTGTGTACCGTGGAAAAAAGAAACTACAACAAAATGCTACGAATATTAGTTTTGGAGGTAGTGCAATATGAAAGACATTTATGAACTATTAAATGATATTGATATAGATGAAAAAGAACTTGAGGAAATTGAGGCTTCTGAAATTGAAAAAGAAAAAGTGAAGCGTAATGTAAAACAATCAATACGTACGAAGAAAAAGATGAAAAGTTGGAAAAAAGGTGTCGCTGCTGCATCTATTTTAGTAGGATTATCAGTTGCAACGCTTGGTATCGGATTTCCTACATATGCCGGGGGATTGCCAATTGTAGGTGACATATTCCGATTTTTAGATAATGGTAGAACAGGGTTATATGAAAATTATAAAGAGTTTTCGACTGAGTTGAATATGACGAGGGAGAGTAATGGGGTTAAGGTTACAATTAATGATGTAATTTCTGACGGCAGAACATTATCTATAACGTATTCACTGGAAAGTGAGCAAGACTTAGGGGATGATCCTATCATATTAGGCGGATTGGATATAATGGACGCTCATGGTAGTTCAGGAAGTGGGAAAATGACTAAAGTTACTGAAAAAAAGTATGTAGGTATGGTAACAACGACACACCATGATAGTAATAAAAAGGACAAAATAAACTTTAGATGGAATATAGAGGGAATAGAGATACCAGATAGGAAAAAATCAATACAAGGTAATTGGAATTTCGCGTTAACTGTAAAATCAATGGATAGTAAAGAGAGAACAATTGGTGGAAGTTCGGAAAAAGAAGGTATAAAAGCAAATATGGAAAAGGTCGCAATGTCGCCGGTTTCATTTATTCTTTATTACAATCAAGAAGTTTCTAAGGGTGCGAGGAAAGAATGGGATAGTGTAGATGTTGAATTGACGGTTAAGGATGATTTAGGGAATGATTATTCGGGTGAAGGAAATGGGGGAAGTGGCAACGATCCTTACAATATTCGATGGAGTGCTACATTCCAAAAGTTAAACGAAAATGCAACAAAGATTATCGTTACACCTCGTGTACACTTGCGAGTTCATACACCTGAAAATCATGGTGGAGTGGAGTATGTGAATGGAAAAGAGAAGAAAATAGAAGTGCCGAAAAAAGAAGCGAAGAGTAAAGATATTGTTCTAGATGATATCGTAATTGATTTAAAGAAATAAAAGAGAGACTGCCTAAAACCGTTAGGCAGTCTTTTTTTCGTTAAGAACTAGTAACGAGCAATGCATGCGGATGCTGCGTTTTATATTCATCTTTCCACGGAATGTTTAGTTGTTCCCACGATTCGCCGCTATCATTGGATTGAAACACGCCGTTGTTATTTAAAGTGTAAAACGTATGTGGTTCTGCTTGATTTGTAGCAAACATCGAAATGACTGTACCGATTGCAGATGGTAGACCTTGCTGTACTTGCTCGAAAGGAGTATCTTTCGTTTTTCGATAAATATAAGATTCATAAGGAATACGGTGATGAGCGAGATCAGCACTCGGTGCGGCAGAAACGAGAATTGTATTACAATCAGCTGGATCGATAGCCATGCTGTATAAATAATGATGCTCAAGTCCGTCACTACATGAGATCCAGCTGTTTCCACTGTTATAACTTTCAAGATATGCACGATCAGGTCCGCCCATAAATCCATCACCACATGATGCATAAAGGCGATTTGGGGCTTCAGGGTGCATAAGTAATTGATGAGCATCGATAGGAGCACCGAATTTTTTATCAATCCATGTATGCCCTTTATCATTACTTTGAATAACGGCACCAGCTTCGATTGAAACATGGATTGTATTTGGGTTAGTTGGATCAACTGTAATCCAGCGTACGTGATGGGTAAAAGGTCTAGGCGGAAAAGCCCACGTATAGGAAGATAATAATGATTTCATATTTTTAAGTTCAGTCCACGTTTCACCACCATTTTCTGAACGGAATAAAGTACTAGGTTCTGTACCTACATAAACGACACCATATCCGTTAACTTGTTCATTAGGGCTTATCGTAATGGAAGTAATCGAAGAATGTAAAATACCATCTTCTTTAGGGAAATCAAAGTAACGATAAGAATCTCCAATCGGTCTCCAGGAATCTCCGCCATCGTCACTTAGCCATAAACCTCGTCCAAAGGTGCCGCAATAAACACGATTTGTTTGGAAGGGATCAACCACAATACAGGTAGGTTGCATATTTTGTAAATGATATGTGGTTTCATAGTTACCATATTGTTCTTTTATTACAACAAGTTCACGCTCCATGCAGAGAAATAAACGTTTCATTTTAGTAACCTCCTTAAAAATTCTTTCATTATTAAACAATATGAAGTTGAAAAAGAAGTAGTCTTATTTTTTGTTGAGAAAAAGGACTTGTTTGAAAAGTAGCGAAGAGTGTATACAGAGGAAGCGGGCGTTTACGAGCAGTCAATTCGGGATAAAGATGGGGAGTTTGTTTCATACTAACATACAGATATTGCACTTAAAGGAGTATAAGTATGGGACATTCACATGATCACGGTCATTCAAAAAATAAAAAGGCGTTATGAATTGCCTTCCTATTAACAACAAGCTTTATGATTGCTGAAGTTATTGGCGGGTTTGTAACAAATAGCTTAGCACTATTGTCTGACGCAGGGCATATGTTAAGTGATGCAGTATCCTTAGCTTTAAGTTTACTTGCGTTCAAGCTTGGAGAAAAAACGGCAACGGCCGCGAAAACATATGGGTATAAGCGAGTCGAAATGTTAGCGGCATTATGTAATGGTGTCGTTCTTATTGTCATTTCAGTATATATTTTTATTGAAGCAATTCGTCGTTTTAAGGAACCAGTTGAAATCGCCAGTAATGGAATGCTCGTTATTGCTGTGCTTGGTCTGCTTATTAATATTGTATCAGCTTGGATATTAATGAGAGGCGGAGATGTGAAAGGTAATTTGAATTTAAGAAGTGCTTTCTTACACGTACTAGGCGATTTATTAGGTTCAGTTGGAGCGATTATTGCTGCGTTACTTATTAAATTTTTCGGATGGACTGCTGCAGATGCGATTGCTAGTATTCTTGTGTCTATTTTAGTCATTATTAGTGGGTGGCGTGTAACACGTGATACGGTCCATATATTAATGGAAGGTGTACCGCAACACATAAATGTTGAAGAAGTAAAAAGTACATTATTAAATATTCCGATTGTAAAAGAAGTTCATGATTTGCACATATGGTCTGTCACATCTGATTTTCAAGTATTAACTTGTCACCTTATTATAAAAGGTAATGAGACGCAAAGTGTATTAGAAGAGGCAACGGATGTATTAAAGGAGAGGTTTCATGTAGAACATGTCACCATTCAAGTAGAAATAGACGGTGAATTCAAGCATAGTGAAACAACTTGCAAAGTATGAAAGAAAAAGGATAAGAAAAAGTGTCATAACATTTTTCGCAGGGCATACATATATATAATGTGGCCACAAATACTTTGTAAGGTAAATATTTCATAAGATTACTTTACTTATTAAGAATCATCTTTTATAATCAAAAGTGGTAATTGATAAAGATTATCATTTTCAATGATCGTAGAAAGGAGTTTTTTAAAAGATGAGTAGTCAACTCCGTTTTGCTGTTGAAAATCGTAAGAGGCATTTAATTGATGAGTTAATTGGAGCAGGGGTGTTTAAGATTCGCGACCGACAATTATACGAGCTATCTTTAGAGGAATTGGAAAAAGAGTACGAAGATATTGAAGATTACGCAAATATTCAGGCATAGCATATAGATTATTAAAGAAGGAGCTGGTTACACTTTTGTGTAACCAGCTTTATTCTTCTTTCATAGAAATCATTTTTTGTATTTCTTTCATGGGACGGAGCCAGTTTTGAGCCATCATTTGTTCCATTCGTTTTTCGTCCTGCTTTTGAAGTGCTTGAATGATAGAGTGATGTTCTTTAATAGATTGACTTGCAGGCACAAAGTTTTGGAAAAACAAATATTCAAGCCGTAAAACGTGAAGCTGCATATTTTCTAGAAAAGGTTCAATATATCGGTTTTTTGCAATAGAAGTAATTATATTGTGAAATTGTATATCTAGTTTTAAAGCTTTTTTTGAATCTTTTTCATGTATAGATTGTTGAAAAGTATCATTTATCTCGGAAAGTAGTTTAATATCAGCATCTGTAACTTTTTGAAGTGCTTGTTTTCCTATAATTGAGTGAAGACCGGCCAGCGTCTTATAAATGATAGATACGTCTTCTAATTTAATAGGAGCAATTTTCGTTTTTTGACCGGGAATCATTTCTACTAGCCCAGAGAGCTCTAAAATTTGTAAAGCTTCTCTAACTGGTGTTCTACTTACTCCTAGTGCTTCTGCCAATTCCCCATCATTAATTTTTTCATCTGGTTGTAATACACCTTCTATAATCCAATCTTGTAGTTGGGTTAAAACGAGTGACTTTGCGGAAACTCTTCCAGGTTTTTTATAATTTTGAGGGACAGGCATAAATAATTCAATCCTTTCATTGTATATTTTGTTTTTTTCTACTCATAAGTTTTAGCTTCGGTTTTCCTTCATCCGGCTTTTGGCTTAATATAAGCACCATTACAATGACACAAAAAGCACCTAATAACTGAAAAGATTGAAACGGTACGTGCAAAATAAGTACGGAAGAAATAATAGCTGCGAGCGGCTCCGTACAACCAAATAACGTTGTTTCTTTCGGCGTAAGGTATCTTATGCTATCTAAGTATAAATAAAATGCTATGAGTGTCCCGAAAATGACTACGAATGTAATGAGCGGGAGGGTACTTAAATTTACATAGTTCATAGTGGATAATAAAATGAATTCGTTTGTGGAAATAAAGTGTAAAATCGTTACACCAATCCCCCCAATAATCATACCCCAGACAACGATAACAGATGAAGACCACTTTTCTAACAATTCTTTTGAATACAAACTATAAAATGCAAGAGATAGTCCAGAGAAAATGCCCCAAATGATAGCTGGTGTAGATACAGCTAATCTATGCATAGACCCGTTTGTTAATAAGAGAAAAGTCCCTACTAATGAGAGTGTAATTGAAATATAATCAATTTTTGATGGACGAACGTTCCATTTGAAAAGTAAGTATACAGTGATAAATATAGGGGCTAAATATTGTAACAAAGTTGCAACAGCAGCGTTTCCTTCTTTAATAGAGGCGAAGTACGTGTACTGTACAGCAAGCATGCCTAAAAGACCGAACAAAATCATTTTACTAGCGTCGGATTTTTGCTTCCAGATGGCAAAGATCTCTTTTTTTCTCGTTCCGAATGATGAAATAATGAGTAAAATAACCCCAGATATAAGCAAACGGATCGTAACTAACCATTCGGCTGAAACATTTTCATATTGAAAAAGTTGTTGCGCGGCTGTTCCTGACAACCCCCATAAACAAGCACCGATTATGACCATTATAATTCCTTTTAATCGATTTGGATTCATAAGGTATATAGTCCTCCTTCCAAAATATATATTGGATACAATATGCAATATATCACGAAATGGGGGATTTATAAATTGAAATTTCTGATTTCCTTAAATGGAAATCGTATGAAGTGTAGTTTGGTCTATAATACAAGGAAGTAGGTTAAATAAAGCAAGATAAAATTATAAAATTAAATCATAATCAAGAGGATAAAAAAATAAAGATAAGAGTAATTTGATTTGTTAAAAATATGTGTATAAGGAGATATGTGATGAGCTGGGTCACCCATAAACCAACATTTGAATTCGATAATTATAGTCATTTTATTCGGACGAATACAGCGTGGATTGGGCATTTAAATTTCGCATATGATTTAGTAAGGTTTGAAAAGCCGGAAGTATTAGTTGAGTTAGGGACACATTTAGGGGCTTCCTTTTTCAGTTTTTGTCAAGGGGTAAAAGATGGAGGATTAGGTACAAAATGTTTTGCTGTAGATACTTGGACGGGAGATGAGCATACAGGTCCATATGGGGAAGGTGTTTTTCAAATAGTAAATAAAGTAGTAAATACGAGTTATCCTAATATAGGTAATTTAATTCGCTCTACTTTTGACGAGGCTGTGGATCAATTTCAAGATGGAACGATAAATTTGTTGCATATTGATGGCTATCATACGTACGAAGCAGTTTCTCATGATTATAAAACATGGTTACCGAAACTTGCGGATAAAGGTATCGTTTTATTTCATGATATTGAAGTTAAAGAACTTGATTTTGGGGTGTATAAATTTTGGGATGAAGTTAAAGCGAAGCACCCTCATTTTCAGTTTGAGCATTCATATGGGCTTGGTGTATTATTTCCGAAAGGTTATAGCGATAAGTTTGTGGAAATACTTAAAAATAAAGAAGAAATACAAAATATGTATAAGTAGAAGTGGAGCATGCATCATTTTAATGATGTGTGTTTTTTTTATCTGGGAAATAATAGGGCTGCGTAAAAGGTGAGGATAATAGTAAAAAGTTTTGTCGTGGCAAATATTAAAAAAGTTACTCTTGGATTGATCTTTATAAATAAAAATATAATATTTTTATTTTTTTCATTGCGAAAAGTAGCATCTACTTTTACAATAGAAAGGGTTGTGAATATATTATACTGAAAAAATAAATCGAAATAATATGAAAATTTTGTTTTGTCTTCGCTAATTGTATACTACATACACGTAAGACGACATACATCATGTTATCGACTTGTAAGGAGAGAAGAAAATGAAAAGTGTAAGATTACCCTCGATGCTAGAAATCATCATTCTTTTATTCCTATTTCTTGCTGTCGTCTTTTCCTTCCAAACGATTTTTGATCTCCCAATTCAATTAGCGCTATTTATTTCATGGTTTTTAGTTATTGCGCTTGGATTAAGGTTAGGATTTCGTTATCAAGAATTGCAAGATGCAATTACGAAAGGGATTTCTAATGGATTAGAAGCAATTCTTATTTTAGTTGCAGTTGGAGCTTTAATTGGAACATGGATAGCTGGTGGTGTTGTACCCACATTAATTTATTATGGATTAGAATTCATTCACCCTAGCATATTCTTATTGGCAACTTTAATTATTTGTTCCATAACTTCTATCGCGACAGGAACATCATGGGGAACAGTTGGAACAGCTGGTATTGCTATGATGGCGATTGGTGAAGGGCTTGGATTACCACTTCCGCTTGTTGCGGGTGCAGTCCTTTCAGGAGCTTATTTCGGGGATAAGTTATCACCACTTTCTGATAGCACAGTTCTTGCAGCCTCTATGGCGAAAGTAGATGTTATTGCTCACGTTCGGGCTATGCTCGTGTTAGACGTTCCGGCTTATATTATTACCAGCATTATGTTTACTGTTGCTGGATGGATGTACGGCGGGGACAATGTAGACTTGAATAGAGTAGAGTTTTTAAAAGAATCTTTATTAAAGCACTTTGATATTAAAATATGGATGCTTGTTCCAGCAGTCATTGTTATTGTGCTATTGGCGCTGAAGAAACCTTCTATGCCAACAATTGCTATGGGAGCTTTAATTGGTGCAATTTGGGCAACTCTTTTCCAAGGAATGAACTTTGGAGAGGCGATTGGAACAGCATATAACGGATTTTCAATTCAATCGGGTGTTGAGTTTGTAGATAAGTTATTAAATCGTGGTGGAATTAACGGTATGCTTGGTTCAGTAGCCGTGATTATTTTCGGATTAGGTTTTGGTGGACTACTTGAAAAGCTAGGTGTTTTAAAAGTAATCGTATCAAAATTTGAGAAGAAATTAAATTCTGCAGGTAATGTAACATTGTCTACATTAATCGTGGCATTCTTAGCTAATATATTTGGTTGTGCGATGTACGTATCACTTATTTTAACACCGAAAATTATGGAAGATAGTTATGATAAATTAAAAATAGACCGCCGTGTATTAGCGCGTAACTCAGAAGTAGGTGGAACGTTAACTTCTGGTATGGTTCCGTGGTCGGATAATGGTATTTTTATGGCTGGTATTTTAGGTGTGGCAACGTTCTCATACGTTCCATTTATGTGGTTAAGCTTCGTTTCATTAATTTTGGCAGTTATTTACGGATATACAGGAAAATTCATTTGGTATGTAGATGACGTTGAAAAAGGAAAGCAAGCATCATAAAAAAAATACCTTCTGCGGTGGCAGAAGGTATTTTTTTTATATATAATAGTGAGAATTCTTATCATTTGGGTGGAAGTCTGTTAAAATGAGAAATGTAGGTATTTTATTTTCAAGGGGATGAAAAAATGGAGTACAGAATTGAAAGAGATACATTAGGAGAAATAAAAGTTCCAGCTGATAAATTATGGGCAGCGCAAACGCAGCGTAGTAAAGAAAACTTTCCAATTGGAACAGAGCAAATGCCGCTTGAAATTGTAAAAGCATTTGCAATTTTAAAGAAAAGTGCAGCACTTAGCAATCAAAAATTAGGAAAGTTATCAGAAGAAAAAGCAGGAGCCATTGTGGAAGCTGCTGATGAAGTAATTGCAGGGAAATGGAATGAACATTTTCCACTTGTCGTATGGCAAACAGGTAGTGGTACACAATCGAATATGAATGTAAATGAAGTAATTGCAAACCGCGGTAATCAAATTTTGAAAGAAAAGGGATCTGACGTACATATTCATCCGAATGATGACGTGAACATGTCTCAAAGTTCAAATGATACGTTCCCAACAGCGCTTCATGTAGCGTGTGTAATTGCGGTAGAAAATCATGTATTACCAGCTATTACGAAATTAAAAGAAACATTAGCAGAAAAAGTGACTGCATTTGAACATATTATTAAAATCGGTCGTACGCATTTACAAGATGCAACACCGTTAACATTAGGACAAGAAATTAGCGGATGGCACCGTATGCTTGAAAAAACAGAGCGTATGATTGCGGATAGCAATACATATATGAAAGAATTAGCAATTGGTGGTACTGCGGTTGGAACAGGTATTAATGCTCATCCTAAATTTGGTGATATGGTAGCAGAGGAAATTAGTCAATTTACAGGTAAGAAATTTATTTCTGCACCAAATAAGTTCCATGCGTTAACGAGTCATGATGAAGTTGTATTTGCACACGGAGCATTAAAAGCATTAGCTGCTGATTTAATGAAGATTGCTAACGATGTACGCTGGCTTGCAAGTGGTCCACGTAGTGGTCTAGGAGAAATTATTATTCCGGCAAATGAGCCAGGAAGCTCTATTATGCCAGGTAAAGTAAATCCAACGCAAAGTGAAGCGTTAACGATGGTTGTAGCGCAAGTTATGGGGAATGACGCAACAATCGGATTCGCTGCGAGTCAAGGTAACTTTGAGTTAAACGTATTTAAACCTGTTATTGCCTATAACTTCTTACAATCAGCTCACTTATTAGCGGATGCGATTGTTTCATTTAATGATAATTGTGCAGTAGGTATTGAAGCAGATGAAGAAGTAATTAATGAAAATGTGAATCGTTCATTAATGCTTGTAACAGCATTAAACCCGCATATTGGATATGAAAACGCAGCGAAAATTGCGAAGCATGCTCATAAAGATGGGTTAACTTTAAAAGAGGCAGCGCTGCAATCTGGATTACTAACAGAAGAGCAATTTGATGAAATTGTAGATCCGAAAAAAATGATTGCTCCGAAAGAGTAATAGAAGAAGCCAAGGTTCTTAGTATAGAATCTTGGCTTTTTTTGATATTCATTTTTATGTTTCCGCCACTTGTACTACTGCAAGCTCCAAAAGATATTATTTGTTAGCAGACGTATTCATTACTTTCATATGTGGGCAGTTCTCTTTTAAGAGGGAAATGAATTTTTCTTCTTCTTGTGGTACGAAAGTTGTCACAGAGTCAAATAAATTATAATCAATTTCTAATTGCTGCCTAGTCCATTTTTCTGAACGGAGTGTTTTGCCAGAATATTTAATGTGACGAATATCTTCAAATGGAATTTCAGTACGTAATATGAAACCGTGTTTTACAATAAGAGAAGATTCCGTTATGTTGTAGTGAGAGAAATAGAATGAAGAGAGATTCACGATATTTAACAGCATCATGAGAGTGAAAAAAATAGAATTCTCATTTTGCAAGAATAATGAAATGAAAAAAAAATTATAAATAATGTAATGAAAATGACGTGAAATGGATTTTTTTTTGCTTTAAATTTCAAGTTAGTCACCTCGGTATACGTGTTCTTTAAATAAATTAAATCACAACATCGTAATAAAACGTGGAAATATGCAGAATTGCATATTCTTTCGGTTTATTATTCGTGTAAAATTTTTTGATAGGATAAATTTAAATGAAGTTTTTAGTAGTGGAGTGGCATAAAGTGACTAACAAGAATAGAAGTGTAGTGCTAGTTATAATTAGTTGTATGATGATTATGAGTGGCTGCTCAAATAGATTCGTTGAGGATGGAAAGCGAAAACATGTATTTGTACAAGCGAGTAAAGTTTTAGTGGAAGTTGTTTATAAAATATATAAAGGGTAAAAAGGGTGTTTCTATATGTGGAAACACCTTTTTTGTAGTTAAAATTGAATGCTGAAGTTTTGGAATGTATGAATGCCGGTTCCATGTTGAATTAGGTTTTTATCACTTAAATATTGAACAGCATATTTCACTTCTTTCAATATAATAGGCGAAAGGCCAAGGGTGTGATGTGAACCATAAATTTGTTTAATAGGAGAGAAATTTGTAATTTTGTTTAGAGACTGAACTAAATCTACAGGGTTTGTTGATGGATAAAATGCAAAAATTGTGCCTTCATAAAGTAAATCTCCTGTAAATAAAAACGCAGTCTCGTAATCATATATACAAATATGTCCCGGTGAGTGACCAGGAGTATGTATAATTTGAACTTTCCGATTTCCGATATCAATAAGATATCCATCTTCTAGTAATTTTGTTGGTGTTCCTTGAAATGGTTTGAATGTTTCAGGTTGAAATGTTTTAGGGGGAGGTAAAGTGATATCACGAGCGATGTCTTTCCGGATTTGAGAAATAGGAAGTCCTTTTATACCGTTAATGAGCCAATCTTCTTCTAAAGCATGTACATAGATTTCATCATATTGTCCGTGACTACCAATATGATCCCAATGAACGTGTGTCGTGACTACTATAATTGGTAAGTTTGTTAGTTTGTCAGTAATACGTTTTATATTATCAATACCTAGTCCAGTATCGATAAGCAGTGCATTTGTATTGCCCGTAAGTAAGAAGGAATGTACTTTCTCCCAATGGCCATATTCACTAATTGCATATGTATTTTTCGCGATTTGTTTTATGGTAAAGCAAGGATCTTTCATAGTAACCATATTTTATTTCACATCCTAATAATAAGTGGTTTATTAAAACACATTCGCTGTTTGTTGTGATAAGTCCTTTTTATAATGTATAAATAGATGTTTTTATAAAAGTTTGTAAAATAGGCAAACGAAATATTGAATTGTTTGCTTTTGTTATGTTAAGATGATGGAGTGATAATAAACGATATCTTAATTTGTTTATGGTTTTAATAAACTTTTTGGAGGAATGTTTAGTATGAGTGATATTTCAGAGAAGTTTTGGGATGCGTCGGTAGAGGATTTGAAGAAAGGGTATGTGTTTGACGAGGTAGCAGAAGAATATATTTGTTTAGCTTGCGGAGAAACGTTTATAAAGGGGGTTATTTATCAAGATAATCAGGTTTTGTATGAAGCAGAGAAGTTTGTACAATTGCATATTCAAAATGAACATTCGTCTATGTTTGAGTATTTATTAAATCTTGATAAAAAGTTTACAGGTTTAACCGATTTGCAAAAGAAGATGGTTCAGTTTTTCTATATGGGACTTAATGATAAAGAGATTGTAAAAGAGATGGATGGCGGGAGCACATCAACAATTCGTAATCATCGATTTACATTGCGAGAGAAGATGAAGCAAGCGAAAGTATTTTTAGCGTTAATGGAATTGTCAGAAGAAAAATCAAAAGTTCAATCGAAATTTGTACCGATTCATAGAACAGCTACGATGGTGGATGATCGATACAATATTACAGAAGAAGAAAATAATGAAGTTTTAACAACGCATTTTACAGAAGGATTGGATGGGCCGCTTTCTAAATTTCCGAAAAAGCAAAAGCGTAAATTAATTATATTACGTCACTTAGTGAAGAAGTTTGATAGTAATGAAAAGTATACTGAAAAAGAAGTAAACGCAGTTTTAGAAAGTGTATATCCGGATTTTGTAACTTTAAGAAGATATTTAATCGAGTATGGTTTTTTAGATAGAACAGCCGATGGAAGCCAATATTGGGTGAAATTATAAGAATGAAGCAAAGCAAAGAAAGTGAATAGAAGCACATCATAAAAACAACTATACAAAGAGATAGGGATTGAAATATGTAGCACATTATAAAGACAAAAAAACGTATGTTGAAAGTATGATGAGCTTGAAGCATGAGAGGTCTCAAAAAGAAAGGGAATGGGCATTTCAATATCGAAAGTAGAATTGAAAAAATGCAACAGTACGGAGCACACGGGTGTAACCGTGCAAACTTTTAATAAAAGGAGAAATGAAATTTGAAACCACCTACAGATAACAATGAAGAAGGTGTAGAGTCACAGCAGTCAGAAAAGGGAAATAAACCAATATGGAAATCGATGTCTATGTTTTTAGTTCCGTTACTATTAAGTAATGTATTACAATCAGTTGGACAATTATTTGGTATGGTAGTCGTAGGGAGATGGCTTGGTGTAAATGATTTAGCGGCTATATCGGCATTCTTCCCATTATTTTTTCTACTCGTTTCATTTGTAATTGGAATTGGTTCTGGTAGTTCTATTTTAATTGGTCAGGCATTTGGTGCTAAAAATGAAGAACGTTTAAAAGCTATCGTTGGTACGACGCTTACGTTTACTTTTATTATCGGAGTTGTGTTGGCGGTAGTAGGAAGTGTGTTTGCACTGGATATTATGCGCATCATGGGAACTCCAGAAAATATTATTAATATAAGTGTACATTATGCACGTATTTTATTTATATCTATGCCAATTTTATTTTTATATTTTGCGTATACAACTTTTATGCGAGGGACGGGAGATTCCAAAACGCCATTTTACTTTTTGATCGTTAGTACAGCACTAAATATGTTATTATTACCGATTCTTATTTTTGGTTGGTTAGGACTTCCGAAATTAGATGTTTACGGAGCAGCATATGCTTCAGTTATATCTACAGTTATTACGTTTATTGTCATGCTAGTGTATTTAAAGAAGAAAAATCACCCACTACAACTAGATACAACGGTAAGAAAATATCTTCGAATGGATTTGGAGTTATTAAAGCTATTGTTACGACTTGGTATTCCAGCGAGTATTAATATGATATTAGTTTCATTATCTGAAATTGCGGTAATCGCGTTTGTGAATCGCTATGGATCAGATGCAACAGCGGCGTATGGTGTTGTGAACCAAGTTGCAAGTTATGTACAAATGCCAGCCGTTAGCCTAGGCATTACAGTATCGATTTTTGCAGCTCAATCAATTGGTGCGAACCAATTTGATCGATTACAGAAAGTTGTTAAGGCCGGAATTATCATGAATTATATCATTGGTGGTGTATTAATATCACTTATTTACTTGTTCTCAAGAGATATTTTAGCGTTATTTTTGACAAGTCAAACTACAATTGAAATTGCTCATAGCTTAGTTATGATTACTTTATGGAGTTACTTAATTTTCGGTCATGCACAAATTATTAGTGCGACAATGCGAGCAAGTGGTACAGTACTTTGGCCAACTGTGATTGGGGTTGTATCCATCTGGCTTGTTGAAGTACCTGTAGCGTATTATCTTTCTTACCATACGAGTCTTGGTATAGAAGGAATTTGGATTGGATACCCAGCGGCATTCATCGTCAGTTTAATATTACAGTATGCGTATTATAAGCTTTCATGGCAGAAGAAACGAATTACACGATTAGTGAGTTAAAAAATGAAAATGTCCCTAAGTCATTATACTTAGGGACATTTTTTTGATGAATGCTTATAAATAACTTTTTAAAGTTATGTCAAAATGTTGTCTAATGAGTTTTCCATTATTCATATAAAACTCCCAAGCTGTATCTGGCTCACCGATAATTTCAAATGAACCTTCTGTAATATATAAAGCACAATTATCTTCTAATGCAATGCCTTCTATATTACCTTGGTGAGTTTGTAAAAACGTATGGAAAGCATTCATTCTATTTAATTGATTGTAATGAGGGCAAAATCTTTTATTAACAATGCTCCAGCCACTACTTTCTATATAACCAGAACCTTCATAATCTGAACGAATGCTAGATGTGAACCAGCACATCGCACCGGCACTATACCCTGCAATAAGTGTTCCACGTTTTAAAGCAAATAGTAACTTTTCATCTAGTTTATGTTCTTTCCATTGTTCAAGCATGTGAACGTAATTTCCACCGCCAAGATAAATTAAATCGGCAGAATGAATCATCTCATCTATTTCATATTTAGTAGGTGTTTCGGTTGAAATGCGTAAAATTTGAACCTCACAATGTAATTGCTTTTCAAATGTTTCTAAAAATAACTTTATATATCCTTCATCATCACGACTAGCTGTAGGAATGAATAATACTTTTGGGTATTGTTTATTCGTTAATTCTATAAGTCGTTCATTAATATGCAAGTGATTTGGATCTTGTAAATCACCGCCACCAATGACAGCTAATTTCATAGTAAAGCACCACCTAATAATATTTGTTATGTAAAAATTCGATAGTGGGGAGTTACATTCCTTCTGTGATTTAATGAATAAGGGGAAATAAAGTGAACAATATATTAGAATAGCATAAGGAGTCGATAGCTCTGGATAGAAAGGAATTAGAAGCAGTTTATCCCGCTATTTGCGGGCAGTAAGATTCCCAACTCAAAATTCGACTGGATCAAAGCAGTTAAGTGGAAGCCCTGCTGCCCGTAAACGCCCGATTGGTGAAGGCTAATAATCAGTGGGGGATGAACAAAACCCCCACTGATTAAAGTTTCACTTTATTGATATATAATACTGGATAATATTGTTTCAAAGTATGGAAACAATATGTTTAAATGAATATAACGGCGTACTAATTAATATTGAAAGAGTGTTTATATTTAAAAAGTGCGGGGAATACCAGAGGTTTTACAAAAGCGGTTTTTACTTTTTATTGGAAGTTATTTTATAATATGGTAAAATTATATTAATATATTTATTGGCGTAGACTGAAAAGAGGGAGCGTGAAAGAGTGGATTTTCGATTTGAGTTCGCAGCGAAGGTGAAAGAATATTTAGATGATGAAAAAGATGAAAAAATAATAAAAGATGGACACAGAGATATAATTTATAAATATTTATATCCGTTAGAGAGTGAAATTGGAATTTTTAAAAATCCTAACTTTACTTTTTTTGCATCAGGAAGACGTTCACATATAGTATTAGAAAATATTGAATTTAAAACAGAAGTAAACGTAGAAAGTAATATAATTGAAATTACAAAAATAGTGGATAATGTGGCGATTCCATTAGATACTATCGTAGCTAAAGATCGGGAATTATTTGCACTCGGGCGTAATGAGAAATTTAGTGTGCAAATATTAGAATATTATCTCTATGATACATTTGGTGAGAAGTTAGGTTTACAATGAATCGAACGCGGTACAGCTAACTAATTAGTGGAGATTAGGATTCATTTAAGTATCAGTTAGTATCATTTATGTTTGACCTTCTATATATTTTATACTACAATCTGTAGTGTGAAAGGGGCCATACGATGTTTACTCAAAACTACAAGTTAAATGAGCAAGGGTTAAATCACTTTTTCGGACCGCTTGAAGCGAAAATAATGGAGATTGTTTGGGCTACGGAGGGTATTACCATTAAAGATGTGCAACAGAAATTAAGTGAAGAATCCCCGGTGAATTTTAATACTGTAATGACAGTTATGAACAGATTAGTAGAGAAAGCACATTTAGAAAAGCATATTGTGAAAAGAAGTGGTATGTATCGTACTACACAAACGAAGGAAGAATTTTTATCTAATCAAACGAAGAAAATGACACAGGAATTAATGGGTGAATTTGGGGCTCTTGTTGTGAACCATATGATAGATGAGTTAGAACAAGCTGATCCATCTTTAATAAAAAAATTAGAAGAGAAATTAAGTCAGCTAAAAAAAGAGGACCGATAAAATGAAGTGGCAAATGCGTAAAATCATTTTGTTAGCAGTGACTATTAGTGTGCTTTTTTTAAGCATGTTAGTATACTATGTTACATACCCATTTCTTTTTCAAAATAAAGCATTTTTCCTTTCGCAATTTTGTTTATTTGAATTACAAAAACATATGAGGGAACTATCGATACTTCGTATAATGATAGCCGGATTACTGTTATTTACTGTAATCATTATGAGTAAAAGAATTTGGAAGCAATTTTTTTATAGTAAAAGATTGAAAAGAAATCTCGTGTCCATTACTAGAAAAGGAAAGCAAGTGTACGTATTATCAACGTTACAGATTACGGCATTTACAATTGGATTATTTCGACCGAAAATTGTCATTTCAGAAGGAATGTTTCAGGCATTTTCTGAGGAAGAAATTGATGCGATTGTATTACATGAGGAATATCATCAAAAAAATCGAGATCCATTAAAGTTATTTTTCTTTACCTTGTTAGCTGAGGGAATGATGTATATTCCTATATTAAAAGGGATGCTGCAGCGTTATCATGTATATCAAGAGCTATCAGCTGATAAATATGCGATGCAAAAAATGAAATCTTCATTTGAGCTAGGTAGTGCATTATTAAAGTTAATTAAAATAAAGACGATGGAAAATCAATGTATTACAGCGTCGTTTGCGAAAACCGCAATTAATTTACGAATTGAGCAAGTATTGAATGAGAAAGTTGTTAAGCTGAATATGCCATTACATACAAATTCAGTATATGTAACGTTAGGGCTATTTTGTATGTCGATTGTACTTATTGTCGGAGAGTGCATATAGCCTCTTTTTTTAATAATCAACACTACACGTTGTAGTGTTTTTAGGAGGGATAAAATGAATGCGACGGATTTAACAATTTGGCTAGTAGTAGGGGCGGGGATACTTTCATTTATATCACCATGTTCTTTACCGCTATATCCATCTTATTTATCATATATTACAGGTGTTTCTATTCAAGATTTAAAAGAAAATCGTGGAATTATGCAAAAGTCAGCGATTATACATACAGTATTTTTTATGATCGGTTTCTCGGTTATTTTTTATGCGTTAGGTTTATCGGTAAGCTGGATTGGGATCACTTTTTCATCTAATCAAAGGTTGATTCAGCAAATTGGTGGGATATTTATTATTTTGATGGGGCTATTTATGACTGGATTGATTCAGCCTAAGTGGCTTATGGCAGAGAAAAAAGTACAATATAGAAGAAAATCGACAGGCTATATTCGCTCAGTTTTGGTCGGCATGACATATGCAGCAGGATGGACACCGTGTGTTGGACCAATATTTTCTGCAGTGCTTATGCTTGGTGCGACCAATCCTGAAAGTGCGCTTCTGTATATTACAGCGTACACCCTTGGATTTGCGGTTCCGTTTTTCGTGATGGCATTTTTTATTGGAAAGGTAAAATGGATTGTTACATATGCCAATGTCATGATGAAAATTGGCGGTGGAATTATGCTTGTAACAGGAGTTTTATTATATACAAATCAAATGACGAAAATTACAGCATTTTTTATTCGTATATTTGGTGGATTTACAGGATTTTAGAAATGAGGAGGAAGAAAAGTGAAGAAACTAATTGCTATTATACTGGCCGGGGCATTAATTTGGGCAGGGGTTAACTTTTATAATACAAAGAAAGAAGAAAAAGAAAGAAAAGCAAAACAAGCGGAGTTACAAGAAACAGAAGTATTACCACAAGTAGGATTTAAAGCGCCAAACATAACATTAAAAGGATTAGACGGGAAGCTGCATTCGTTAAATGATGCAAAGGGAAAACCATATGTTATTAATTTTTGGGCATCATGGTGTGGGCCATGTGAAATGGAGGCTCCTGATTTAGTTCGTTTGTATGATAAATATAAAAAGGATGTTGAAATTTTTGCGGTAAATGCAACAATCGGGGATCCAGTACAAGAAGCGAGTGCATTTGCAGATCGTCACGGATTTAAATTTCCTGTTCTATTAGATATGGACGGAGTAGCTGGAATAGATTATAAAGTATTTTCTTTACCAACGACATTTTTTGTTAATAAAGATGGAATTATTGTAGATCATGCACGAGGTGTATTACCTCCAGATCAATTAGAAGAGAAGTTTAAAAAAATAATTGAGAATTAAGAGGGGATTTCATAGTGATGGAGTGGATGGTGAGGTTACAACCAGTTTCTCTTATAATAGGAAGTCTATTTGGATTTACTATGATGAAACTAAGGATGAAAAAGCAAAATATTCAATATGAAAAAATGATGGATGCGGTAACGAATGGTTTTCTCATCATTGTATTAGCATGGAAATTCGCACCGGCAATTTTAAATCCGGTATGGGCCATTGGAGCGCCACTGCAAGCATTATTAGCTGTAGGAAGTATGCAGCATATTATAGCAGGATGTGTAATTGCGAGTGTATACATTGTTTGGAAAAGTAAAAAGGGACAATTTTCGCTTTGTATTTTACTTGATGCATTGCCTATTGGACTATGTATGAGTATTATTTTTTATTTTCTATTCAACCACAAAATAGGTGTACAAACGACACTGCCTTGGGGTGTGAAAATATATGAATCAAAATTTTTATATCACCCTATTTTCGTATATGAGATTATCCTTGCTCTTTGTATAATGGGCTTGTTATGGGTGAAAAATGAAAGACTCGGAAATGGAAAGAATATAAGTGTTTTTCTAATTATTGAGGGCGTTGCTCATATTATTATTTCGCTTATTAGTGAGCAAAATTCGGTTCTACTTGGTTTATCAATACAGCAAATAATGAGCTTCTTTGTTATTAGTTTAGGGATTTTGTTCGTGCCGAAAAAATAAAAAGATAGCTACATATGGAGTATGTCCATGCGTAGCTATCTTTTTATTTTATATTAAAAAATCGGCGGAGTAACAGAAAATAAAACAATCGCATTTTTCTTGAATTGATTTACCCATTTATGTTTTAAATAAGCTGGTATTTTTACGCTATCACCAGTTTCTAATGTGTATTCTTCTTCATTTAAGTGCAATGTGATTTTTCCGTCTAATACAAATGCTAATTCTTCTCCTTTATGTTCTAAAGGATTTTCTGATGAAGAAGTATTTGGAGGAACAGTCATAATTGCTGTTGCTAAATTTCCTGTGAAATCAGGCGATAACAATTCATATGATAAATTATCGATAATCATTTTTTTTCGTTTATGAGAGCGTACGATTAAATCGTCTGTATTTGTCTCTTCAAGTAAAAAACTAAATGTTGGAACATCAAGAGCTTTAGCGAGCACCTTTAATGTTTGAATAGAAGGGTTAGCAGAACCACGTTCAATTTGACTGAGCATAGATGGTGTGATTTCAGCCATCTTTGCTAGTTCTTTACTAGTTAACCCTTTTTCTTTTCTTTGTTTTTCAATCTTTTTTCCAATATCTATATTTTCCATAACGCATTCTCCTTAATAATTATTAAATTATATTTAAATAAATTAAATTGAAATTAACCGAAACTGAATTTTATGTTAAACTATATTTAAATTAATTTAATTATAATTTATTGTATGGCGAGCTACAAGGATATGAGGAGGAAGAGGAATGAAGGAGATAGAGGTATTAAAAGAACGATTCCCATTAGTAAATAACCTTATTGCAACGGAAGAAGTATTTTGGATAAATCCGAATACAGAAAAGTATGAAACGGCAATAAAAGATTCTCCATTGAATGAAGGAAATGTAAAAGATGCCGAAGAGAGGTTAAAGCGTTTTGCACCATATATTGCGAAAGTTTTTCCGGAAACGAAAAAAACGAGTGGCATTATAGAATCTCCTTTAGTGAAAATACCTACTATGAAACAATCTTTAGAGAAAAATTACGGGCAATCTATATGGGGAGAATTACTATTAAAATGTGATAGTCATCTTCCGATATCAGGTTCAATAAAAGCTAGAGGCGGAATATACGAAGTGCTGAAACATGCCGAGCAATTAGCACTTCAGCATGGAATGTTAACAGAGGAAGATGATTATTCAATTTTAGATAGTGATACATGTAGAGAGTTTTTTGCGAAATATTCAATTGCGGTAGGTTCGACAGGGAATTTAGGACTGAGCATTGGGATTATGAGTGCGAAACTAGGTTTTAACGTGACTGTTCATATGTCAGCAGACGCAAAACAATGGAAAAAAGATTTATTAAGAAGTAAAGGTGTAAATGTTATTGAATATGAGGCTGATTATAGTAAAGCAGTAGAGGAAGGAAGAAGGCAAGCAGATGCTGATCCTACCTGTTATTTTGTAGATGATGAAAATTCACATGATTTATTTTTAGGGTACGCAGTAGCAGCATCCCGTTTACAAAATCAATTAAAAGAGTTAGAGATTGTAGTAGATGAAGAACATCCTTTATTCGTTTATTTACCATGTGGTGTCGGAGGCGGACCTGGCGGAGTGGCATTTGGCTTAAAGTTATTATATAAAGACAACGTTCACTGTTTCTTTGCAGAGCCGACGCATTCCCCGTGTATGTTACTCGGGTTAATGACAGGACTTCATGATAAAATTGCTGTTCAAGATATCGGGATTGATAATGTAACAGACGCGGACGGACTTGCAGTAGGAAGGCCATCTGGATTTGTCGGTAAAACGATGGAACCATTTTTGAGTGGAAATTACACAGTGAGTGATGAAGAGTTATATAGATTATTAAAAGAACTGGCTGATACGGAAAATATTTATTTAGAGCCTTCTGCGTTAGCGGGTATGATTGGTCCGCTTAATGTATGTAAAGCTGAAAATGGGTATTTACAAAAGCAACAGTTAACTGAGAAGGTGAAGAAAGGTACTCATATCGTGTGGGGAACTGGTGGGAGTATGGTTCCAGAAGACGTGATGAATGGGTATTATAAAACAGGTGTGGAATTAACGTTAAAATGAAAATGAGGCTATTTGCAGCCTCATTTTTTTCATGTACATAAAATTCTTTGTTATTTTCACAATAGTTCTTTATAGTATATATAAAGGATAACTAATATTGAATAAATATAACAAACAGCTTTATTTTACATAATAAGAGGATGTGTATACGATGTCATTACAGACTAAATATATAGCGGGTATTTCGCTTGGGGTTATGGGCGTAGGTTTTGCGGCTTCAATCCCTTTTCAAGGAACGGTAGCTGGAGAGATTATTCAAGGGGGATTTGAAGCTGGTTTAGTTGGTGGACTTGCGGATTGGTTTGCGGTTACAGCTTTATTCCGTCATCCGTTGGGAATTCCAATTCCACATACAGCATTATTACCTAAAAATCGGAAGCGGGTAACAAAGGGACTCGTTTCTACGTTAGAAAATGACTGGCTGACGAAAGAAAGTATTACAAGTAAAGTAAAAGAAATGCAGCTAGCACAAATGGTACTGCAAATTGCTGAGAAAGAGTTACAGTCTGATGCTGTGAAAAAAGGGATTGTAACAATTGCTGAGAAAGCGATTCTTCAAATAGATACGGAAAAATTAGCAGTTATTATTGAAAAAGAATTGAAAACATATTTGCATACAATTAACACAAGTAACATATTACAAGTTCTCGTGGATCAATTAGTTGTGCAAGAATATGATGAAAAAACACTTGATTACATATTAGTAAAAGTGAAAGATTGGACAGCTCAAGATGAAGCACGTTATCAGCTCGGAAGCTTAGGAATGAAGGCGATGGAAAATATAAAAGTAGATGGATTCTTACAGTTTACTTTGAAATCATTTATGAATATTGTAGATGAAGATAAAATTGGCGGCATTTTGCAGAAGTTTATTATTAGCAATATTAACAGCTTACAAGATGCGGATAATAGCACAAGACAACTTATATTATCGAAAATTCGTCAAGAAATTATAAATGTAAAAGAGAATGAAGCGTTACTACAAGAATTAGAAAATTGGAAAGAAAAATGGATTGCCAATTGGGATGCTACTGACAAAATTAAAGAGATGCTGGAGCAAGTACAGAGTAGGGCGGTTACCTTTGTGAAGAATGAAGAATTTGCCGATAAATATGTTGTTCCATTCTTACAAACACAAATGAATAAAATAAAAGAAGACGAACTGACTGTTCAAAAAATAGAAGATTGGTTACAAAAACAAGTTGTTACTATTGTTGAAAAAAATCATTCGAAAATTGGAAAGCTTGTGCAAGAAAACCTTGATAAGTTAGATGATAAAACATTAATCGAAATGATTGAAAATAATGTCGGTAAAGATTTGCAGTGGATACGAGTGAACGGGGCGGTTTGCGGATTTATGATTGGATTAGTGTTAGAAGGAATTAAAGCGATTATATGAGAAAAACCTTCCGCAATTGCGGAAGGTTTTTCTTATTTTTCAATAACGCTCATATTTAAATTATAAGCTTTCTCAATATTTAACTTGTACGTGCCATTTCCAGTTTTAATTGAATTTTTATACCAATGTTCTTGGTTGTTTAATTCTGGATGTTCTTCTGAAGAATTATTTTCTTTTTTCGTTAAATCTTCTACTTGTTCCCAAGGTGTACTTCCATGTGTTTCTTTTTGATTCGTTACTGCTGTTAAAGATACATCACTCTCTTTTGCAAGATGGATAGACACTCTTGAGCTTTCCTGTACAAACCAATTATTTTGTAATTGACCTGGATAAAGAGATAGTTCGTTATTTGAAGCACGGATTTCCACATTTTTATTTTGCGGAAGAACAAGCGTTGGTTTCACCTGTGGTGCTGAATTAAATAACGTATGCTGAACAGGTAATGATTTTAAAGTGATATACATCGTTTCTCCAGCCGTTTGAACTGAAAGGAAATCATCTCGTTTTAAATTGAGTTTTTCATTTGCTTTCGTCGTCATTTCATAAGTTCCCAAAAGATGAATTTGATTTGTATTATTTCCCTCTATCGTTAGAGGTTGATGTCCTGCATCTACTACGATTTTTTTGATAGATTCAGATATATCAAATTGTCCGTCTGGAATATTACTCGTTTGTCTCGTTGTGTTAATAGAGTGACGAACTTCTTCTAGTAATCCAGTTGATAATAAACAGTAAAAAGCAATTCCGACGCTTCCTAAAACGCCGATAAAGAAAATGCTAAAAATATCATATTTAATAAATGATTGTTCCTTCTTAGAAAATAAAAGGTATAGTAAAACTTCAGCTCCAAGTATAATAAGTAAAACTGGCCACCATGCAGTTAGTGTATCTAATACTTGAATTCCTTTTACGACTGAAAATAGTAAAAAGCATCCTAACGATATAATAGAAAGCCCCATTGAGAATGTTCCAACACGCCAAGTCCTCATTCGCTTGTCCCACCTTTGTTTTCTTTATTTCCAAGTAACAATTTAAAGCCGCCGCCAATTAAAAGGAGCGCAACGATAGATGTTTGGAAATAGCGATAATATAGTTCACTAAGATGAATATTAAATATAGTTACAAAATAATCATTCAAAATAGGAAGGACTGTTTGATCTAATAAATAATAAACACCTAATGCGATTAATCCGATACCAATCCATCTTTGATGATTTATAAAATAATCGATAATTGGTTCGTCTTGTACTCGTTCTTTTCCGTATTTTGCTGTTTGCTGTAACGCATCAAAAAAGCTATAGAACCAAATGATTGGTACTAAAAATAAAAATGCAGAGAGTCGTAATAAATCGAGTAAATAAATAGATAGTAAAAAGGCTGCCATAAGCTGAAGACCACGACGTTGTAAACCTAAATACATATGTCCTGCTCCAGGGAACATCGCTAAAATAGAAGCAAATGTTTTACTTTTCTTTCCTTGTTCCCGATGTTCTTCAAAATCTTCGAAAATAGTGCGATCATCTAGTTGCTCGCCACGTTCTTTTTTCTGTAGTTGCTGAACGACATCGAAGAAATTATAAATCCATAAAACAGGTAACGTAATAAGAAAGATAAGGAAACTTCCTTGAGATGTTAATAAAGTCACAAATATAATCATGCTGCCCAAGCCAGCACAAGCGACTAAAAATGTAAGACCACGTTGCATAAGTCCTAATTGGAAATGGCCAAGTCCAGGGATGATGGATAGGAGAATGATATAAAATCGTTCGCTCTCTTTAGAGGAATTTATCAATTCTCCAGTTTCTTGTTTTTTCGTTTGTTTTATAATGGTGATAACTAAATCTAGTAAGTTAATTACCCATAGAACAGCTAGTAAAAATAGAGAAAGAAAAGCAATATCACGTTCTCTTACTACTATGGTACAAAATACTGCAAAGGAGAATAGAAATAAAGATCCTCCGCTATATAAAATAAACCGTCCTAGCTTTTTTAAGTATAAATGTCCAAGCCCAGGAATTAGCCCTAATACAAGTGCTAAAAAGGGGTTTTTATTCATGCTTTGAACCTCCGTCCTTTTTTGGTGTGTCTACCGATTTGTTTACAATTTGTTGTGAGATAGAAGTCTCATTGTGTTTCGAAGATTTTTCGAAATTTGATGTCGCTGTGAAAATATAATGGAATAAACCACTTACCATAAAAATAATTGTAGCCGCCGTCGCAATTATGTAGTGAATAATCGTACGCTTTAGCTGGTTTGATTTCATATTTTCATTAGGCTGTAACGTTTCGAAATTAATTTGCGATATAACTTCGTTCGTAAATGAATCATCATTTATCATTGGAAGGTTTTCATGTTGTTCATCAATATTTTCCATATAAAGTGCTAAACAATGATCACATTCATAAAGGTGCTCTTCCATAGATTCACGTTCATTGCTTGCTATAACATCTAATGTATACTTGTGCCAATCTTCTTTTGAATAATGCATCATAGAAACTCTTCCTCCTTCCAATGTTTTTTAATCCATTTTCTTGCCCGATACAGTTTCATTTCGACCGTTTTCACTTCGATGTTTTCTTGGAAAGCAATTTCTTGATAACTTTTTTCCTCTAAGTAATGCGCGAGAACGACGTCACGGTAATTGTCGGGAAGTTCTCTTAGTTTTTGAGCAATGAGTAATTTTTGCTCTTTCGTCAATAGTAAAGCTTCAATGTTATGAGAGGATTTTATATTTTCCTCTGTTTCTTTACATAAGGAGAGTTCTTCGTTTTCTCTAGCTTTCTTTCTCTTATAATCAATAGCGTGATTGGTGGCAATACGTGCCATCCACGTTTTTAATCCGCGAAATTGATAATTTGGGAGAGAGTTGTGAATTTTTACGAATACTTCTTGTGTAACATCTTTAGCATCTTCTTCATGTCTTAAAATAGAAAAGATAACTTGAAAAATATAATGACGATATGTTTGTACAAGGATACGAAAAGCATGCTCGCTTCCTTGCTGTGCTTTTTCAATTAATTGTTTTTCCTCAATCGGTCTCTCCCTCCTTTTTGACGCATTCTATTATATAGACGTAAAGAATGATAAGTCACCCTACACATTTTGTAAAAAAAGAATAATATATTTTTAGCAGGAGGGCTATATGAAAAGGTGTGAAAAAATGGTAAAGAGAAGTATATAATGAGCAAAGAGGAAATGCTACATGGAGAAAGGATGTGAATGTTAGTAGGATAAGGTCCATACTAACAAACATGAAAATTAAAATATTAATAGCCGATGATAATTCTTTTATTAGAGAAGGTATGAAAATTATTTTAAATACATATGAAGAGTTCGAAGTATTAGATACTGTAAATGATGGAAAAGAAGCTGTAGCGTATTGTAAAAAGCATGAAGTTGATATTGCGCTTTTAGATGTTCGTATGCCAAACATGAACGGGGTAGAGGCGACGAAAATAATTTGTGAAGAGACAAAAACAAAACCGCTTATTTTAACGACGTTTGATGATGATGAATATATTTTGGATGCAGTAAAAAACGGAGCGAAAGGTTATTTATTAAAAAATAACGATCCGGAGCGTATTCGTGATGCGATAAAAGGAGTATATAACGGTCAAACTGTTATGCAAGATGTAGTCCTTGATAAAATTAAGTCTAATTTAATGGAAAGTAAAGAGGAAGAATGTAAAATTGATAAGAGCCTTTTCACAGAAAGGGAGCTTAGTATTATCGCATTAATTGCAAAAGGTTTCTCAAATAAAGAAATTTCGAAACAGCTTTTTATATCTGAAGGAACAATCGCAAATTATATTACATCAGTTTTAGGGAAAACGGGACTTGAACACCGCACACAAATTGCGATTTACTACTTAACAGGGAAAGTAGATTAATGATATGGAATTTTGGTTAACTGTAAGTAAATTAATTGTCTTTATATATATTGTGTTCAGTTACATACATTCAAATGTTACGAACTTACCATGGGTTATATTTGCTTTGCTTTTATATCTTTCTGTAAACGTGCTGATCTCTATATTTAAAAAAGATACGTACAAAAAAATATTAATCTGTATTTCAATTAGTGTAGTTATGTTATTAACATGGAGGGTTCATCCATTTTTTATTTTGTTTTTACCTTTGAACTTATACGAAATTACATTCCATTACATAGAAAAGAATTGGTCACGCTTTGTGATTATGATGCTCCCAATTACGATTACAGATGAAAGTATTCGAATGACCTATGGATTAATTGTTGCATTTTCTTTTCTCATTTTAACTATGGCAGATCGTTATATCCCTCGTGTATTAAAGCTTGAATCACAAAATGATAAGATGCGAAAAGATATGCAACGACTGACGAAAAGCCTAAATGAAAATAAAGAGTACATAAGGCAATCAGAGTACACATTTAAGTTAGAAGAGAGAAATCGACTATCTCAAGAAATTCATGATAAAATCGGTCACTCAATGACAGGTGCACTAATTCAAATGGAAGCAGCAAAGAGATTAATGGAAATAGATAAAGAAAAATCTGCGGAATTATTACAAAATGCCATTCATATTTCAAAAGATGGAATCGAAAGCATTCGGATTACATTAAAAAATATGAAGCCGCCAACTGAACAAATTGGAATTCATCGTATGAAATTATTCATAGAGGAATTTGCTGGTAAGCATGATATAAATATTCCATTCGTATATAAAGGGAACTTAGATATGATTTCACCGATTCAGTGGAAGATTATCGGTGAAAATGTTATGGAGGCACTAACAAACGCGATGAAATATGCTGATGCGACAGTCATTTCAATCGATATTCATGTACTGAACAAGATGATCAAAGTACAAGTAAAGGATAATGGAAAAGGTGCAGCTCTTGTTAAGAAAGGTCTCGGGATTATGGGGATGGAGGAGCGAACAGCATCAGTAAACGGAAAAATTATTATAGATGGAACAAGTGGTTTTTCAGTAACGATGTTGTTGCCGATATGAGGGATGAATCATCTCATATGAAAAAAGTGAATAATCTCATGTGAAAAGAGTGAACTTCTGCACTGAGCAGGTTCATTCTTTTTGCTTATAATAAAGTGAAACTTCAATCAGTGGGAGTCTTACTGATCGCAAATAGCGGGATAAAAGCAGAGAAACCGAAATAGGGGTGAAATGATGAACACATTAGAAATTAAAAATTTAACGAAAAAATTTGGTGATTTCATCGCGGTAGATAATATGTCTTTATCTATTAAAGAAGGAGAAATATTTGGATTTTTAGGATCAAATGGTGCTGGTAAAAGTACAACAATTAATATGATTGCTGGCTTATTAAGAAGTAATGAAGGTGAAATTAGCATACTAGGAAAAAATATAAAGAAACATAATCGATTTGCGAAAATGAATATTGGTATCGTTCCGCAAGATATTGCGATTTATGAAGAGTTAACTGCCTATGAAAATGTGAAATTCTTTGCTGGATTGTATGGATTACGAGGAGCCGAGCTAAAAGCGAGAGTAGAGGAAGCACTTCAATTTGTAGGCCTTAGTGATAAACATAAAAGTTACCCGAAAAACTTTTCTGGCGGGATGAAACGAAGGCTGAATATCGCTTGTGCAATCGCTCATAGACCGAAGTTAATTATTATGGATGAACCGACAGTTGGAATTGATCCACAGTCAAGAAACTATATCCTTCAGTCTGTTCGGAAATTAAATGAAATGGGAAGTACGATTATTTATACAAGTCACTACATGGAAGAAGTAGAAGAGATTTGTACGAAAATAGCAATTGTAGATCACGGTAAAGTAATTGCAGAAGGCACGAAAGAACAGTTAAAAGCGATTATTACCGATACGAAAGACATTTGGATTGAAGTGAAGTCAGTAGAAAATCTAGACGTCGAAAAATTAAAAGAGATAAACGGTGTGAAAGCTGTTCAAATTGAAGAGAACGTAATCAAAGTAAATTCTGATGCAGGATTAAATAATTTAAATAAAATTATTCAACACTTTATTAATCATGATATTGAAATTCGTTCATTAGAAGAGCAGGCTCCGAATTTAGAAACAGTATTCCTTACATTGACCGGAAGAAACTTACGAGATAAATAAAGTGATTGTAAGAATAGGAAAAGGGAGGTTCATCGATTGAACATCTTCAATATTGCAGTTATGCACATTAAAAGAGATTTCAGGGACGTAAGAACTTTAGTTTTTATGTTAGCATTTCCGATTGTGCTTATGCTTGTATTAGGAACAGCGTTAAGTAACGCATTTAATAGCGATAGTCATTCGATTAAAGATATACAAGTACTTTATAAAGATGAAGCGGGAAGCACGTTTTCTCAATCATTTGAAGCATTTACGAAAGAGGTCGATAAATCGGGTATCCATTTTAAAAAAGCTTCCGAAGGTATAGAGGGGAAAGAAGAAGTGAAGCAAAATAAATATGCTGCATATGTAGAATTGAATAAAGATGGTGCGAAATTTTACGGAAGCGACAGAAGTAGTATTGAAGGAAGTATTGTTGAAGGAATGTTTACGACATTTGTTGATAAGTACAATGTAGCGGCAGAAGTTGCAAAAGTAGATCCAAGTAAGGTTAGCACAGTTATTTCAAATGGAAATCATAATGATTATATTAAAGAAACATCTTTACAAGCTGCTAAAAAACCAGGTTCTATGGATTACTACGCGGTTGTAATGACGACAATGATTGCATTGTATGCTGCAATGGGTGCGAGTTTTTTAATTCGAGGAGAACGAGTACGTAAAACAGGAGATCGTTTAATTGCAGCACCTATAAGTAAGGCTGAAATTTTCATTGGGAAAGTGCTCGGTAGTCTTGTAGCAAATGCACTTTGTCTATTACTCGTCGTTATATTTAGTAAATTTATTTTTCAAGCGAATTGGGGCGACCATCTTGGAATCATATTTATTATTTTACTAACAGAAATCTTTCTAGCAATTAGTTTCGGTTTAGGAATCGGATTTATTACAAAAACAGGTGAGGCATCTCGAGCAATTATTATGGTTGTTGTGCAATTAGCTTCTATTTTTGGTGGTGCGTATTTCGTAGTGGAAGAAAATGTCGTTACGAATTTATCACCATTAACGTGGGCCAACACAGCTATTATGAAAATTATTTATGCAAATGACATAGGAGCAGCACTGCCGGTTATTTCTTTAAATCTTGGAATTTCAGCAATCTTTTTATTAATTGCGATTATCGCATTACGTAGACGGGAGGGGCTGTAATATGAAAGATATTTTATGGCTCATACGAAAAACATTAGCTGCGCTTTTTAAAAATAAAAAAGGATTATTACTTATTGTAAGTTTGCCGATAATAGGAACACTCATTTCTTTTTCAATATATGGTAATGTAGGGCAAGGAACGTTAAATATTGGGGTTATAAATAAAGAAAATCAGCCTATCGCAAATGATACAGTAAAATTTTTAGAAGGACTCAATCATGTAAATGTTAGTAAAATTAAGGAATCCGAAGTGGAAGATAAACTCATTTCAAAAAAACTTGATGGTGTTATTACATTACAGTCTGGTTTTTCCGAAAGTGTTCGAGCAGGGAAACCGAGTCATATTGAAGTTTCATCGATTAAAGGTGATCAAGTAACAGTATTTATAAAATCATATTTATATAACTATGTTGATAATATAGCTGCGATTAGTAAAGTGGCAGGGGCGGATCAAAGTACGTTTGATAGTATGTACGCTGGTTATCAAAAAAGTTCATTTAAAGTAAAAGCAGAGACACTTGAAGATACTTCGAAAAATAAGGATATGACAAATCAAACGATTGGTTATCTTATCATGTTTATGCTATTTTCGGCAGCGAATTTATCTGGAATTATTTTAAAAGAAAAAGAGAACAGAACGTATTTTAGATTATTATCGACACCGATAGATGGAAAGAAATTTATATTATCTAATGTCGCGGTGAATATGATTATACTAACAGTGCAAATTGTAATTGCCGTATTATTTATGAAGTATGTTTTCCATACAAATATAAATATGCCTTTCACAGTGATGATTGGTGTACTCATGATATTTGCTTTAATCGCAATTGGTTTATCATTAGTCATTGTGTCTTTTTCAAAAAGTTCAACTGCTTCAAATGCGATGCAAAATGTTGTTATTGTACCGACATGTTTATTAGCGGGATGTTATTTTCCATATGATATTATGCCGAAAACGGTACAAAAAATAGCTGATTTCTTACCGCAACGCTGGCTAATGGACACGATTTCGAAATTACAGCAAGGAATTCCGTTTTCAGAGTTGTATTTAAACATTTTAATCTTATTCGCTTTCGCGATAGCATTCTTCTTAATTGCGATTTATAAGTTTGGAAGAAATAATGATGCAAGGAACTTCATTTAATGAAAAGGTGTGGCGCAATGCCACACCTTTTTTGTATTCGTAATTTAAAGTATCTTTTGTAATATAGGAATGCTTTTGTAGAGCACTTCGTTATGTGAAGCATGCACAACATATTTATTTCCCTCTAGAAGAAAAACGCTATGTAGAACAGCGTTACCATCACCATGTTTTGTAAGTATATCACCGACGACTTTTCCGTCTGTCCATTCCAGTTTTGAATATGAAGGGACGACTTGTAAATATTGAATCGTTTCTACTCCATCTCCTGCAATGAGTGTAGTTTCAATATTTCTTTTCTCGATAATAAATCTATTTTTATTTAATGTATCGAGGAAAGGATTTTTCGTTTTCATCTTGTTATAAGGAAGAAATGTAATAGAAGAGCCGGATCTTATAAATAAATAATTTCCGTAATCTTTACAAGGAATAACATCTTGTAATCCTGGAAAGTAACGGTGTATTGCTTCAATTTTATTCATTTTGTGTAAGGTGCTTACGTAGTGAATGTATTGTTCCATATAAAAATGAACAATATTTATTTTAGAAGAGGCATGAACAGGGAGACTACCCCCAGTCCAATAACTATAATTGGGAGGAGATCCAGCGTTTGGTGTACAGAGTATAATAAGTTGCTCCACATCATTTTCATATTCTTCACTTTGAACGTAAGAACGTGCAAGAAGTCCACCCATACTATGACAAACTAAATTTAGTTTATCGTACCCTGTAAATTCTTTAACATAAGCAATCGTTTTTAATAAATATTTTTGAGTAGAAACAGCAATACGCTGACGCCAGTCATAAAAACAGATAAACAGGTTTTTATTTCGTTCATAGCCTATACTTTCTAACATCATGATGAATGGTTCATAGATAAACGAAGAAAGTCCAAAGCTCCAATTACCAGTACCCGGAATAATAATATTACTCATTGAACCGAAAAGACCTGGGATAAAAATAATAGGGATTTTTCCTTTTCTCATACTCTTCTCTCCTTTACCTGTTTAACATCGATAAAAATTAAGAACTACATTTCGTATGAAAACATATTTAAATGAAACACTACGGAGTAGAACGTAATTTGAGCGGAAGGAAATCAAAATGATTAAAAAAATATTGCGAGTTACTTCTATTATTATGGCTATTGTTATTTTTATATTAATTTGGATGCATATTGACGTTACGCTCGGAAGAAAAATGGAAGCCGGAAAAAATATGCCGACAGAGTACGCGCCTCATTATAGTGATTTTCAATTATATGTAGAAGGAAAGTCATTTTATAAAAAGTTATTTACTGATGTAAGAGAAGCGAAGCAATCTATTTACACGTATTTTTTTATTTTGTCGGATGATAAAAGTAGCCATACTTTTTTACACTTATTAAAAGAGAAGGCAAAAGAAGGAGTAAACGTCTATTTATCAGTTGATCGCATTAATGATTTATCATTTGAAAGAAAGATGAAAAATGAATTGCGGGAAAGTGGTGTACATTTTACATATAGTAGAAAACCTGAATTGCCATTCGGATTTTATTCACTGCACCATCGTAATCATCGCCGCATTACGACGATTGATGGGGGGATTGGCTATACGGGTGGCTTTAATATGGGGGATGAGTACTTAGGGAAAGATAAGCGTTTTGGATATTGGCGTGACTATCATGTGCGGATAAGAGGAGAAGGAGCAAAGGACTTAGAGGAACAGTTTGCTTTAGATTGGAAACGAGATACGAAAGAAGATATAAAGAGAAGTACGAATAAAGCTAGTAAAGGGAACACATTACATACTATGACTAGTTACAATGGACACCACGTCGCTGAAAAATATATAGAGTTAATAGACCAAGCGAAGCATTCAATTGTCATTACAACACCATATTTTATAGCGAAAAATAAAGAATTAATGAATGCTTTAATTGGAGCGCAAAAGCGTGGTGTTACAGTGAAAATACTTTGGTCATATAAACCGGATATACCTCTTATTAAAGAGGCGGCATATCCTTACATCCGTCAAGCTGTTAAAAATGGGATTACTGTGTATGGTTATAAAAAAGGGATGTTTCATGGAAAGTTAATGCTGATTGATAATGAATTAACTGTTATCGGTACAACGAACATAACTGCACGTAGCTTTTATATAAATGATGAGATGAATTTGTATATTCATGGTGGTCCTATCATAGCACAAGTGAATGAGGCGTTAACGCAAGACATTGGTGATTCGAAAGAGATGACAGAAACATTTTTTGACAACTTATCTATCTGGGAGCGTTGTAAGGAGAAAGTAGTTGGATGGGTTGATTTTTATTTGTGATGATTAACGAAGAAAGGGTGTCTATAAAAGGCACCCTTTTGTTAATGAAAATAACTATTTTTCATGCACAAGCATCGACGCATCATCATTAATCAAAGTCCCGACATGCTCACCTAAACAAATTCTTTTCATCACTCCAGGCTCATCAAAGTTAAAGACGTGTGCCGGTAAATTATAATCTCGAGCAAGCAATAAAGCGGCTTGGTCCATTACTTGTATGTTTTGCCTAACAATATCGTTATAGTTCAGTTTACTGTACATTTTCGCTGATTTGTTATGTTTCGGATCACTTGTAAAGACGCCGTCGACCCCTTGTTTTGCGACTAAAATGGCGTCGCTATTCATTTCAATGGCTCTTTGTACACTTGGATAATCTGTCGTAACGAATGGCTGCCCATTCCCGCCTCCAAAAATGACGATATAGCCGTTATCTAAATGATGTACTGCACGCAAGCGAATATATGGTTCAGCTACTGCATTAAAAGGGATGGAAGTCATAACACGTACTTCTCTATCTGTTTTACTTGTTAAAACGCCGCGAAGCATTAAGCTGTTAATAATCGTACCTAGCGTACCGATATTATCAGCTTCTACACGATCAATTCCCCATTCTTCAGCTAGATGACCTCTGAAAATGTTACCGCCGCCGATGACAATGGATACTTCGATACCTAGGTCAATAATGGATATAATTTCGTTTGCGATATGCTCTAATCGTTTGGAGTTAAAGCTATTTCCAGATTGATCAGCAAGTGCGCCACCGCTTAGTTTAATTAAGACGCGTTTATATGGTTTCATAACAATTCCCCCTATATAAATGGCAATAAAAAAGGAACAAAGGCGAATGCCTTTGTTCCTTGCTGAGAAAATGAAAAAGAAAAGAAGAAGATAGGCTGAATTTCTGTACATAATTTTTCATAACATCCACTCCTTTTCATTTCAATTTATTGTAAGTGTATATCTTTTTGATTATACAAAATAATCCGATTACTTATCAAGTATATTTTATCACTTTTTAACAAAATGGTGTCAATGAAAAATATAAGAAAAAAAATTGAATTTTTTGTGACGAACTTGTAGGTTTTTGTATGATTTTGTAGGTTCGCTTATATCATGTGTGAGTAAGCTTTTATAAATATGAAATGAAAGCGTTCGCATGAAGGGGATGAACATAAATGAAAAAATTCGGATTGGCAACACAAATTTTTGTCGCACTTGTTTTAGGGATTGTAGTAGGGGCAATCTTTTATGGAAATAAAACGGCGATTTCTTATATCACACCAATTGGGGATATATTTATTCACTTAATTAAAATGATTGTAGTACCGATTGTTATTTCAGCATTAATTGTTGCGGTAGCTGGTGTAGGAGATATGAAAAAGCTTGGGAAACTAGGCGGGAAAACAATTCTTTATTTCGAAATTATTACGACAATTGCTATTTTAATGGGATTACTTGCAGCAAATATATTCCAACCAGGTACTGGCGTTGATATGAATAATTTACAGCAAACTGATATTTCTTCTTATAAACAAACAGCAGATGCAACAGAGAAGAAAGGATTTGCAGAAACGATTGTTCATATTGTACCGAAAAATATATTTGAGTCTATTACACAAGGTGACTTATTACCGATAATATTCTTCTCAGTACTATTCGGTTTAGGAGTTGCAGCAATCGGTGAAAAGGGAAAGCCTGTTTTTAACTTTTTTGAAGGTGTGCTCGAAGCGATGTTTTGGGTTACAAATCAAGTGATGAAATTTGCACCATTTGGTGTATTCGCATTAATTGCTGTTACGGTTGCAAAATTTGGTGTAGCAACACTACTTCCTTTAGGAAAACTAGTGCTAGCTGTATACGTAACTGTTATACTATTCGTTGTGATTGTATTAGGTATTAATGCACGAATGGTTGGAGTAAACATTTTTACATTAATGAAAATATTAAAAGAAGAACTTATTCTTTCATTTACGACAGCAAGTTCAGAAGCTGTTTTACCTAATATAATGAGAAAAATGGAAGAGTTCGGTTGTCCAAAGGCAGTTGCCTCTTTCGTAATTCCGACAGGTTATACATTTAACTTGACTGGATCAGCTATTTATCAGGCGTTAGCGGCATTGTTTGTTGCACAAATGTACGGTATACACATGTCACTGACAGAGCAAATAACTTTATTATTCGTTCTCATGTTAACATCCAAAGGTATGGCGGGAGTTCCGGGTGCATCATTCGTTGTTGTATTAGCGACGTTAGGATCAATGGGCTTACCGCTAGAAGGCATCGCATTAATTGCGGGAATTGACCGTATTTTAGATATGATTCGCTCAGCTGTCAATGTATTAGGAAATGCATTAGCGGCCATTGTTATGTCGAAGTGGGAAGGCGAATTCGATGATGAGAAAGCAAAACAATATGTAGAAACAGTCAAACAAACAAAAGCAGCATAAGAAATCGTTAAGGAGTGAAAAGTCATGTCAACATTAACTGAAGTTAAAAATGGAGTACGAATTGAAAAAGATTTTTTAGGTGAAAAAGAAGTGCCAAATTATGCGTACTACGGTGTACAAACAATGCGTGCAGTAGAGAATTTCCCAATTACAGGATATAAAGTCCATGAAGGTTTAATTAAAGCGTTAGCAATTGTAAAAAAAGCGGCAGCACTTGCTAATACAGATGTAGGAAGATTGGAATTGACAAAGGGTGGTGCTATCGCAGAAGCATCACAAGAAATCCTTGATGGGAAATGGCATGATCATTTCATCGTTGATCCAATTCAAGGCGGTGCAGGAACTTCAATGAATATGAACGCAAATGAAGTCATTGCCAATCGTGCTCTTGAATTATTAGGAATGGAAAAGGGAGACTATCATTATATTAGTCCAAACAGTCATGTAAATATGGCGCAATCAACAAATGATGCATTCCCAACAGCAATTCATATTGCAACATTAAATGCATTAGAAGGCTTATTACAAACGATGGGTTATATGCATGATGTATTTGAATTAAAAGCAGAACAGTTCGACCATGTTATTAAAATGGGTCGTACACATTTACAAGATGCTGTGCCAATTCGTCTTGGACAAGAATTTAAAGCATACTCTCGCGTACTTGAACGTGATATGAAACGTATCAAGCAATCACGTCAACATCTATATGAAGTAAATATGGGAGCAACTGCAGTTGGTACAGGCTTAAATGCGGATCCAGAATATATTGAAGCAGTTGTAAAACATTTAGCTACAATTAGTGAACTACCACTTGTTGGTGCAGAAGATTTAGTAGATGCAACCCAAAATACGGATGCGTACACTGAAGTATCTGCAGCACTTAAAGTATGTATGATGAACATGTCTAAAATTGCGAACGACCTTCGTCTAATGGCATCAGGTCCACGCGTTGGATTAGCGGAAATCATGCTACCGGCTCGTCAACCAGGTTCATCTATTATGCCAGGGAAAGTAAACCCTGTTATGCCAGAAGTAATTAATCAAATTGCGTTCCAAGTAATTGGTAACGACCATACAATTTGCCTTGCTTCAGAAGCAGGACAATTAGAATTAAATGTTATGGAGCCAGTACTTGTTTTCAACTTACTTCAATCTATTAGCATTATGAATAACGGTTTCCGTGCCTTTACAGATAATTGCTTAAAAGGAATTGAAGCGAATGAAGACCGCCTAAAAGAGTATGTTGAGAAGAGTGTAGGAATTATCACAGCCGTGAACCCTCATATCGGCTATGAAGCAGCAGCTCGCGTTGCGAAAGAAGCAATTGCGACAGGGCAATCCGTTCGAGAACTATGTGTGAAAAATGGTGTATTGTCACAAGAAGAATTAGAGTTAATTCTAGATCCATTCGAAATGACACATCCAGGGATTGCAGGAGCAACTCTTTTAAAGAAAAATTAAAAGAAGAGGGGGACAATCCCCTCTTTTTTGTTTACAATATAGAAATGTTATATATGAATAGAGGTAGGGATGTTATGAGTAAGTTTACAGTGGCTTCTAATGGTTCATTAGAAACGACATTAAGAGGAGTAGAAGTATTATCAACACCACTTTTAAATAAAGGGGTAGCTTTCACGCAAGAAGAAAGAGAAGAATTAGGTTTAAAAGGGTTATTACCGCCAGCAGTTTTAACGCTAGATGAACAAGCACGTAGAGCGTATGAGCAATTTTGTTCTCAGCCGGATGATTTATTAAAGAATGTATACTTAACAGCGTTACATGATCGAAATGAAGTATTATTTTATCGTATTTTAACAAATCATTTACGTGAAATGTTACCAATCGTATATACACCTACTGTTGGTGTAGCAATTCAAAGATATAGCCATGAATATCGTAAACCACGCGGTGTTTATTTATCAGTTAATGATCCTTCAGGTATTGAAGAAGCATTTGCAAATATCGGTGCAACAGCTGATAATATTGATTTAGTTGTTGTAACAGATGGAGAAGGTATATTAGGAATTGGTGACTGGGGTGTTGGTGGTATTAACATTGCGATTGGAAAGCTAGCAGTATATACGGCCGCAGTTGGAATCGATCCTAGTCGCGTGTTACCAGTAATTTTAGATGTAGGTACAAATCGTGAGGAACTATTGAACAATCCATTTTATATTGGAAATCGTCATCCACGTGTAACTGGTGAAGCTTACGATGAATTTATTGATACATTTGTACAAGCGGTAGGCAATAAGTTCCCGAAAGCACTTTTACATTGGGAGGACTTCAGTTCTCGCAATGCACGAAAAATTTTAGATAAATATCGTCATGACGTTTGTACATTTAATGATGATATTCAAGGTACAGGTGCAGTTTCACTTGCTGCTGTATTATCGGCAGTAAAAGCTTCTGGTGTACCGTTAAGTGAGCACCGTGTCGTTGTATTTGGTGCTGGTACAGCTGGAATCGGTATCGCAGACCAAGTAAGAGATGCAATGGTTCGCGTCGGCTTATCAGACGAAGAATCTCATAATCGTTTCTGGTGTATCGACCGTAACGGGTTAGTTACAGATAATATGGAAGATCTTCTTGATTTCCAAATTCCGTATGCCAGAAAAGAAGCTGAAGTAAGTGAGTGGAAACAAAATGGTGTGATCGGACTTGCTGAAGTTGTGAAACATGTAAAACCGACAATTTTAATTGGTACATCTACTGTTGCCGGCGCATTTAAAGAGGAAATTATTAAAGAAATGGCTTCTCATATAGAGAGACCAATTATATTACCAATGTCGAATCCAACGCCACTTGCGGAAGCGAAACCAGCAGATTTAATCGAGTGGACAGAAGGAAGAGCGTTAGTTGCAACAGGAAGTCCATTTGAACCAGTTACATATAACGGTGTAACGTATGTGATTGGGCAGTCAAATAACGCACTTATTTTCCCGGGACTAGGTCTTGGTACAATTGTTGTTCGTGCAAGCGTCATGACTGATGGTATGTTCGCAGCAGCTGCTGAAGCAGTTGCAAGTATGGTAGATGCAAGTAAACCAGGAGCACCTATCTTGCCAGAAGTTGAAGAGTTACGTAATATCTCTGAAATGGTTGCAATTGAAGTAGCGAAAGTTGCTGTTGCAGAAGGTGTTGCTAGAGAGAACTTAAGTGATGACGATATTAAGATAGCAGTGAAAGAATCAATGTGGACGCCTGAGTATCGTCAAATAAAAGCGGTAGAAAAGGTTAACATATAGAAAAAAGCCCGTTTATAATAATAAACGGGCTTACTTGTATAATATTGAAAAAATACATAGGAAGTGGCACTTTTGAATTGGAATCAATTATGGAAAAAAGATATATCTCTTTTAATTATTTTAATGGTTGTTGTTCCGATTGCTGGAGAGCTAAATTTTCATCCTTTTAATGATACGTTTCGCGTTAGCTTTGGGACACCGCTTTTCTTCTTTTTATTACTATTTTTAAGAAGAATACCAGCAGCGGTTGCAGGTATTCTTGTTGGTATATCTGTAGTCTTATTCCGTGTATGTCTTGACTGGGTATTGCAAGGTTCATTTTATATGACAGAATCATTTTATTTGCGCTATCCTGTGTTCTTTTATTATTTTGTTTATGGAAGCTTATTTTCGCTTTGTAGAGTGAATAAGTTCCATCAGAATCCAGTTGTAATTGGGTGCCTTGGAATTACAATTGAAATTATCGCAAGTATGTCAGAACTTGCGATTTATCACATGGTAGTGCTCAGTACAACAATAACAGTTTCTGAAATAAATAAACTAATCATAATTGCTATTTTCCGTAGTTTCTTTGCACTTGGTTTTTTAAATATGATGAATTTATATGAAACAAAATTAAAAGAATCACAAGTTCGAAAAGAAAATGAAAAAATGTTGATGCACCTTTCTAACTTATATGTGGAATCTGTTCATTTGAAAAAAACGTTGCAAAATGCGGAGTTAATTACACAAGAAGCGTATCAATTATATCGGAATTTACAAGCGAACGATGATTCAAGTAGTAAAACAGCATTGAAAATAGCAGGAGAAGTGCACGAAATAAAAAAGGATAATCAAAGGATTTTTGCAGGACTATCTAAACTATTATTAGATAAAAATGTAGCTGAGTATGTAGAAGGACATGAGCTTGCAGAAATGATTGTGAGAATAAATGAGAAGTATGCTGAAATGTTGGAAAAAGATATTTGTTTTTCTAAACATATAGAAGGTGAGCATGCAGAATATCATGTGTATACGGTCTTATCAATTTTTAATAATTTAGTTGCAAATGCGGTTGAAGCAATTGAGGGTAGTGGTGCTATCATTATTAAGTTATATAAAATTGATAAACGTATATTTTTTGAAGTAATTGACGATGGGCCTGGTATTGCGCAAAAATATAAGAAACTAGTATTTAAGCCAGGGTTTACTTCGAAGTATGATCAAACAGGAACACCATCTACGGGAATTGGACTTTCTTACATAAACGAAATGGTAACTGAGCTCGGAGGAGAAGTAAGATTGGAAGATGGGGAAATTGGTGAAGGCTGTAAGTTTGTCGTTTGTTTGCCGGAGTGTAGTTTAAAGCGGGAAGGGGAATAAAGTTGTTTTATTATATCGTAGATGATGATGAAGTTTTCCGCTCCATGCTTTCACAAATTATTGAAGATGGTGATCTTGGGGAAGTAATTGGAGAATCGGAAGACGGAGCTTTTATTGAAGCAGATCAATTAAATTTTAAAAAAGTAGATATTTTATTTATTGATTTATTAATGCCAATGCGAGACGGCATTGAAACAGTTCGCCATATCGCATCCTCTTTTACTGGGAAAATTATTATGATTTCTCAAGTTGAATCGAAGCAGCTTATAGGTGAGGCGTATACACTCGGTGTTGAATATTATATTACAAAACCATTAAATAAAATTGAGGTTATATCTGTTGTACGTAAAGTAATGGAACGTATTCGTTTAGAGCGCTCTATACATGATATTCAAAAATCATTGAATAACGTTTTTAAGTGGGAACAGCCGCAAGTTCGAAATGAGCCAATGCAAGAAGGGAAAAAAATAACGGATTCAGGACGCTATTTATTATCAGAACTTGGTATTGCGGGAGAGAATGGAAGTAAAGATTTACTTAGTATGCTGGAATATTTATATGGACAAGAAAAAGCACAAACCTTTGACTTTGGATTTCCTGCGCTAAAAGATATCTTTCACCATATAACTATAAGGAAATTAGAGAATATAGCTTCAGATGCACATATAGATAAGGAGAGAAAAGCATCTGAACAAAGGGTACGTAGAGCGATTTATCAATCGTTAAATCACTTAGCTTCCCTTGGATTAACAGATTTTTCAAATCCGAAATTTGAAAGCTATGCTCCGAAATTTTTTGATTTCACTGTAGTTAGAAAACGTATGACAGAAATGACAAAGGAAGAAGTAGCAACTTCCGGACATACGCGAATTAATACGAAAAAGTTTATTCAAGTGTTGTATTTTGAGGCGAAACGGTTGATGGAGATAGAGTGAAAAGGTGCTTATAAATAAGCATCTTTTTTTGTTAAATCTACATTTTATATTTTCTCTTGGAGCATGTAAAATGTTAGTTGAGAGAAACTGGTTTAAATTAAGGAAGTGTAAAAAATGAGTTTTACATTAAACAAATCGATTATTAAAGAAGTATGCGGAGAAACCTCATATAAAAGAGGCGAAGCTTATTATAAAGCAAATAAAGTGATAGTAAATCATTATGATGAAAATAAAGAAATTTGCGAGGCAACGGTAAAAGGGAACGAAGATTTTCATGTTACAGTAGAAAAAGCTAAAAAAGGTGATGTTGTTGCGAAATGTAGTTGTCCGTCGTTAGCTTCTTTTCAAACGTATTGTCAACATGTTGCAGCAGTATTGATACAAATAAATTATAATCAGCAAACGGGTGGAATGCTCCCCGCTAGTAGCGAAAGCATGAGCGGAAATGAACAATTAACAAGCGGGATGTTTCAGTTATTTGCAGACAAACCACTGCGGCCAAAAAGTAAACAACACCGCTTTGATACACGTGAATTACTTCATGTTGAATTTATTTGTACACCAGTAGTTACGAAAAAGGGCGGGGCACTTCTGGGAATTCAGTTGATACTTGCCAAAACGTATTTCGTAAATCATATTAGAGAATTTCTTTCTAATGTGGAGAAAAGAGAACCTTTTAATTGTTCTAATGAATTCACATACATACCAGATGTACATAGCTTTAGGCAAGAAACGGATACGATTATTCAGCAACTTATTAAAATGTATCATAATGAAAAAATGTATGAAGATACACTAGAAGTACATGCAAAACAAGATGATAGCATGATTTTAATACCGCCAGCTTCGTGGATGGATATGCTTTCTTTCCTTTCTAAAGCTGAGTTTGTCAGACTTAATCAAGATGGACAATCTTTTCACGGTTTACAAATTTCAAAAGGACTACTTCCTTTACATTTTGAGTTTAATAAAGGGAGTAACGGTGGGTTTACACTTTATATTGACGGCTTACAACAAGTAGACGTAATGGATACGTATAGTTATGCTCTATTTGGAGGGAAACTGTATCAGTTGAACGCTGAGGATTGCAAGCGGCTTATCGAATTACAAAAAATGATGAATCGTTCTAGTAGTAACCAATTGTATATTCCAGCAGATAAGATGGAGCACTTTGTAGAAAAAGTTGTACCAGGGTTAATGAAGCTAGGAACTGTGCGAATAGATGAGGTAGTATCAGATCGTGTTGAAACACCCGCATTAAAAGCGAAATTATATTTAGATCGAGTGAAAAATCGCTTATTAGCAGGTCTTGAATTTCACTATGGAAACGTCCTAATTAATCCGTTAGAAGAGGATGGACAGCCGGCTGTTTTTAATCGTGATGAGAAAAAGGAAAAAGAGATTTTAGACATTATGCGTGAAAGTGCCTTTGCGAAAACGGAAGGCGGTTATTTTATGCATAATGAAGAAGCTGAGTATAATTTTTTATATCATGTTGTTCCAACGTTAAAAGGTTTAGTTGATATTTATGCGACGACAGCAATCAAATTACGAATTCATAAAGGAGACACAGCTCCTCTTATAAGAGTTAGGAGGAAGGAGAGAATTGATTGGTTATCATTTCGCTTTGATATAAAAGGTATTCCAGAAGCTGAAATTAAAGGGGTATTAGTAGCTCTTGAAGAGAAACGTAAATATTACCGATTAGCGAACGGTTCTTTATTATCACTGGAGAGTAAAGAGTTTAATGAAATTAATCAATTTGTAAAAGAAACGGGTATTCGGAAAGAATTTTTACATGGGGAAGAAGTGAATGTTCCGCTTATCCGTAGTGTAAAATGGATGAACGGACTTCACGAAGGAAATGTTTTAAGTTTAGATGAGTCTGTTCAAGAGTTAGTAGAAAATATTCAAAATCCGAAAAAATTAAAGTTTGCTGTGCCAAATACGTTAAATGCAGAAATGAGAGAGTATCAAGTATACGGATTTCAGTGGATGAAAACACTCGCACATTATCGTTTTGGGGGTATTTTAGCAGACGATATGGGACTAGGAAAAACGTTGCAAAGCATTGCTTTTATAGATTCTGTTTTGCCGGAAATTCGAGAGAAAAACATGCCTATATTAGTCGTCTCTCCGTCATCCCTCGTTTATAATTGGCTGAGTGAATTGAAAAAATTCGCCCCGCATATTAGAGCAGTTATTGCAGATGGAAATCAAATAGAGCGCCGAAAAATTTTAAAAGATATAGCAGAATTTGATGTCATAATTACGTCATATCCATTGCTAAGAAGAGATATAAGGTTGTATGCAAGACCGTTTCATACACTATTTCTTGATGAAGCACAAGCGTTTAAAAACCCTACAACGCAAACTGCAAAAGCGGTGAAAACGATTCAAGCGGAGTATCGTTTCGGGTTAACAGGAACACCTGTAGAAAATTCGTTAGAAGAGCTATGGTCTATCTTCCATGTCGTCTTCCCAGAATTATTACCTGGAAGAAAAGAGTTCGGTGATTTAAGACGTGAGGATATAGCGAAGCGAGTGAAACCATTCGTATTAAGACGATTAAAAGAGGACGTATTAAATGAGTTGCCAGATAAAATAGAGCATTTACAGTCATCGGAGTTGTTACCAGATCAAAAGAGATTGTATGCTGCATATTTAGCGAAATTAAGGGAAGAAACGTTAAAGCATTTAGATAAAGATACGTTACGTAAAAATAAAATTAGAATTTTAGCTGGTTTAACGAGATTACGACAAATTTGTAATCATCCCGCTTTATTCGTTGATGATTACAAAGGCAGTTCAGCTAAATTTGAACAACTGTTAGAGATTTTAGAAGAATGTAGAAGTACTGGGAAGAGAATTTTAATCTTTTCTCAATTTACGAAGATGCTTTCCATTATCGGTCGTGAGTTAAACCGTCAAGCGATTCCATACTTTTATTTAGACGGGAGTACACCTTCGCAAGAGCGTGTAGAGCTATGCAATCGGTTTAACGAAGGTGAAGGTGATTTATTTCTTATTTCTTTAAAAGCTGGTGGTACGGGTCTTAACTTAACTGGTGCAGATACAGTGATATTATATGATTTATGGTGGAATCCAGCTGTTGAACAGCAAGCAGCAGATAGAGCATATAGAATGGGACAAAAAAATACGGTGCAAGTTATTAAGTTAGTAGCCCACGGAACAATTGAAGAGAAAATGCATGAACTACAAGAAACGAAGAAAAATTTAATTGCTGAAGTAATTGAGCCAGGAGAAGGGAAATTATCCTCCATAACTGAGGAAGAAATTCGAGAAATTCTTATGATTTAAAATAAAAAAGCTATGCTTTCAAATTTATGAGAGCATAGCTTTTTTGTTGTAATAATTATATTTTGTTTTGAACAAAGTAAAGAAATCAAATGGTATTTAAATTACTTCTTTGTGCCTTTACTTTTGTATGGTTTTGCTGCTTTCTTTTTCTTTGCACTTGATTGCCAACGGTTCCATCCCTTACTTCCTGTACCTTGTCCTACACCTTTTTTCGGTTTCGCTTTCGTTTTGCTCATATGATCACTCCGTTATATAAAAATCTTGTTTGATAATAGTCAATGAATTAGAAAATACTCTTGATAAATGACTATGTTTGCTTTAAGTAAAAACAAACTGCTTGAATGCTATAGTATATCATGAAATTGCAAGTAAACTGAAAGGAATTACAAAGAAAATGAAAATAATAAGAAATACTGCGGATTCTATATTTCGAACGATTACACTAATAGTTGTGTATACGTTAGTTTCGGTTAGTGAAACATTTTTTGGAATGACGAGGCAGAAGAAGTAAAGATGTTAAATTAACAACAATCAATAAAGCCGTAAAATAAAGAATTGAAAAATTTTTTAAAACTTTTTGTTGACTTTCTTTGTTTTTTGTATAGAATAATCATTAATAAAATGTTTCAGAGATGTGACAACAAAACGACTATGAAAGGACGAGTAGTAGTGGGATGTAGTTTAAGCGAGTCAGGGACGGTGTGAGCCTGATACGAAGCCTATTATGAAGAACCTCCTGGAGTCGCTAACCGAAATCCTTTATAGGAAAGTAGACTTAGCCGGGAACTTCGCCGTTACAAGAAGAACAGTATCGAGATTTTTTCATCTCCGTATTGTATAAGTGAGCAACCTCTGTTGCTAATTTGGGTGGTACCGCGGAACCAAAGCCTTTCGTCCCAGTTTTTTGGGATAGAAGGGCTTTTTTTGTTGGCTTCTTTTCACAACATCCAAACATTTTAGGAGGAAACCACCATGTATCAATCATTAATGACAGTAAGAGAGACTCAAATCGCAATTAAGGAAGTTAAAACATTTTTCGAGGACCAATTAGCAAAACGTCTTGAACTATTCCGCGTATCTGCACCATTATTCGTAACGAAAAAATCAGGATTAAACGATCATCTAAACGGTGTAGAACGTCCAATTGAATTTGATATGCTACATTCAGGAGAAGAATTAGAAATTGTTCATTCACTAGCGAAGTGGAAAAGATTCGCACTACATGAATACGGCTATGAAGCTGGTGAAGGCTTATATACAAACATGAACGCGATTCGTCGTGATGAAGAACTAGATGCAACACATTCCATTTACGTTGACCAATGGGATTGGGAAAAAATTGTTCAAAAAGAATGGCGCACTGTAGAATACTTGCAAGAAACAGTACGAACAATTTATGGAATATTCAAAGATTTAGAAGATCACTTATTTGAAAAGTATCCGTTCCTTGGAAAGTATTTACCAGAAGATGTTGTTTTCATTACTTCCCAAGAACTAGAAGATAAATATCCAGAATTAACACCGAAAGATCGTGAACATGCAATAGCGAAAGAACACGGTGCAGTCTTTATTATCGGAATTGGTGATGCACTCCGTTCAGGTGAAAAACACGATGGACGTGCAGCTGACTATGATGATTGGAAATTAAACGGTGACATTTTATTCTGGCACCCAGTACTACAAGCTTCATTCGAATTATCATCCATGGGAATCCGTGTTGATAGTAAATCACTTGATGAACAGTTAACGAAAACTGGTGATGACTTCAAACGTGAGTATGATTTCCATAAAGGTATATTAGAAGACGTACTACCATTAACAATTGGCGGTGGTATTGGACAATCAAGAATGTGCATGTACTTCTTACGTAAAGCACATATCGGTGAAGTTCAATCTTCTGTATGGCCTGATGATTTACGTGAAGCTTGTAAGAAAGAAAACATTCATCTGTTTTAATAGAAGAGAGAGAATAGCTTAAATATAGAGCTATTCTCTCTTTTTTTATTGTGTAAACGAATAGTTTACAGTGGCTTTTACCAATAGTTTCTGTCATTTGTATCTCCTTTCATGTCATAATTTATTAAAGGAGGAGACGTTATGAGCATAGGAGAACCGCTAAAAAAACTACGAGAATCAAAGCTTTAAAGAGAAAATACATATTGATGAAGAAGAGGCGGATTTTGAGAAAGAGAATGAGTTTGGTTTTTATATTGGCTGCGGATTATTAATTATGAGTGCTTTCATTGACTATGAAGGAATTCAAGGGAAAGAGCGATAAGATATATAATGAAGAGTGGGAGGAGTCAGTTATATTTCCTAGGAAAGGATATAACGAATAATTTAATTGTTTTATAATAATTTTTTGATGTTGATAATATGTTAAAAAGCTGTTTGTGTAGAGGCTTGAAATCCATGTGTAAAATGATAATAAAGTTTTAAAAACTCAAACAAGTATAACCCCGTCCTAAAGTTAGGACGGGGTTATATTTATTTAATTTTGAATGAATTTCTGTTTGGCATAGCCAACGACTTTTTATCCCGCTAAAGCCCGATTGGTGAGAGCTAATAATCAGTGAGGAGGAACACCCTCCCACTGATTAAAGTTTCACTTTATAAAACGTCACTTACTTATTTGTTACCGAGTTCTTCCGCTAAACCGATTAAAATTCCTTCGGTTCCACGAATGTAGCAGAGTCGATACGAGTCCTCGTACTGAACTACTTCGCCAACGAGCTCTGCACCATGCTTAGTAAGTCTGGATACCATTTCGTCAATGTCCTCAACGGTGAACATGACACGCAGATAACCGAGAGCGTTTACAGGAGCTGTCCGATGATCTGCTATAGTAGGTGGGGTGAGAAATCGTGAAAGTTCAATTCGGCTGTGACCATCTGGCGTAACCATCATAGCAATCTCTACGCACTGAGAACCGAGTCCAGTTACGCGACCAGCCCATTCACCTTCGACAGTGGCTCGCCCTTCGAGGTTCAGGCCAATCTCTTCGAAGAAAGAGATTACGTCATCAAGGGATTCTACAACGATGCTGACATTGTCCATTCTTAGTAATTTGTTTTTTGTCATAGTCTTTATCTCCTTATGTGTAAAAATTTATCCCGCTATTTGCAGGCAGTAAGATTCCCACCTCAAAATTCGGCGAATGCGAGGAAGTTAGGTGGTAGATAACTGCCCAATTGTTGAAGAGAACGACTTGCTTCTATTTTTTAACAATTTTATTATTTTTCAAACGACTTTATTTTAAACTAAATAACCTTTTTCTCACTTTCCACTATGCAAACAGCTTTCTATTTATATAGGAAGGAAATAGATTAATATAATTTGTTGTAAGTTTTACTGGCGGAAATTAGCTCATTTGCACTAAAGGCTCAATTTTCGCCATAAATGATTGATGTAGTGCTTCCACACCATCTACTAAGTGAATTCGATCAATGACAACTGATACTTTAATTTCAGATGTACTTACCATTTTAATATGAATACCGTCTTCTTTTAAAGTAGTGAACATATTTGCAGCGACACCTGGGTTAGATACCATACCTGATCCTACAATTGATACTTTTGCTAAATGATTTTCATATTCCACAGATTCATAGTGAAGTGCTTCTTGATTTTGTTCCAATACTTCTAATGTTTCTCTTAAATCATTAGAATGGATTGAGAAAGAGAGGTGAACAGTTCCTTCATTTGTAATACTTTGAATAATAATATCTACATTAATATGTGCCGCTGCTAACGTAGAGAAAACTGTTGAAAGTGCACCTTGTCCTAACCCTTTAATTGTGACGCGTGTAATGTTATCCTCAAATGCAATACCTTTAACGATTGATTGTTGTTCCATGTTACATTCTCCCCTTACAATTGTTCCGTTTTCTTGTTCCATACTTGATCGTACTTCTAAAACTACATTATGATTTTTAGCAAATTCAACAGCGCGTGGGTGTAACACGCCAGCACCGAGATTGGCAAGCTCTAACATTTCGTCATAAGAAATTTCATCTAATTTATAAGCAGTTTTTACAACACGTGGATCAGTCGTATATACGCCGGTCACATCCGTATAAATATCACATTTTTTTGCTTTTAATGCCGCTGCTAATGCAACAGCAGTCGTATCGGAGCCACCGCGGCCAAGTGTTGTAATTTCATTTTCTTCACTTATTCCTTGGAAACCAGCTACTATAACAATCGTGCCTTTAGTAAGATAGGACTGAATACGATCAGTATTAATATCAGTAATCCGTGCACTACTATGTACAGATTCAGTCGTAATACCAGCTTGCCATCCTGTTAATGAAATTGCATTATAACCTTTTGTTTGTAGTGCCATTGTTAATAGTGAAATGGTTACTTGTTCTCCTGTAGATAGGAGTATATCCATTTCACGTTTACTTGGATTTTCAGTAATAGCGTTAGCAAGTGCGACAAGTTCATCTGTACTTTTTCCCATTGCTGAAACGACAGAGACAATGCTATGTCCTCGTTCATATTCTTCAATAATTAAGCTTGCTACATGTTGAATGCGTTCGACGCTTCCAACAGAAGTACCGCCAAACTTTTGTACAATCGTTTCCATTACGAATTCCTTCTTTCGTCCATTTTTAAGAATAGGTTAGGACATATACAAATCCCAATATTCCTGTAGTTACCAGAGAGAAAAACAAAAAACACCATCTCAAATAAGTGAGGATGGTGCTGTTACAGGAAAAGGGAAACAGAAAACGGAGCTAATAAAAAAACCGCCAAAAAAGGAATATCATAAAGATGATATCTCTTTTTTGTAGATAGCTCTTCACACGTACATGTCTGTACATATGACAGTTCTGTTTCTATTCGAAAACAGCCCCAATTGATAAATGCAGAGAAATTTATCAATTTCGGCAACACTTCCTTTCTTCTAAATTCATAGACATCTCTGTGTCTCCTTTAGAATACTTATAAGCGTTGCAACCTCTATCTCACGTTTTAGGCGAGAGTGTTTGATTTATGAAGTTGTTGGTAACATTTGTTTTATAATAATTTAAATTTTTCAGGGAATCAAGTGTTTTATATATTTTTTAAAAATTCTATCTTTTTCGAAGGTTAGTTTGTGAAAAGTGTAGCAAAATGAATTCGTTGCATGTACATTAAAAATATAGAGCATGGGAGGTGGAAGGATGGGCAAGAAAAAGCCTATTTATGTAGCGATAGAAATGAAAACAACAATGGAGAAATTATGGGAATATACGCAAGAACCGGACCTACATACAGAGTGGGATGCACGTTTTACAGAAATCTCGTATTTGGAGAAAAAGGAGGGGGAGCCGCAGAAGTTTTTATATAAAACGAAGATTGGTTTCGGACTTGAAATAGCTGGAGAAGGAGAATCGATAGGTGAAGTAAGAAAAGAAACTGGAGAGCGCATTTCTTCTTTAAAATTTTGGACAGACAATCAATTATCACTTATACAAATCGGGCGTGGTTATTGGAAATATACACCGAATGAAGAACATATTTATTTTGAGACGAAATATGATTATGATACAAGGTTTGGTCGTATAGGAAATGTGATAGATTCATATGTTTTTCGACCTTTATTAGGCTCTGCGACTGCTTGGAGTTTTGATGCTTTAAAATTATGGTTAGAAAAGGGACTTCATCCTAAGTTGTTAATTAGAAGAACGATGACGTATTGGCTCGTTTGCTTTTTATTTGCCTTCGTATGGTTATATCAAGGGATTGTACCGAAAGTGATTTTTACTCATCCAGAGGAACTGAAGATGCTTTCTGAGTTAATCGGATCGAATGAAAGTAGTATTTTTATACTTAAAATAGTTGGATTTTTAGAAATAATATGGGGTGTTATGTGGCTATTGCCATTTCAAAAACGAAAATTGTTTATATTACATATTGTTATGTTAATAGGTTTAACTATAGTGGCAGGAGTTACGAATATCACAAGTTTTACAGAGCCGTTTAATCCGATTACATTGAATTTTCTTCTAATAGGGTTATCAATCGTCGGTTATATGAATTGCACTAATTTGCCAAGCACAAAAAATTGTAAGAGGAAGAGAAAGGGATAAATATATGGCTAATATTTATGAAAGATTATTAGGAGATACCTATAAAAATCTTCATCCAAAATTACAGAAGCGATATGCGATTACAGAAGAGAATAGTTTTACAGGAGAAGGGGAAATGGATGAAATTTACGGTGGCTCTTTTTTCGTTAAATTGATTTTGAAAATTGCATCGAAGTTCCGAATGTTTTTCTCTGAGCGAGGAAAGAAAGTGCCATTTACGATACATAATACCGCTGAGCGAGATGAATATGGGAAAGAATTTGTAACATGGAATCGTACTTTTTATTTTCATAATAAGAAAAGATATTTTAACGCTGTTATGAAGTTGGATGAAGAGAATAATGAAATTGTAGATTATTTTGGTGAGCCACATATACTTGTTTCTACATTGAGTTTTTATATTGATGAAAAAGGCGGGATACATATTTCTTCAAAGAAACAATGGTTTTTTATGTTTGGAAGAAAAATACCGTTACCTAGATTTTTATACGGAGAGGCAAAAATTGTAGAAAGTTATGATGAAACACTACAATGTTTTCGAATTCATGTACAAGTACGGAATCCGTTAATTGGTTCGTTATTTTCATATAAGGGAACATTTGTGGAAAGGAAATAAACGAGATGAAAAATATACTATTTGGATTTGCTTGTTATATTGTATTTCTAATATACGAGTGGTCGAATGTAAATCCTGTTGAAGCAATTATTTTATTATCTATTTTGTTATTTATACCGATGTCATTTTGCATCATTGATAAGAAAACAAGAAATGGATCGTATGTATTCTTTTATAAATTGGTATCGTTTTTATATCCAATCGCAGCAATTAGTGCAATGTTAGCTTTCGTAACAAATCACTATTTCTTTGCGCTATTTTGGTTTGTATATACAGGAATTGTCGCGTTATTTGGTGTAAGTAGATTGCTAGAAAGAGGATGGAAACCGTTAGAAGAGACAGCTATTGATAGTGCCTTTATGTATTTGTTTTTAGGTGGTTTCTGGTTTTTTGCTTCTGTAGCAAAACTTTCAATTATGCACTTTAGTTCTGACATTGTTTTACTCACAGCTGCACACTTTCATTACTCGGCATTTTTATTGCCGTTATCAGCGGGTTTACTTGGAAGAAAAAGAGAACGGGGAAGTAAGTTATATGACGCTATTATGTTTATCATCGTCATTTCTCCAATGACAGTTGCAATAGGAATTACGTATTCGAGGGTGTTTGAATTCTTTGCAGTATTCATATATTTATGTGCCATTTATGGATATGGAATTTATGTATGGAGAACGAAATTCAATGCTATAAGTGCAAAGGTACTTTTAGTTATTTCTTCTAGTGCACTTATGGTAACAATAATGTTTTCACTCATATATTCATACGGAAATTTCAAACAAGTAATGACGATTACAATTGCACAAATGGTCTGGATTCACGGCGTGGTAAATGGGATTGGGGTAGCGTTACCAGCTTTTCTCGGTTGGATGATTGAGAAGAGTATTCCGAATTATAAATACTATGGAAAACCAATGAGCCACTTAAAAGGGAGTTTTACAGTTGGAGAGCGTTTTTTACATATCCAAGGATTAGTAGATAATAAGGAATATAGTGGATTAGTTGATAAAATGAGTAATTTTCATAGTGATACATTTGATGAAACAGAGATACCAATAAGTATTAATCGCTTTTATGAACATACGAAAGAGTATCATTTACAAGCAAACATTAAATGGGCTCGTTGGTTTCGTCCATTTGCATTTTGTTATGCAAAAATGAGTAAACGTGTAGCGCAAATACATTTAGGAATCGGTGGTAAGTGGGAAGCAATGCAAGGTTCTATCGTTAGTGTAAAAGATGAAAGTGATGGTAGGGAAAACGTGAGGGCATGGATAAGAAAGAATGGAGAGGGGGAAACGATTTTTGTAGCCCTTTATTCAAAGCATGTATACAAGAACGAGACATATATGAATATCGCATTGCCTTTACCATATTCGAATATGACTGGTATTTTGAAGTTAGCTAATGATGCAAACAGTTTAGTTATTACAAGTAAGCTAAGAGAGAGTTGTAAGGGAGATGAAGGGATATACTTACACACTGGCTACTTTACAATACGCTTACCATTAGCAGAGACTTTTATCATTAAAGAGGGCACGGATCAAATGTTAACAGCTAACCATAGAATGTGGATATTTGGAGTTAAGTTTTTAGAAATTGATTATGAGATTAAGAAAATAGAGGAGAAGTAAGCGAAGCTTGGAGATATTCCAAGCTTTTTTATGTAGGGGTAATTGTCATAGCAACTTGTTTATCTAAGTCACGATCCCAAACACGTTGAATTTCGAAAGTGCTTTTTTCAAAAAATAATGGGAATCTTTCTTTAAACCACTCTTGCATGGGAAGCTGTAACGCAGAGTCAATTGGAACCCATACTAATTCTCCTTCTGGAGGGTGAGGAAGAAGGCTACCTTCAAATGAATCTGTCCAATAATTGAAAACCATATAGCGAACTTGTTCTTTTGGATTTACATATTCGTCTAATCCTTTAAAGATTAAATTAGAAACAAGTAATCCAGTTTCTTCTTTTACTTCTCTTATAGCGGCTTGAACGATACTTTCTGGGAAATCTACTTTTCCGCCTGGAGCGATGTAACCAGGGAAGCCTAGATGATCCGGCCGTTGTATTAGTAATATTTCATTGTTACGCTGAATCATACACATTGTATAAATGCGGTGTTCGATACTTTTCCAATTCGTACTCATACGAATCTCTCCTCTTATAAAATGAGTCTCTTATAGTTTAACTATAGTTATTTGTTCCAAAAAATACAATAATAAGACAAAATTATACAAAATACAATTGACTATTACTAATTTTCAGAACTATAATTACTCTGTTACATAAAACATTGTACTTGAGAGGGGAATATATTCTATGAAAAATAGAATAATCACAGCAGGAATAATCGCAGCTAGTATATTATCTTATTCATCTAGTAGTTTCGCACAAACAAAAACATTTCCAGATGTCCCAGCTAAACACTGGGCAGAAGATTCTATTAACTATTTAGTAGAAAAAGGTGCAGTTAAGGGTAATGATGCAGGAATGTTCGAGCCTGAAAAGGAAATCACTCGTGCAGAAGCAGCTACAATGATGGCTAAAATCTTAAACTTACCAATCGATAAAAATGCTAAACCATCTTTCGGTGATTCTCAAAACCAATGGTATACTCCATTCATCGCAGCTGTAGAAAAAGCTGGTGTTGTTAAAGGGAAAGGCCCAGGCGTATTTGATCCAACTGGGAAAATCGACCGAGTTTCAATGGCCTCCCTTATTGTAGAAGCTTACAAATTAGATTCTAAAGTAAATGGTACTCCAGCAACTAAATTCAGTGATTTAGAAAAAAGCTGGGGTAAAACAAAAGTTAACATCCTAGTTGAATTAGGGATTTCTGTTGGTACTGGTAACAAATGGGAGCCTGAAAAAACTCTAACTAAAGCAGAAGCAGCTCAATTTATTACAAAGGCTGACAAAATTCAAGTTGGAAATCCATTAGTGGAAAAGGTAGTTATTATTGACCCTGGTCATGGAGGATTTGATCCAGGGAATCCAGGGCAAGGTGAAAAGGAAAGTGAAATTGTATTTGATACATCTTTAAGATTACAGCAATTGTTAGAAAAAAATACACCTTTAAAAGCTTTGTTAACACGTGAAGAGAACGGAAATCCAGGAAGTAACAAGAATGAGTCTCTTGTGAATCGAGTGAAATTTGGTCAAGAGAACAATGCAGATATATTTGTAAGCATTCATGCAAATGCTTCTGAAAATCATGATGGTCATGGAACGGAAACATATTATTATAAAAAATCCAAGTCTGGGGAAGAGACACAGCTTGAAAAGGATAGCGAAGTATTAGCACAAAAAATTCAAAAACGAGTAGTAGAAGCACTACATACAAGAGATAGAGATATAAAAGACAATCATTCATTTTATGTAGTAAATAAAAATACAGTACCAGCAGTTTTAACAGAGCTTGCCTTTATAGATAACAATATAGATAATGGCAAATTAGCTACTGAGTCAGGAAGACAAATTGCTGCAGAGGCAGTTTATGCTGGGATTTTAGATTATTATGAGTGGAAAGGTTTCAATGTTACAAAGTATCGATTAGCTAAATAAAAAAACATCGTTTAAAAAGCCCATCGTCTATATAGAGATGGGCTTTTTATATGGATTTATATAATTTTGTATCGAAATAAAAAGATGTATCGTATTATGATGATTATAAATAAAATAATGGTAGATTAGTTTATTTTTATCACGTATACTTTTACTGTTGACTAATTAATTGACTTAAAAGTTTGTTAGTTTAATAGGGAAAATTTTATTAAAAAGGGAGGCAAGTTAACACGGGACAAGCATATACATAACGTGTTAAAAAATATGAAAAAATTTATTTCTAATGTGTTAGCAGTGACAGTCGCACTTCAAGTAGTGATGGCTCCAGCAACTTCATTTGCAGCTGAAAAGGAATTTCCAGACGTTCCGAAAGATCATTGGTCATATAAAGCAATTATTAATTTAACGTCAAAAGAAATTATTGCAGGATATGATAATGGTAAGTTTGGATTTGGGGATGTTGTAAATCGTGAGCAAGTAGCCGCATTAATATATCGTGCATTAAAACCAGAAGCGAAAAGCGAGTATAAAAATCCATACTCTGATATTAGCGAAGGGACAACAATGTTCCAAAAAGAAATTTTAGCTTTAACAGATATGGGGATTTTCGTAGGTGATGGTAAAGGAACATTTAGACCGAAAGAATCTTTAACTCGTGCTGAAATGGCTGTAATTTTACAGAAAGCTTTTAAACTAAAAGTAAAAGCTAATCATACATTTAATGATGTTCCGAAAAATCATTGGGCAAATGATGCCATTAGTGCATTAGAGTCTAACGGCGTTGCTGCAGGTAATGGTGCAGGTGCATTTAATCCAACTAGTGTTTTAACACGTGAAGAATATGCGCAATTTTTATATAATGCCATGGCATCATATATCGATTTAGATGTAACATTACCTTCTAATGTAACAGCTCAAGAGATTGATAATTATATTAAAAGATATCATCCCGATAGTCCGCTTGTTGGAGTTGGACAAGACTTTATTAAAGCGCAAAACGAGTATGGCGTAAACTCTTTATATTTAGCAGCACATGCAATCTTAGAGTCTGGATACGGGAAATCAGAAATTGCATATCGTAAACATAATTTATTTGGACTACGAGCGTATGATTGGGACCCATTCGCACATGCAAAATATTTACCATCTTATGGATTAAGTATTTCATACAATGCTGATTATGTGAGGAAGAATTACTTAGAACAAGGTGCTAAGTATTTCAACGGTTATACATTATCTGCGATGAATGTAATGTATTCAACTGATAAAGAATGGGCTGGCAAAATTGCTAATATTATGGAACGTATTAAGCCTTTCAATAACAAAGATTATCAAAATGTAAACCGATTGCCGAAAAACCCTAATACATTAAATGTAGAGGCATTAGGCGAAACAATTCCATATAAAGATTACGCAAAAGATGCGAAAGCTACTGTTCAAACTGTAGGATCTTACTATCAAGTTCCATTCCCGTTTAACAATCCAATTAAGAGTGTACCAAACGTTACACAAAATGAAGTTGGAAAATTAGAGAATGGTACAAAAGTAAATGTATATCGTGAAGATCCCAATGGCTGGGTAGAATTCTCATTTGAAAATGCTCAAGAAAAGTATTGGACATTGAAGAAGAACTTAAAATTATAAATAGAAAAGGTGTTTTCATAAATGAAAACACCTTTTCTATTTATATTCAACACGTGATATGTGTAGATTCATTATGATTTTCTTTTTTATATTTTTACTAATAATTTAACAGTTTCATATATAATTAAAGGTGTTAAAGATTGAATTTTCTGTATTTAATCTTGGGTATTAACTTAATTTGAAAAGAGGAGAGAGATATGCAAGGAGAAATACCAACAGAAAAACATTTAGGTTATGTCGGTAAATTGTTATTGCCAGTTAAAGTGTCACCACACTTTAAGTTTTTATGGCTTGGGCAATTACTTTCGACTTTAGGTAGTTCGATAACGATGGTTATTCTGCCAGTCGTTGTATATTCATTAACTGGTTCAACAGTTGTAATGGGAATGACTATGGCAATGTACATGCTTCCTAATATTCTTGCGTTACCGTTTGCTGGATTAGTCGTGGATCGAATTGACCGGGTAAAATTGATGTTATTTACAGATATAATCCGTTGCATATTAATGTTATTACTTGCAACACTTATATTTATGGACGTTTTAACAATTCCACTTCTATATGTATTCGTAGCATTATATGGACTTATGGAAGGGATATTTCAGCCGGCGTATGCGGCTGTAAGAGCGAAAGTATTTGTACCGAAAATTCGAAATGCAGCTAATGCATTAACTCAAATGAGTAATCAAGGTATACGACTAATTGGACCGGCTCTTGGAGGATTGATCGTTTCAGTTGCATCTGCCGGAATAGGATTTTGACTGGATGCAGTAACATATTTGTTATCATTTTTATGTTTATTATTTTTAAGAGAAATCAAGTTTCAAACAGTAAAACCTATTGAAAAGAGTAAGATCGATTACAAACAAGAGTTTATGGAAGGTGTTTTAGTTTTGAAAAGTCACCCGTGGCTGTGGATTACAATTTTAGTCTTTTCTTTCATAAATATTTGTTATGCAGGAATTATCGTTGTATTAATTCCATGGTTGTTTAATGTTCATCATCATTTTGAAGCTTTCGTGTATGGATTGGGTATGGCTTCTTCTGGTGCTGGAGCTGTAATTGCAGCACTAATTTTTGGTGGGCGGCAGCAGTGGCGTAAGAGGGGAGTACTAGCATATGGTGGTGTGTTAATAAGTGGAATAGCACTATTAATTATGCCTTTCGTTTCTTGGGCACCTGCTTTAATAGCTTTAATGGCAATAGAAGGATTCGGTATGATGATATTTGGGCTCATTTGGGAAACAAGTTTACAAGAGCTTGTACCAGAAGAAGCATTTGGAAGAGTGGCAAGTCTTGATATGTTAGGTTCATTTGCTTTATTGCCATTAGGGTATGTGATTGTAGGCTGGTTAGCCACTGTAATAGGTGGCAAAATAACAATTATAATGCTAGCTATTTTAGTACTCATAACAATTGGAATGGCATTGTCTGTACCAAGTATTCGGAGGTTCGATTGATTATGTAGGCTAAAAGGGGGATATAGTATATGACAATAGAAAGCCTAAATGATTTAGTAGTAGATGAGTTAGGATGTAAATATGTTTTGGGAGAAAAGGTATTTGAAGCAAAGAATTTTACGGTGTATATTGCGACTCCTATAGAAAGTAAAATGGCATATAGTCAATTGATTTTAATGAAGCATCTTTCTAATAAAAAATCATCCGTACATATTTGGTATAAAAAACTTTGTATGGAAGCAACGACAATGGAAATTGCAAAAGAAGTGACAGATGCAATTCAATCTGGTTTTGTAAATGAAGAGTAAGCCCTAATCCAATTAGGGCTTACTCTTCATTAAACACAAATGTTTGTTTTATTTTTTTACTCTCATTTACTGGATGGCCGTTGTAAGAGAAATTCTTTTCCTCCCAAGTAATGACGACTTTGAAATTATGGCTATTAAAGTCTAATGGGAATACCATGTAGTCAAAGCTTGTATGACTTTTTGAAACGTTGTTATTTAATGTAGTAGGATTGAAGGTAGCTTTAGATGTAGGTGTGTTATCAAGTATTTCTACAGATACATTTGATACATCATTACCAATATTTTTTAAGAGTAAACTATACGTATCATATACACCTTGTTTTGGCTGCACCGCTTGCTTGTTTGAGTTATGAGATTTGTCAATTTCGATATACCATTGTTTAGACTTTGATGCAATTGGTAACGACTGAAATGTGTAAGCATTAGCTTGCATTGGTAGTGCTAAACATATAAGCGTAAAGAGAGTTATTATTTTGTGTTTCATTTTAGAGAGCTCCCATTCTTTAATGGATTTATTTGTTATTATCTTCTCTTTTTGAGATAATATACCACGTGGGATTGTAATAACATTATTATCAATATTAGTTAGTGGATTTACAGTGTGTGCTTACTTTTTATCAGAAGGAGATATTCCGCCTGTAATTCGTTTGTAGTATAAGTGAAGCGATAGAGCTCCTATCTTTTCGTAATTAATCTTCCCAAGTATGTCACACACACATTTAAAAAAACAAGGAAACTGTGTAGAGCTTTTTCGGCATAGTTTCCTTGTTTTGTTTTTTTGATTAATAATAAATGCTTGCTAAAGGATACTAAAAAGTAAATCTGGGGGGGATTTATCAATTTAAAGATGCGTCCGACTTACAAAGGATAGATACAGGTGGAGGGGATGAGTATTAGTCAAAAGGAATGTTAATATGAAAAAATTCCCAATAAATATGTTAAAATAACATTGTCATATAACAAGGGGGATTTGTTTGATGGAAAAAGAGCATCTGGCTAAAGTAGATTTAACGAAAAGAATTGATTCGAAATCTAAGTACAATAAGAAACTCGAAAAATATCAAATGCGCTTATTAGCACTACAGCAAATTTTAAAAGAAGAAAAAATAGCCGTTATGCTTGTTATGGAAGGCTGGGATGCAGCAGGTAAAGGCGGAGCGATTAAGCGAGTGACTGAACATCTTGATCCGCGTGGATTCCAAGTGAATCCAATTGGCGCCCCTGCTCCACATGAAAAACGGTATCATTATTTGCAACGTTTTTGGCGGAAAATTCCTCAATATGGGCAAATTACTATATTCGACCGTTCATGGTATGGGCGGGTATTAGTTGAACGTGTTGAAGGCTTTGCTACAAACGAAGAGTGGACGAGAGCGTATGATGAAATTAATGATTTTGAAAAACTATTAACTGATGATCATTATATTATAGGAAAGCTTTTCTATCAGATTAGTAAAGACGAACAGTTGAAGAGATTTACAGAAAGAGAGAATAATCCTCTTAAAAGATGGAAAATTACAGATGAGGACTGGCGTAATCGGGAAAAATGGGATGAGTATGTCGAAGCAATGGAAGATATGTTTGAAAACACAAATAAACCGAATGCTAAATGGAATATTATTGCGAGTAATGATAAATTATACGCTCGTTTGAAAACATTGAAAGTGATTATTTCATTAATTGAGGATTATTTCTTAGAACATAATATAGAATTACCTTCGTATTATTATGAAATAAAAGAAGGTAAGAAAAAGGAAATTGAATCTGTGCAAGATGTAGAGGTTAAATAGCATAGAGAGATTTTGTCATTATTAGAGGTAGGTATAAAACATGAGGAGAAGCTGTCCCGTAAGTAGGTGAAACTAAACTATAGGACAGCTTTTTTTAGTTAGAATATACTTATATTAGATGGATTAATGAGAGTGTCTTTCAAGTAACGATTACAATTGTCATTGAATATGAAACAATAATTATAGTACATTAACAAGAGGAATTAATTTCAAAAGGAGGGTGAGAAAATGCTAGGTAAGGCGGATGAATCAATAAGTAACCATATGTATACAGAAGAAGAGCAACAAAAATTATATAAACGAACGTTACTAATCGTAAGTATTTCACAAATGTTTGGTGGGGCAGGGTTAGCAGCTGGAATTACAGTAGGTGCACTTCTTGCGCAGCAAATGCTTGGGACAGATGCATATGCAGGATTACCGGCTGCTATGTTTACAATGGGATCTGCGGTAGCGGCTTTCTTTGTTGGGAAGTTATCGCAAAAATATGGTCGCCGAATAGGACTTGCAACAGGGTTTATAGTAGGTGGGCTAGGGGCTATTGGAGTTGTATTGGCTGCTTTAACAAATAGTATTATTCTATTACTAGTCTCTTTACTCGTATATGGTGCAGGTACAGCGACGAATTTACAAGCTCGTTATGCTGGTACCGATTTAGCAGATAAGAAACAACGAGCAACTGCTATTAGTATTACGATGGTTATGACGACTTTCGGTGCAGTTGCAGGACCGAATTTAGTAGGCGTAATGGGAGATTTTGCCCATTCAATTGGAATTCCTAACCTTGCAGGTCCGTTTATATTATCAGCAGCGGCATTTATACTTGCGGGTCTTGTCCTTTTCGTTATGCTTCGTCCAGATCCGTTAATTATTGCTAACATAATAGAAACATATAAACAAGAACATACATATAAAGGGCAACCGGTAACAGAAGAAGCGAAAGAAAACAAACGAGGTATTACGGTTGGAGCAATCGTAATGATACTTACTCAAATAGTGATGGTTGCGATTATGACGATGACTCCAGTTCACATGGGACACCACGGTCATGGATTAAGTGCAGTAGGGCTTGTAATTGGTTTTCATGTAGGTGCAATGTACCTGCCATCACTTGTTACAGGAATGTTAATTGATAAAATTGGCCGTACTAAGATGAGTATAGCTGGTGGGCTGATTTTACTTGCAGCGGGTGTCATAGCTGCGATAGCACCGAGTGATTCTTTACTATTATTAATTGTTGCTCTTTCTTTACTTGGATTAGGATGGAATCTCGGATTGATTAGTGGTACAGCACAAATCGTTGACTCCACAACTCCTTCTACACGTGCTAAAACACAAGGGAAAATAGATGTTTTTATTGCGTTAGCCGGAGCTTCAGGTGGAGCGATGTCAGGAATGGTAGTAGCTAATTCCAGTTATGCCGCATTATCATTAGCGGGAGGATTGTTAGCATTATTGCTAATTCCTGTTGTGATGTGGTCTCGGACAGGTGAATAAGCTTAAGATAAAAGAAGCCGCATTCAAAGGGAAGTAACCAATCTTTGAATGGCAGCTTTTTTTACAATTAACTAATAGTCTAACTGGAATCGTTGATATATTTTGAGCTGTGATATATATATATTCAGAAAATCATTGATGTAATTGCATTTACCGTAATGTTAGCTGTATAAAAAAGTATTAGTCTAAATCCCATTCCACAATAACCCCTAAATGCGTAAGTCCACCGCCAAATCCGTACAGTAAAAGTGTATCTCCGTTATTTAATTTTCCTTCTTTTCTAGCTAAATCTAAAGCGAGTGGAATGGAAGCGGAAGATGTATTCCCCATGTATTTTACACTGGTTAAAGTTTTTTGAATTGGAATTTCGGTTTTCTCGCAAATAGATTCAATCATTCGTAAGTTAACACTGTGTGGTACGAACCAGTCTATATCATCTATTTGCATATTTGCGGTATGTAATAGTTCTTTTATACTTGCTGGTACCGTGCGTGTTGCCCATTTATACACTTCTCTCCCATTTTGAACGATTTTTTCATTTGTTTGCAGTGGTGTGCCATTCATAGTAGTAGATAAGTTTGTTCTGTATAGGTGAATGCCACCAGCACCATTTGTTCCCATGTGAGCAGCGATAAAGCTTGGTTTGATTTCATCTCTTTCTAATAAAATAGCTCCAGCACCATCGCCAAATAAAATGCAGGTCGTTCTATCGGAGTAATCAGTAACTTTAGATAATGTCTCTGTTGCTACGACAAGTACTTTTTCATGTGATCCAGAAGTAATCAAGCTATTACCAACGTGCAGGCCATATGTGAAACCAGCGCAAGTCGCATTTAAATCAAAAGCTAGTGTATGGGGTATGTTGAAGTATTGTTGTATTTGGCAAGCAACGCTAGGGAAAACAAAGTCAGCAGTAGTTGTAGCGACAATGATACAGTCGACATCTTTTAAGCTTTTCTTATATGTTTTACATAAATTTCCAATCGCTTTAATGGCTAAGTGAGAAGAGTATTCTTCTTCACTAGCGATTCTTCTTTCCTTCATTCCTGTTCTTTGCACAATCCATTCATCATTCGTATGGACCATCTTTTCTAAATCGTTATTAGACAATATTTGCTTTGGAACATAAGTACCGATTGCAGTAATACGAGATTTAGAATTCATAGGAACATCTCCTAACTTATTTTTATAACCTGATACTAATATCAGGTTATAAAAATGTCAATAAAGACTTTTATTGTATTGAAATGATAATGTTTAATTCACTATGGAATAATTTGGGAAATGACGTAAAAATAATATACGGAAAGCTTCTAAAATTGATAATGTGAAGGGGTTTGAGATTCTTGAAAAGAATCGTATATGTATTGTCTCTTGTTTTAATTTGTAGCTTTACTTATTTTATTTTACCAGAGAAGTCTTATGCTTGTGATTGTACTAAAGCATCACCAGAAGAGAGGTTACAAAAAAATGATGTAGTGTTTGAAGGTAAGGTGTTAGAAGTTCAAGAGAAAGATGGAGAAATGAAAACATTATTTGAAGTGAAGAAAATTTGGAAAGGGACAAGCTCTTCGCAAGCTATTATATATACAAGTTTTAGTAGCTGTGCATTTCGTTTTGCAGAGGGAGGAGAGTATCTAGTCTTTTCTTCTTATAGAGGAGAGGAAAAGTTAGAGACATCTATTTGCAGTGGAACTAAGAGATTAGATGAGGCAGAGATGGAGAAAAATACTTTAAGTCATATTGCAAAAGAGTCTGTTCCGACGAAGAAATTGGATTTAAAAGGTGAAATGATAAGCAGTTTAAGTTGGTGGCAAGTGGCTATCATTTCTATAGGTCTGTTATTGATAATTGCTGTTGTTATTTTTATTGTGAGAAGAATTCGCAAAAAATGACGATTAAAGTAAAAATACAAAGATTTTCTTTCTATTTTTATAGGTGGTTTAATCTTGTGAAAGCGAATTACTTATGCTACACTTTATGTAACTTAAAATGAACGGAGGGGCTTCCTTTGATCTTAATCAGATTACGTCTCAATACTTTGTGCCGATAATTGAATAGCGCTCAAAGGCTCTGTCTGTGTACAGAGTGAACGGGATTGGTCTGCCTATTTTAAAGGAACCCTTTATTAAGCTTATATGTGAAAAAGAGGGAGGGACGAATACGCCCTCTTTTTGTTTTGCCTTTATAAATAGAATGGGATAGTATAGGTGAACACTTGTTGGATACGTATACTATCTTGGGACTTTTTGACCATATTATAGAACGAAAGCACTGCTTTCTTCTATTTCTTTGGTGAACCCTTATCCGTTTACGAAAACACAGGCAGTGACCTGTGTTTTTTATTTTGCGTAATCGAAATGGAGGAATAAATATATGGAAGAATTATTACAAAGAGCAATATTAGTTGGAGTAAATTTAGGTAATGAAGCTGATTTTGCGTATTCGATGGAAGAGTTAGCGAATCTTACGGAAGCTTGTGATGTGGAAGTAATCGGTCAAGTGACGCAAAATTTACAACGAGTAAATCCGTCGCATTATATTGGAAAAGGGAAGATTGAAGAGGTAGCAGCGTATGTGAAAGAAGCCGATGCGAATATGGTTATCTTTAATGATGAATTATCTCCTTCTCAAATTCGAAACTTAGAAGAGGATTTAGATTGTAAAGTAATTGATCGTACCATTTTAATTTTAGATATTTTTGCGCAGCGTGCGAAAACGAAAGAAGCACAGTTGCAAGTAGAAGTGGCCCATCTTCAGTACATGATGCCTCGTTTAATCGGTCTTCGTGAATCGTTAGGAAGACAGAGCGGGGGAGTTGGCACGAAAAATAAAGGTGTCGGTGAGAAGAAGTTGGAATTAGACCGTCGTAAAATTGAAGAACAAATTGCAGCTCTAAATAAAGAATTAGAGGCACTTGTTGCACAGCGTCAAACGCAGCGTAAACAACGTAAGAAAAATGAAATTCCAGTTGTGTCATTAGTAGGATATACGAATGCAGGTAAATCAACAATAATGAATACAATGCTTGAAATTTTTAATGGTACTGTAGAAAAACAAGTATTTGAAAAAGATATGTTATTTGCGACATTAGAGACATCTGTACGAAATATTGATTTGCCGGATAATAAATCATTTTTATTAACGGATACTGTTGGATTTGTAAGTAAATTACCGCATCATCTTGTGAAAGCATTCCGTTCAACGCTAGAGGAAGTGGCGGAAGCAGATTTACTCATTCACGTCGTAGATTACTCAAATCCTAATTATGAGCAATTAATTGATATTACAAATGAAACGTTAAAGAAAATTGGCGTGGAAAATATCCCGACGATTTATGCATACAACAAATCAGATATAGTAGATGTTGAAATTCCGAAAGTGCAAGAAGATCGCGTTTATCTATCTGCGAAGAAACATGTTGGAATTGAAGAGCTTGTAGAAATGGTTCGCTCACACATTTATAAAGAGTATACGAAGTGTGAAATGTTAATTCCATATGATCAAGGACAGGTAGTTTCTTATTTCAACAATCATGCACACGTTTTATCTACGAGTTATGAAAACGAAGGTACGAAAATGGAACTAGAATGTAAGACGAGTGATTACGAGAAGTATAAGCGCTTTGCTATTTAATAGAAAAGGCGATCCTAATATTTTTTTAGGATCGCCTTGTTCTTCATAGTTGGACCCCTTTCCTTCGTCCTGTCCCAGTATAAAAGAAAATACAGAGAGTTCATATAAATAAATCCGACAAAGCATATAGAAAATATATATTTTTTAGAAGTTGAATTTCTGGAAAAAGAAACGAAACCAGTATAGAATAGAAATGTTTCAAAAATCAGAATTTATTACACCTACTGTAATAAATATATATTTTGTACAGAAAGGGGAGATTCATATATGCAGGCAGTTTCACAAAAAAGTACAGTGGAAACACCGACGATATATCGAATATTATTTGCGATTAGTTTCGGACATTTTTTGAATGATTCGATGCAAGCGGTTGTACCAGCGTTGTTTCCTATTTTGGAAAAAACGATGAATTTATCTTATATGCAAGTAGGGTGGATTGCGTTCGCGTTAAATATGACGTCATCGATTATGCAGCCGGTTTTTGGTATGTATTCAGATAAGAAGCCGTCACCATTTTTATTACCGCTCGGTATGTTTTCGAGCATGCTTGGGATGATTGGGCTCGCGTTTGCTCCGAACTTTATTATTGTTATTATTTCTGTTTTATTTATTGGATTAGGTTCCGCGGTCTTTCATCCTGAAGGTGCCCGCGTTGCTTATATGGCGGCAGGTGCCAAACGTGGTTTAGCACAAGCGATTTATCAAGTGGGAGGAAACACAGGGAATTCTCTAGCCCCTATTTTTACAGCATTAATTTTCGTCCCGCTTGGTCAAATTGGTTCTTTAGGTTTTACAGCCTTTGCAGCAGTAGGAATTGTATTACTAATTTTCGTATCAAATTGGTATAAAAATGAATTAGCCACTGGTGCTGTAAGAAGGAAAAAGAGGGCTGCACTTGAGGCTGAAAATGCGATTGTAAGTACGCACATTAAATTTGTTATTATACTTCTTGTCTTTCTAACATTTGTACGTTCTTGGTACGGTGCTGGTATCGGGAATTTCTATCAATTCTATTTAATAGAGCATTACGGCTTATCTATAAAAAACGCACAGTATTTCGTCTTTGCTTTTATGATTGCTGGTGTATTAGGTACTTTCTTTGGTGGTCCGTTAGCAGATAAATTCGGTAAGAAAAAGATAATTGTATTTTCAATGCTCGGTTCAGCGCCGCTTGCACTTTTACTACCTCACGTTTCGCTCGTGTGGGTTGTACCGTTATTTTTATGTATCGGTTTTATTAGTTCAAGTAGTTTTAGTGTAATCGTTGTATACGCACAAGAGCTTGTCCCGGGGAAAGTGGGAATGGTATCGGGATTAATTGTCGGCCTTGCGTTTGGCCTTGGAGCATTAGGTGCTGTAGTCCTTGGAAAATTAGCTGATATGTATAGCCTTCAATTTATTATGCTATTATGTAGTTGTTTACCATTAATTGGACTAACTTCATGGTTACTGCCAAATGATAAGAAAACGATAGAATAGGAGATGCGCTATGAAATTATGTGAAAACGTTACAGAATTAATAGGAGATACACCTGTTGTTCGATTATCTAAATTTATTCCAGAAGACGCAGCGGATGTGTATGTAAAACTGGAAATGTTTAATCCATCTCGCAGTGTGAAAGATCGTGCAGCCTATAATTTACTTCATGCCGCTGAGGAAAAGGGACTTATAAAACCTGGTGATACAATTATTGAACCGACAAGTGGAAATACCGGAATTGGCTTAGCGATGAATGCAGCTGCTAAAGGATATAAAGCGATTTTAATTATGCCAGATAATATGTCCAAAGAGCGTATTAATTTATTGAAAGCATACGGAGCAGAAGTAGTTTTAACACCAGCTGAACAAAGAATGCCAGGAGCAATTGCGAAGGCGGTAGAGTTACAAAAAGAAATTCCAAATAGTTTTATTCCGCAGCAATTTGAAAACCCAGCAAATCCGAATATTCATCGTTATACGACTGCACTTGAAATTTATGAACAAATGGAAGGAGAGCTTGATGCATTTGTAGCAACGGCGGGAACGGGTGGAACAATTACAGGGACCGGTGAAACGTTAAAAGAGAAACTACCAAACTTATATATTGCAGTAGTAGAACCGAAAGGATCACCAGTGTTATCTGGTGGTGTTCCAGGCCCTCATAAACTAGTAGGAACAAGCCCGGGGTTTATTCCAAAAAATTTAAATACAGAAGTGTATAACGAAATTATTCAAATTGCAGATGAAGAGGCATTAACTACAATGAGGAACTTAGCAAGACAAGAAGGATTACTAGTAGGGCCATCTTCAGGAGCCTCTGTTTACGCAGCAATTATGATAGCGAAGCGTCTAGGCGCGGGTAAAAAAGTTTTATGTATTGCACCTGATACAGGGGAACGCTATTTAAGTATGGGATTATTTGAATAAAAGTGCTAGAAACACCTTAATAGTAAGGATGAAAATCCTCTATTAAGGTGTTTCTTTTAGAAAAATAGAGAATGGACGAGTGGGGAGAATGACAATGAAGCTATTGAAACCAACATACGAATATAGCGAACAAATTATGGAGTATCGGCGGGCATTTTTAAATTCAGGAGAAGAACCGCACGGTAGTTGTTCTTTACAAAATTTTGATTCTCTTGATGAATGGTTTGAAAAAGTGAGTATACAAAAAGAAGGTAAAAACTTACCATTTAATCGAGTGCCGTCTAGTCAGTTTTTAAGTGTTGAGAACGGAAAAATAATAGGCTTTGTGAATATTCGACACCGGTTAAATCCAGAATTATTGCTGGAAAGCGGTCATATTGGTTATAGTGTGCATCCTAATAAACGTCGTCAAGGCTATGCGACGAAGCAACTTCGACTTTCATTAGCTGAAGCGGAAAAATTAGGATTGAAAAAAGTGTTGATAACTTGTGACAAAGTTAATATTGGCTCTGCTAAAACGATTCAAAAGGTTGGCGGTGCGTTAGAAAATGAAGTGATTTCTTCTAATACTGGTGAAATTGTTCAGCGTTATTGGGTAGAAATATGATTTGGTAGGAATTTGAAAAGGTAATATAATGTGCAATATCGAAATAGATAAATGAAAAGTAAGGGGAGTACTGCAATTTTAGGGGGAAATGAAATGGGATTAAAAGAGAAAGCGATAAAAATGTCGGAGGTTTATAGGCAAAACCCGAAAGTCGAAGCGATTATTTTAGCGGGTTCAGTAGCAAGAAAATTAGAGGACGAACATTCTGATATTGAATTACATATTTTATGGTCAGCACCGCCAGAGGATGAGGATCGTCAAGGACCTATTAACAATATTGGTGGAACGATTTTGTCATATCATCCTTACGAGGAAGAAGAATGGTCGGAAACATATTTGACAAAAGAAGGAATTAAACTAGAGATTAGTAATTTTTTAACAGTGACAGTAGAAAAGGTTATTTCAGAAGTTATAGAACAGCATGATATAAATTATGAAAAACAGTGTATTGTATCATCTGTTCATGATGGTGTTAGTTTGTATGGAGAAAAGAAAGTGAATGAATTAAAAGATAGAGTGGCAGTATATCCGGCTGAACTGGTGAATAAAATGATTTCAGAAAATCTTTGGTTTAGTAATCGTTGGCATAATCGAGAAGCTCTTTTAAAAAGAAAAGATTGGCTCATGCTATATGATGTTATTTGTGAAGTGCAAAGAAATATATTTGGAGTCTTATTTGGTTTGAACCGAATGTACGTGCATCATCCTGCATTTAAATGGATGCCATATAATGTGGAACGAATGAGTATTAAGCCTGAAAATTTATATGAGCGTATGGCGAATACGTTAATAGGGAAACCGGAGTATAGTGTACAGGAGTTAGAAGTGTTAATTGAAGAGGTATTACATTTAGTAGAACAATATGTTCCAGAATTAAATGTTGCTGAACAACAAAAGCGTATTCAATATGCAAAGTGAAAAAGAAGAGATGTAACAACGAGTTACATCTCTTCTTTTTTTATTTTACTAATTTTCCTAGTACGGGTAATCGTTGAACCCTATCACCGAGAATATGCGAAGCAAGTCCACTCGTTAGTACGAATAAAAGATAAACAAGTCCTCCTGCTGCGGCGCATATAAACACAATGATCAGTGATTCTATATAAGATTGTCCAGGAATAATCCAGCTTATAATTGCTCTTAATGCAATTACAACAGCAGACATTGCTGCGGAGTAAATCGTAATTAGAAATACTGTTTTTGCTGTTTCACCAATTTTGAATTTCGCAAACTTAACGATGCAGTACAGCATAATAATATTTGAAACGAGATATCCAAGAATTGTTCCAAGTACAGCACCATGTCCACCGAATAAATGTAAGAGCGGTGTGTTCACCACAATTTTAACGAGAATACCGACTGAGAATGCAATCATTGTTTTTCTTTGATAATCAATTCCTTGTAATATAGCAGCTGAAACTGTGAAAATCGCACTTAATACAGCAGAAGGTGCAAATGAAATTAAATATTGTGATCCACCAAGTGCAATTTCAGGATTTACATAAACCATGCGGAATGCATCGTAAGCAATACTAGCTAAACCGAATGCGGCTGGGATAGTGAAGAATAACAACACTTGGAATATCTTTGAAATTTGTTCTTGTAATTCTTCTAGTTTCCCACTTGTAAATGATTTTGTTATAGCTGGAATAATTGTTAATGAGAATCCAGTTGCAAGTGAAGCTGGAATCATAATTAACTTTTGGGCATAGTTCGTTATATAAGCGAAGACTGCATTAGCGGTTTCTAAAGGCTCTCCCATTGCTCTAAGGACATCAGCTACAGTATATTGATCTACTAACGTATAGAGCGGAATTGCAATACCGACAAATACAATTGGGATTGCATATCTAAGTAATTCTATATAAATATTTTTTAATGGAATATCGGATGCCCTTGACTTTAATTCACCTTCGGGAGGCTTTAATCCGTTATATTTTTTCCAGTACAGCATTAAAATAGAGACGCTGGCAAGTGCCCCAATAACAGCACCAAACGTAGCAACTGCAACAGAAGAAGCTACTGAACCCCCTAATAGTTTTGAGACGATAAAACTACCAACTAAAATGAAGACAACGCGTGCGATTTGTTCCACAACTTGAGAAACAGCACTTGGTTTCATATGTTGAAAACCTTGGAAATAACCACGTGTAACACTCATAGCTGGTACGATAATAAGCGCGAAACTTAATGCTCGCATTGTAAGTGTTACGTCGGCGATAAATTGTGGATCGGGCGTTTTCGAGCGAATAATAAATTGTGATATGTACGGTGCTCCAATAAATAAAATTAAAAATCCTAAAAAGCCCATAAACAACATCAATTTTACGCTAGAGTTGTATAATTTTTTACTTGTACTATAATCACCAAGTGCATTATGTTTTGCAACAAATTTGGAGACGGCAATAGGAATACCAGCTGTTGAAAAGCTTAATAAAATACCGTACCAAGAGTATGCATATCCGTATAAAGCGACCCCTTGCGTTCCAACTAATAATTGAAAAGGGAAGAAGTATATAAAACCTAAAATTCGTGAAATCATTGTTGCACCACTTAATAAAGCAGTGCCTTTTAAAACTTTTGAAGTAGACAAAATTCTTTCCTCCTACTCGTGCTGTCTTGCATTCATCGTATACTACTATAAACCTGCTAGAGAAGTTAATACAGTATAAACCATAAATGTTCTAATACTATTCATACAAAAGTCATATTTTGAATTTTTGAATAGAATGTAATACATAAAAATTCAAAATATAAGTTGACACTATTTTTAATGTGTGATAAAAATGATAGTAATCAATTCGGAAAATAATATTTGGGCAATGAAAGGGTATAGTAGTGAAAATCTCCCTATTTCAGAGAGCTGATGGTTGGTGTGAATCAGTATATAGATTATTCATGAAGTTCGTCCTGGAGCATCTTTCATAAATCTCATATTTTGAGGAAATGAAAGACGGTAGTTTATACCGTTATCAAATAAAGTGGTGAAGATTGTTTCACAACTAGGGTGGTACCGCGATATTTATCGTCCCTACGTATTTACGTAGGGACGTTTTTTATTTAGGTCCTAACTTTGGTGTGGCTTCATAACTAGGGTGGTACCGCGATATTTTATCGTCCCTACGTATTTGCGTAGGGACGTTTTTTATTTAGGTCTTACTTTTGTTGTATCTTCATAACTAGGGTGGTACCGCGATATTTTTGTCGTCCCTACGTATTTACGTAGGGGCGTTTTTTATTGTTAGGGAGGAAGTGAATGTATTAGAAAAGAGTATGGATAGAACAATATAAATACCGGATTGTAAAACAGAAAAAGATAAAGAGAGGAGATTAACAAATGAATTCACAGCAATGGACATCGAAATTAGGTTTCGTATTAGCTGCAGCAGGTTCAGCGATTGGTCTTGGAGCGATTTGGAAATTCCCGTATATGGCCGGCATCGGAGGAGGCGGCGCGTTCTTCCTTATTTTCATCGGTTTCACATTATTAATTGGTTTACCGCTACTATTAGCAGAATTCGTTATTGGAAGAAGTACACAAAAAGAGGCCGTTGATGCGTACAGAGAAATTGCACCTAAAACGCTATGGCCGTGGTTAGGTAAGTTGGGGATTGTAACATGTTTCATATTACTTTCTTTCTACAGTGTTGTAGGAGGTTGGATTATATTATATTTATGGAATGCAATTACAGGTAGACTATGGGAAGGAAATGGTGCGTACGAAGCTACGTTTGGTGAAATCATTTCCAATCCATATTTAGCAGTTGGATCACAGCTATTATTCATCCTTATTACTATTTTTATCGTAAGTAAAGGAGTACAAAATGGTGTTGAAAAAGTAAATAAATATTTCATGCCAGCACTATTCGTTTTATTCTTTGTATTAATCGTTCGTGCACTTACATTAGACGGTGCTGGAGAAGGAGTTCGCTTCTTCTTACAACCTGATTTCTCAAACGTAACATCAGAAATTATTTTATATGCGATGGGGCAATCGTTCTTCTCGTTATCTGTCGGTGTAGCCGTTATGGTAACGTATAGCTCATACTTACCGAAAGAAGAAAGTTTACCGCGTTCAGCATTTTCTATCGTTGCTTTGACGCTTGTTATTACTTTACTTGCAGGACTTGCGATATTCCCAGTTGTATTCGCATTTGGAATGGAACCATCGCAAGGACCAGGGCTATTATTTATCGTATTGCCAGCTATTTTCAGTAAAATGGCGTTCGGAAAATTATTCTTCATCGTTTTCTTATTACTATTCTTCTTTGCTACTATTACATCAGCAATTTCGATGTTAGAAATTAGCGTTGCATCTTTAACTGCAAAAGGAAAAGGGAAACGTGAAAAAATGGCCTTAATCGTAGGGTTATTAATCTTCGTTGTTGGGGTACCATCAGCATTATCATTCGGTTTGTTAAGCGATGTGAAACCATTTGGAAAAACAATTTTTGATTTAGCAGATTATGCGGTTAGTAACATACTAATGCCGCTGGGTGTTTTATTAGTTTCCATCTTTGTTCCTTTAAAAATGAAGAAAGATGTATTAATGAAAGAGCTTGGTGTAAGTAAAAATAAAGGCTATAAATTATTTGTATTATGGTTATTCTTACTTCGCTATATTGCACCAATTGCGATTATTATCGTATTCCTAAATGTACTTGGAATTATATAAAAAGAGAGGTAGCGCATCGCTCTATGATACGCTACCTTTTTATTTTGCTCTTTTTTGCAATTCATTTACTGTCACGAACTGATACCCTTTTTTAGATAAAGAGTCTAAAATACCTTCAATGGTTTGTAAATTTTCATTAGACTCATCGTACATAGAGTGTAATAAAATGATAGAACCGGGTTTTATATTCTCATTGACGTAGTCAATTTTATCAGATGCAGATTTATAAAAAGTATCAGGTTCAAGATCCCATGTAATCGTTTCGATATTGTTGTTATTTAAGTAATATGGTAGTCCAATTAATTTCTTGCCGTTAGGGGGTCTAAAATCAATTTCACCTGTATATCCTGTTTGGTGGATTAATGAATTCGTTTTTTCTATTTCTTCTTTAATAAAAGAAGGTGTTTTGAAAACCATTCTATTATGAGAATATGTATGGTTTCCAAGTTGGTGTCCAGATCGAACAATCGCTTCACCTAATGGTAAATTGTTTTCTAATTCGTTTCCGATAACAAAGAAAGTAGCTTTAGCATTGTACTTATCTAGTAGTGGTAGTATTTGTTTTATATTGTTAGTAGGGCCATCATCAAAAGTTAAAGCAATCACCTTTTCATTCGTTTCAACGCGATTTGTTAAGTCTCCAAATAATTGAAAGCTTCTTGCGTTCATTAATTTGTACGTTCCGAATAATGCTATAGTAATAATGAATAATGTAACTATTGTAATGATTATTTTTTTCTTCATAACGCAACCTCACTATACTTTTTGATTGGAATAAAAAGTATTATATCAAACTAAGTAATTTCGTGCTTTAAAAAGGATGTGGATGCAAGGGGAAGGGATTTATCATATAATAAAATGCAAAAGGTATATTAGGAGGTGTTTATATGGCGATTATAATTCAATTGCCAGACACTGCAACGTCTCATGCAAAGCCAAGTATGGAAATGGCGATACTTTGCGTGAGGTAGACAAGTAATATACAATCGCCAAGATGAGCTCGTATCATTTTTTATATTTGGCTTTGCACCTTATTGAAATGAACCATAAAAAATAAGGGGCGAGCAGAAATGAAATACGTAAAGGCTAAGGCCGTTTTACCAGAAAGTTTAATTGCTGAAATTCAAAAGTATATACAAGGTGAAACAATTTACATTCCAAAACAAGAAACAAAACATTATAAATGGGGTACACAATCTGGCGGAAGAAAACAACTGGATGAAAGAAATAAAGCAATTAAAGACGCTTTTAAAAGTGGAATTGCAATTCATCAATTAGCAGAAGAATATTTTCTTTCCGGAGAAACGATTAAGAAGATAGTGTATTCCAAATAAATTTTAAAAAAGAGTCTGATTCATATGTTATTTTGAATCAGATTCTTTTTTTTATAGGTTCATTACAAAATTGGATTCGATATTTTTAGTATAAATGGGCATGATAATAGCAAAAATGAATCGCAATTGTATAGTATTGGGGCGTGGATGGGAAATGAAAACGTTATATTTCATATGACAGAAAGGTGAACCTATATGAATCATCTTGGACAAATAACAATAGAATTGATTTTTGGTTTTTTTGTTCTATTGGTTGCTACAAAAATACTAGGGAAAACACAAATATCGCAGTTAACGCCTTTTGATTTTATTTCTGCTATTGTTCTCGGAGAATTGGTCGGAAATACTATATATGATCCGAAAATAAAAATATGGTCTATTTTATATGCAGTACTTGTATGGGTAGTACTAATTTATACAATAGAAGTAATAACGCAAAAATTTAGAGGGACGAGAAGTTTTTTTGAAGGCTCTCCGTCAATCATTATCCGTAATGGATATATTGACCGGGAACAACTAAGTTCAAATCATTTGGACATAAACCAATTACAGCAAATGCTACGGCAGCAAAAAGATATTTTTTCAATCCAGGAAGTTGAATATATGATTTTGGAACCTAACGGAAACATAAGTGTTCTGAAAAAAAGTAAATATGAAACTCCTACTATAAATGATTTAAGTTTAAAACATAAGCCTGTATACTTACCCATTTCATTAATTAGTGATGGAAAAGTAGTGAAAGATAATTTGAGGGAAGCAGGTTTTGATGAAGGATGGCTTTATAAACAAATAAAACAAAAAGGGATTACTAAATTTGAGGATGTACTATATGCGGAATGGAAAACAGATGATGGATTCTTTTGTCAGGAAATGCAGCGGTAGAGAATAATCGATGTATGTAATATTCTTTTCTAAGTTATCTTTTACATATCAAAAAGTTGAATCATTGTATACAATAAAACTAGATCAACAATTTGTATGGAGTGATAAAGATGGAAGCTTTTATTAGAAGTGATCAATATAATTTTATAAAATCACAAGCTTATATTTTAGCAAATGGGCATGCAACGGCAAATGATAGAGGTGTAATTCAAGCGTTAAAATCACTTGCGATTGAAAAGATAATACATGTATTTGAGAATTTAACGGATGAACAGAAAGAGTTAATTGATACGGTATTAACAGTTCAAAATAGAGAAGATGCAGAATCGTTTTTAATGAAAATAAATCCGTATGTAATTCCGTTTCAGGAAGTTACAGCACAAACGTTAAAGAAATTATTTCCTAAGGCGAAAAAGTTAAAACTTCCTGATATGGAAGAACTGGATATGAAAGAATTATCTTATTTAAGCTGGATTGACAAGGGATCAAGCAGAAAATTTATTATAGCGAAAAATGATAAAAATAAGTTTGTTGGTCTGCAAGGGACATTTCAAAGTTTAAATAAAAAAAGCATTTGTTCATTATGTCATGGGCATGAAGAAGTAGGGATGTTTTTAGTTGAAATTAAAGGTGATGTACCAGGGACTTTCGTTAGAAAGGGAAACTATATTTGCAAAGATGGTGTAGCTTGTAATCAGAATATGAAATCACTTGATAAATTGAACGATTTTATTGAACGATTGAAGAAATAAAGAAGGAACCTCTAGTATTTAAACTGGAGGTTTTTATTTTTTGAAGAAGTAATAATAGGCTTCTTTTGTAGCTGTAATTTTATAAAAAAAGTCATGTCATTTATAATGAAATTTGATAAAAATATCAATTTGGATATAGTTGCTTATATGCAAGGAGGTAAAACATGAATTACATTTCACCGAAAGAAGAGATGTTAAAAGTGAAACGGTGGCCTAAAGATACGATAGCGGCAGGTCGTGGTCATACAGTTGCTCTTAAATCGGATGGAACGGTGATAGCAGTGGGCCGAAATAAAGAGGGAGAATGCAATGTAAGTGGCTGGCGTGATATTGTATCGGTCGCAGTGGGCTGGAATAAGCATGATCAATGTGATGTGAACGACTGGCATAATATAGTATCGGTTGCGGCAGGATGGCGTCGTACCATTGGTCTTAAACCGGATGGCACGGTAATAGCGGTGGGCCGAAATAAAGAAGGAGAATGTAATATAAGCAGCTGGAGAGATATTGTGGCGACTGCGGTGGGTGATTGGCATACAGTTGGTCTTAAATTGGACGGCACAGTGAC
>NZ_MAOG01000015.1:0-30088 GCF_001884205.1 Bacillus sp. NH11B | reverse complement strand
GACTGTGGGGAATAATCGATATGGCCAATGCAGTGTAAGTGACTGGCGTGGTATGGTGGCGCTGTCGGCAGGTTATCTTCATACTGTGGGTCTGAAATCGGATGGAACGGTGATGGCTGTCGGTAATAATAAAGATGGTCAATGTGATGTAAGTAGCTGGCGTGATATTGTGGAAATAGCGGCAGGGAGTAAGCATACAGTCGCTCTTAAATCGGATGGTACTGTAGTGGCAATGGGTTCGAATGAGTATGGTCAATGTAATGTAAGCGATTGGAGTGATATTGTAGCGATAGCGGCTGGTTGTGCGCATACAGTCGGTCTGAAATCAGATGGAACCGTTGTGGCAGTAGGTGATAATACATACGGTCAATGCAATGTAAGTAGTTGGCACAACATCCGATTGCCTGGTAATTAGTTTTTAATAACGATTTGTTGATGTGGAATGAAAATGGTTGCTTTACAATAAATCACTAGTAATATTATTCTATTTTAAGAGTAATTATGGAATAGGATGTGTAGAAAATAATCAAACTTACATCTGCTGAATAAGAATTCCTTTATTTAAAAGGGATTCTTATTCTTTTTCCATAAAATGAGTGTCTGAATGGAATTTTTGAACAAGCTTTATTTCAAAGCTACAGTAGAAGAGATAAATAAAGCATAGGAGAGCTGAAGAAATGCTTAAAAAGTTTTTGCTTTCTTTACCGGATGTTTTACTTGAATGCGTTGTTCTCTACATAACATACACAACTACTCTTAGCTTTGTACAGATGTTAGTAATTTCAATTGCAATAGGAATCATTGGTGGTCTTGCTATAAGAATTTTTACGGATTTATTCACATTCATCAAGTGGACAATTAAACAAAGGAAGACTTGACTATGTTTAATTGCTACTAGGGGGGATGAAATGAATAAGAAAAAGAATGGCGTGAAAAACGAGATAGTACTTTGGACATTAACAGCTGTTGTTTTTATCATTGTATGGTACTTTTTTCAAAGATAAAAACGCATCGCACTTTGAAAAGAGAGCACGATGCGTTTTTATTATTTTTTTGGCCAATTTTCTTTTATAAAGTCTTCACGGCCAGATTCTTTTTGCTCGATAGCATATTTCTCAGGGTTCTTTTTATAGAAATGTTGATGGTATTCTTCGGCTTCATAAAAAGGTGCAGCCGGGCGAATTTCAGTTACGATTGGATCTTTAAACATACCGCTTTCTGCAAGAGCTTGTTTTGATTTTTCAGCAAGCTCTTTTTGCGTTTCAGTATGATAAAAAATAGCAGTGCGATAAGATGGGCCACGATCAAAGAATTGTCCGCCATCATCAGTTGGATCGATTTGTGGCCAATATAAATCTAGTAATTTTTCATATGGAAAAATAGAAGGGTCGAATGTAATTTGTACGACTTCTAAATGACCAGATGTACCAGCTTTTACTTGTTCATATGTTGGGTTTTCTACATGACCACCTGCATAGCCAGAAAGTACTTTATGAATACCAGGAAGTTCATCAAATGGCTTTACCATGCACCAAAAGCAACCACCTGCAAAGGTTGCGAGTTCGTATGTTTTTTCGGACATTGCTGTAATCCTCCTAAATATATATGTTTTATATAGTATTATACAAAAAGTTTTATTGCGCAATAAAAAAGATTCAAAAATATATGTATTATTAAAAATATTTTCTGAAAATGTATTGACAATGAAAAGAACAACGTCCTATAATACGTTTAACAAATAAAAGTTAATTAAGAATTTTCTAACTTTATATGTTGTATATGCAAAGAAGAGGAAAGTAGATGATTATGATCGTTTCAGAGAGCTACTCCTAGGCTGTGAGAGTAGTAGCAATCGAATCATTGAAGATCACCTCGGAGCATCGCTTGCGAAAGGGAAACTGAGTAGAGGGCGGCGGCATCGTCTCCGGTAAAAGGACGGAGGTCTGATTGGACCTATGAAGCTTATATTTCGCGAGAAGTATAAGGAAGCTGAGTGGTAACGCGAAACTCTCGCCTCAGCAATCAAAGCTACTAAGTTGTAGTAGTTGATTGCTGAGGCGAGAGTTTTTATTTTATAAAAATAGAATAAAAGAATGCGTGGAAGAGGAGAGTAAATGATATAGATTGTTTCAGAGAGCTGCCCAAAGGCTGTGAGGGTAGTAACAATCGAATCATTGAAGATCACCTCGGAGCACTACTTTTGAAAACTAGTAAAAAGTAGCGGAATTGTTTCCGATAGAAAAACAAAAGTCTAATTGGACTTGCAAAGCTTATATTTCGTGAGAAGTGTAAGGAAGCTGAGTGGTACCACGATTCCCTCGTCTCAGCAATGGATTGCTACAAGTATGTAAGTAATCGATTGTTGAGACGAGTATATTTTTAAGAATTATATACTGAATATTCTGTTAAAATACTCATCTCAGCAATCGATATAGAAATAGATTGCAAAAATAGAGATAAAAAAGAGGAGCGATGTGAGATGGGAAACCAGTACATTTATATGAATGGAGAATTTGTAGAGAAAGAAAAGGCAGTTGTTTCAGTATATGATCACGGCTTTTTATACGGGGACGGTGTATTTGAAGGGATTCGTAGTTACGGAGGAAATGTATTTTGTTTAAAAGAACATGTGAAACGACTATATGAATCCGCGAAATCTATTTTGCTTACAATTCCAATGACGGTAGATGAAATGGAAGAAGCAGTTTTACAAACATTGCAAAAAAATGAATACGCGGATGCCTACATTCGATTAATTGTTTCAAGAGGAAAAGGTGACTTAGGGCTTGATCCGAGAAGCTGTGTGAAACCGAGCGTAATTATCATTGCAGAACAATTAAAGTTATTCCCTCAGGAATTTTATGATAATGGACTAAGCGTTGTGTCTGTTGCATCAAGACGTAATACGCCAGACGCATTAGACCCACGCATTAAGTCAATGAACTACTTAAATAACGTGCTTGTAAAAATTGAAGCGGCACAAGCGGGAGTGCTAGAGGCTCTTATGTTAAATCAACAAGGATATGTTTGTGAAGGGTCTGGAGATAATGTTTTCATTGTGAAAGATGGAAAAGTGTTAACACCTCCTTCGTACCTAGGCGCGCTAGAAGGTATTACGAGAAATAGTGTGATTGAGTTATGTGAGCGTCTAAGTATTCCGTGTGAGGAAAGGCCATTTACTCGCCATGACGTATATGTAGCAGATGAAGTGTTTTTAACAGGAACTGCAGCGGAACTAATTCCTGTAGTGAAAGTAGATTCAAGAGAAATTGGAGATGGAAAACCAGGAGATGTAACAAAAAGATTAACCGAAGAATTTAAAAAATTAACGAGAGAAAGAGGAGTACGTGTTCCAGGGTTGGCGGAAAGTTTAGCGTAAATAGGGAGAGGAGTTAATTGAAATGGAGGAACAGTATACAGCATGCGATGAACTGCAGAGTGAAGAAGCTACAGGTGCTGGACACGTTATTCAATGTTTGAAGAAATTAGGTGTAACGACCGTTTTCGGTTATCCGGGCGGAGCGATTTTACCAATATACGATGTGTTATACGAAAGTGGTTTAAAGCACGTGTTAACTCGTCATGAACAAGCTGCAATTCATGCAGCGGAAGGATATGCGAGAGCTTCTGGAAAGGTTGGGGTAGTCTTTGCTACCTCTGGTCCAGGGGCGACGAATTTAGTTACGGGTTTAGCAGATGCTTATATGGATTCGATTCCTTTAGTAGTCATTACAGGGCAAGTTGCAACGCCTTTAATTGGTAAAGACGGATTTCAAGAAGCAGATGTTGTCGGAATTACAGTACCTGTAACGAAGCATAATTACCAAGTTCGTGATGTGAAACATTTATCAAGAACTGTGCAAGAAGCTTTTTACATCGCCGAAAGCGGGAGACCGGGACCGGTATTAATTGATATTCCAAAAGATGTTCAAAATGCAAATGTAACAAGTTTCTTTAATGAAGAAGTGGAGATTCCAGGATATAAACCAGAACCTTTTCCAGACAGTTTGAAACTGAGGGAGGTAGCAAAATCAATTTCAAAAGCAAAACGCCCACTCCTTTATATCGGGGGAGGCGTCATTCATTCAGGCGGATCTGAAGAACTCATCAAGTTTGCGAAGGAGAATCGTATTCCAGTCGTTTCAACTTTAATGGGACTGGGTGCATATCCGCCGGGAGATCCGTTGTTTTTAGGAATGCTCGGTATGCATGGAACGTACGCTGCAAATATGGCAGTAACAGAATGTGACTTATTACTGGCGTTAGGTGTTCGTTTCGATGATCGTGTAACAGGAAAATTAGAACTTTTTTCTCCGCATTCGAAAAAAGTACATATTGATATTGATCCTTCTGAGTTCCATAAAAATGTAACTGTAGAGCATCCGATTGTTGGTGATGTGAAAAAGGCGCTACATACGCTTTTACATATGTCTATTTATACACAAACAGATGAATGGCTTCAGAAACTGAAGAAATGGCAAGAAGAATATCCACTTTCATATAAGCAAAAAGAATTTGAGTTAAAACCACAGCATGTTATCAACTTAGTAAGTGAATTAACGAATGGTGAAGCGATTGTCACGACAGAGGTAGGACAGCATCAAATGTGGGCTGCTCACTTTTATAAAGCGAGAAAACCACGGACTTTTCTAACATCAGGGGGATTAGGGACGATGGGATTTGGTTTTCCAGCAGCAATTGGTGCTCAGCTTGCAAAAGAAGAAGAACTTGTCATCTGTATTGCTGGTGATGCTTCTTTCCAAATGAACATTCAAGAGCTGCAAACAATTGCTGAAAATAATATTCCTGTCAAAGTATTCATCATAAACAACAAATTTTTAGGGATGGTAAGGCAATGGCAAGAAATGTTTTATGAAAACCGTTTGTCGGAATCGAGAATTGGGTCACCAGATTTTGTGAAAGTAGCAGAAGCTTATGGTGTAAAAGGGCTAAGAGCAACAAATTCGTTTGAGGCGAAAAAAGTAATGTTAGAAGCTTTTTCTCATGAAGGTCCTGTCGTAGTTGACTTTTGTGTAGAAGAAGGTGAGAACGTCTTTCCGATGGTTCCGCCAAACAAAGGGAATAACGAAATGATTATGAAGAGGTGGGAAGAATGAGTCATACTTTTTCATTAGTTATTCATAACGATCCGAGCGTCTTATTACGTATAAGTGGAATTTTTGCTCGGCGTGGTTATTATATTTCTTCTTTAAATTTAAACGAAAGAGATACAAGTGGTGTTTCTGAAATGAAACTAACAGCAGTTTGTACTGAAAATGAAGCAACGTTACTCGTCAGTCAGTTGAAAAAATTAATCAATGTACTGCAAGTAAATAAATTGTAAGGAGTGTATGGAATATGAAAACTTATTATGAGAAAGATGCAAATTTAGAGCTATTAAAAGGGAAAACAGTTGCGGTAGTCGGATATGGGTCTCAAGGTCATGCCCAAGCACAAAATTTACGCAATTCTGGTGTGGAGGTTGTAGTTGGTGTTCGCCCTGGTAAGTCATATGAAGTAGCAAAAGCTGATGGATTTGAAGTAATGTCTGTTTCAGAAGCGGTTCGAACCGCACAAGTTGTACAAATGTTATTGCCGGATGAACAGCAAGCGTATGTATATAAAACAGAAGTAGAAGAGAATCTTCGTGAAGGACAAATGTTACTTTTCTCACATGGATTTAATATTCACTTCGGACAAATTAATCCGCCAAGTTACGTAGATGTAGCAATGGTCGCGCCAAAAAGTCCAGGTCATCTCGTTCGCCGTGTATTTCAAGAAGGGAATGGTGTTCCGGCATTAGTCGCAGTACATCAAGATGCAACGGGAACGGCATTAAGTGTAGCACTTGCGTATGCAAAAGGTGTAGGGTGTACACGTGCAGGTGTAATTGAAACGACATTCCAAGAAGAAACAGAAACCGATTTGTTTGGTGAGCAAGCAGTACTTTGCGGCGGAGTAACTGCACTTGTGAAAGCTGGTTTTGAAACATTAACGGAAGGCGGATACCGTCCTGAAATTGCATACTTTGAATGTTTGCATGAATTAAAGTTAATTGTTGATTTAATGTACGAAGGTGGTTTAACAAACATGCGCCATTCTATTTCAGATACGGCAGAGTTCGGAGATTATGTAACAGGGTCGAGAATTGTTACAGACGAAACGAAGAAGGAAATGAAACGTGTTCTTGCAGAAATTCAGCAAGGTGGATTTGCGAAGAAATGGATTTTAGAAAATCAAGCGGGGCGTCCAACGTATAATGCGATGAAAAAAGCAGAACAAAATCATCAGCTAGAAAAAGTAGGAGCAGAGCTTCGTGAAATGATGAGTTGGATTAAGGAACCAGAAAAGAAAACGTTAGTAAAGAAATAGATTGAGAGTTTATAAGTGAAAAATATGTAAGAGGGGATTTGACAAGATGAGAAGTGACATGATTAAAAAAGGTTTTGATAAAGCTCCGCATCGTAGTTTATTAAAAGCAACTGGTTTAAAAGATGAAGATTTTGATAAACCGTTTATAGCAATCTGTAATTCTTTTATTGAAATTATTCCAGGGCATAAGCACTTGAACGAGTTTGGGAAACTTGTAAAAGAAGCCGTTCGTGCGGCAGGCATGGTGCCATTTGAATTCAATACAATTGGAGTAGATGACGGTATTGCGATGGGACATATCGGTATGCGTTATTCGCTTCCGAGTCGTGAAATCATTGCAGATTCAGTAGAAACAGTTGTAAATGCACATTGGTTTGATGGCATGATTTGTATTCCAAACTGTGACAAAATTACACCTGGTATGATGATGGCGTCTCTTCGTATTAACATTCCGACTGTATTTGTTTCAGGCGGCCCGATGGCGGCTGGGAAAACATCAAAAGGAGAAGTTGTTGATTTAAGTTCTGTTTTTGAAGGGGTAGGAGCTTACCAATCTGGGAAAATTTCAGAAGAAGAATTAAAGGATATCGAAGATCATGGCTGTCCATCTTGTGGCTCTTGTTCCGGTATGTTTACCGCAAATTCTATGAATTGTTTATGTGAAGTGTTAGGTTTAGCTCTTCCAGGTAACGGTAGTATTTTAGCGATTGATCCTAGGCGTGAAGAGTTAATTAAACAAGCAGCAGAGAAATTAAAAATTTTAATTGAGAGAGATATTAAGCCACGCGATATTGTAACAGAAGAGGCAATTGATGATGCATTTGCACTTGATATGGCGATGGGTGGATCTACGAATACAGTATTACACACGCTAGCGCTCGCACAAGAGGCTGGATTAGATTACGATATGAACCGTATTGATGCTGTTTCAAGACGTGTACCGCATTTATGTAAAGTGAGCCCTGCTTCTAATTGGCATATGGAAGATATTGATCGAGCAGGCGGGATAAGTGCAATTTTGAAAGAGATGAGTCGAAAAGAAGGGGTACTTCATCTAGATCGAATAACTGCTACTGGGCAAACATTAAGAGAAAATATTGCTCATGCAGAGATTCAAGATAAAGAAGTTATTCATTCTCTTGAAAATCCTCATAGTGAAGAAGGGGGATTACGTATATTAAAAGGAAACCTTGCGAAAGATGGGGCAGTTATTAAAAGCGGAGCAACCGAAGTAAAACGATTTGAAGGACCTTGCGTTATTTTTAATTCACAAGATGAGGCGCTTGCGGGCATTATGCTTGGAAAGGTGAAGAAAGGAGATGTAGTTGTCATTCGTTATGAAGGGCCAAGAGGCGGACCGGGTATGCCTGAAATGCTAGCACCAACATCAGCAATTGCTGGAATGGGATTAGGTGCTGAGGTTGCATTATTAACGGACGGACGTTTCTCTGGAGCTTCACGTGGCATTTCGGTAGGACATATTTCACCAGAAGCAGCTGCGGGTGGAACAATCGCACTACTTGAACAAGGGGATATTGTATGTATTGATGTTGAGGAACGCTTGCTAGAAGTAAGAGTGAGTGATAAGGAATTAGAAAAGCGTAAAAAAGAATGGAAACGACCAGAACCGAAAGTGAAAACTGGATGGCTTGGGCGATACTCTCAGATGGTAACATCGGCGAATACAGGTGCAGTTTTAAAGGTGCCGAATTTTGATTGAGTCAAAATAAAAGAGATAAGGATGATAGAAAATGGTGCAAAATGTGAAGGAGAGAGTGAAGATTGAAGATATCCTTATGGCCCATAACTGCATGAAGGATATCGTCATGAAAACGCCCTTGCAGCGAGATAAGGTTTTATCTGAAAAATACGAATGTGAGGTGTATATTAAACGAGAAGATTTGCAAGTAATTCGTTCTTTCAAAATTCGCGGTGCATACAATTTAATTCAAAGTTTGTCGAAAGAACAATTACAAAATGGTGTTGTTTGTGCAAGTGCTGGCAATCATGCACAAGGAGTTGCGTATACGTGTAATTTATTAAATATTCCATCGAAAATCTTTATGCCAACAACGACACCAAAACAGAAAGTATCACAAGTTCAATTTTTTGGTGGTAGCTTTGCAGAAATCATGTTAGTTGGTGATACATTTGATGGTGCTTTTCAAGAAGCACAGCGCTATTGTGAGGAAAATAGGATGACATTTGTGCATCCGTTTGATGATCCGTATGTGATTGCAGGGCAAGGAACAGTAGCTGTTGAAATTATGCACGATATGGATAAGGCAGTTGATTATCTCTTTACAGCAATCGGCGGTGGTGGATTAGCATCAGGTGTAGGTACATATGTGAAAGGTGTTAGTCCAACTACAAAGGTCATTGGTGTAGAACCGATGGGGGCTGCATCTATGAAAGAGGCTTTTCTTCAAAATGAAAATGTAGCATTAGAGAAAATAGATAGCTTTGTTGATGGAGCAGCTGTAAAAAAGGTAGGGAAGTTAACATTTGAAACTTGTAAAGATGTCATTGATGATATTGTTTTAGTACCAGAGGGAAAGGTTTGTACGACGATTTTAGAACTGTATAAGAAAAATGCAATTGTAGCTGAACCTGCTGGAGCACTTTCTATTGCAGCACTTGATCTATACAGAGATGAAATAAGAGGGAAAACAGTTGTATGTACGCTAAGTGGTGGAAATAATGATATTGATAGAATGCAAGAAATGAAAGAACGTTCGCTCATTTATGAAGGACTAAAGCATTACTTCATCATTGAATTCCCGCAGCGATCGGGAGCGCTAAGAGAATTTCTTGATAAAGGATTAGGGCCAGAAGATGATATTACGCGCTTTGAGTACATTAAGAAACACAATAAAGAAAATGGTCCAGCGCTAGTCGGGGTAGAATTAAAACATAAAGAAGATTATGAGCAATTAATTACTCGTTTTAAAGAAAATAATATTCAATTTGTGGAGCTTAATAAAAATCCTATTTTGTTTGATTTACTTATTTAAAAAAATAGAAAGAGAGCTATTATTAGCTCTCTTTCTATTTACGTTTATTTATTATTTTCCCAGTATCATCAATTTCCACATCAGTTGAAACCGTTTGTAAATATTGTAGTGCTTTTTTCTTTTCTTCTTCATTTACAGGAGAAACTTGGTTGTTGCGAATGATGTACGGGTTAAATGACATTTGGACATCATTTCCTTTAAAGGTTAAAGTTAATACGCCAGTTTCGGCGCTTTTTCCATTTACATAACTTGGGAATAAAAAGTTTCCTAATGAGTAAGCGATAGGAACTTTATTATAATACTCAAACCCTTGTAACCAATGTGGATGACTGCCGACAATAGCGTCAGCTCCTGCTTCAACCATTTTAGGTACATATTGTTTTTGGTATTCTATTGGACGATTTGATTTTTCAACGCCCCAATGCATATAAACGATTACATAATCAGCATCTTTCTTTTGCTCTTGAATCGTTTTGGTTACAAGATCTAGATCGTATCCGTTCGTAACGCCAGGCTTATTTTCACCAGCTACCCAATTAAAGTTAGGCATAAATCGAACGAAGGAAAGAAACTTAAACTTTTTCCCTTTTACAGTTAGTTCACGAGCGGTATAAGCATCCTCAGCATTTTTTCCGGCTCCAGTGTAAGGTAGTTTTAATTTTTCGACGTGAGAAATGGTGTCTAGTAGTCCATCTTGTCCATAATCAAGCGTATGGTTATTGCCAATATTGACAATATCGTATCCAGTATTTTTTATTGCTTGTAGTGTGGATGGGTCGCTTTTAATCCAAAATTGTTGTCCAGGTACTTTTTTTTCTCTCGCTGTAAATGCTGACTCTAAATTAATAAAAGAAATATCAGCTTTTGTTATTTCTTCTTGTACGTGTTGGAATGGATAATCAGCCCCATTTTTTTCGATTACGGGACGTAATTGCCAATCGAACATTGTATCACCAGAGAAGGTGAGTGTGATTTCAGGCTCTTCTATTTTCTTTTCGCTTTTTGAAGCTGTTTTACTAGACTTGTTTTGCATATCAGGTTTGTCTTTCGCTTTTGAAATAAAAGAGTAGTTGATTAATAAAACAATTGGTGTAATGAAAAAGGCTATTAACAGAAATCGTTTTAGTAAAGTCTTCATAAATACCTTCCCTTTTGAGTTTATCCCGCAAGTAGATTAACAATGAATCTACTAAAAGAAATCGGTCTTTGTATAGTAACAAAAAAATAGCGGGTTATATAGTAGAAATTGTTTGTTAATATTCACAATATTAAGTTAACATATAGGTAACCTGTAAATCAATGTATAAACCAAAATATAGAAATAAAGAATTCGAAGGGTGAAGAATAAGAAATGGTTATATTAGGAGCGGTTGTAAATGGTGTCTGCATTATAATTGGTACTTTGTTTGGTAAATTATTTAGTACGATTCCAGAAAGTATGAAGGGAACGATTATGCACGCAATTGGTTTAGCGGTTACTGTGCTTGGACTTCAAATGGCATTGAAAAGTGAAAATTTTCTTGTTGTCATACTAAGTTTAGTGATTGGTACGGTAATCGGAGAATGGCTACAATTAGAAGAAAAGTTAAAACTTTTAGGGGATTGGCTAGAAAATAAAGTTGGGTCGAAAGGGAAAGGAAGCATATCAGAAGGTTTTGTAACAGCTACTTTAATTTTTGCAATTGGTGCGATGGGGATACTTGGAGCATTAGACAGTGGGATTCGCGGAAATCATGATATTTTATTTACAAAGGCGATTATCGATGGGTTTATTTCTATTATATTAACGACAACTCTAGGAATTGGCGTAGTATTTTCAGCGATTCCAGTTATTTTATACGAGGGAGGTATCGCGGTTTTTGCAACACAAATTAATAGTTTTGTTCCAAAAGAATTAATGAATCAATTTATAGTGGAAATGACGGCTACTGGCGGTATTATGATATTCGCAATCGGATTAAACTTACTTGGATTTATTAAAATTAAAGTGGCAAATTTACTTCCAGGGATATTGGTAGTGGGGATAATTGTTTCAATTATTTATGGCTATGATTCGATACTAAGCCATTAGGAGACGAGATATATGGAAGAATTTCAATTTACAAAACGTATACATAAAATATTGGAGATTGCAGCAGAAGAGAGTCAATGTAACATAATTCACCCGGTCCATCTGTTTATCGGCATGTGTAAAGAAGGTACAGGAGTGTGCGCTGAGTTATATATGTATTTGTTTCGTAAAGTGGGTACGGATTTTTTAGAAAAAGTGTCGCTACAAAAACAATTGGGTTTTAATGATCAAGAGTATATAAAAATAGGACAATATAACTTATCCTATAAGACACTAGAGATGTTACAAATGGCGAAAAAACGTATGGAACGTTTTTCAGCAAATCTTAATAAATGAAGGCCATATAATATATGCATTATTTCGTTTAGATACAGATGTTGGAAAGTTTATTCATACACAAATGCAACAAGATATATTGCGTATAACAGCCGAACCAAGAGATTTATCGGTCGATTTAAGATGCTTTGATCCCATTTATAATACATTATCTTGTAATATTAGAAGAGCTAGCCTTTCTGATTTTGAAAAATTAGCAAGTTTTGTTAAGGACGAATTTAGAGAACGTTGGTTACATTCGATAGATTATGGATTTAGAACATTTAAAGAAAAGGTACCTATTTATATTGCACAGCAGGAAGAAGCGATAGTAGGCTTCGCTTGTTACGATGTAGTGAGAGGAAAGAAAGGATTATTTGGCCCGATGGGGACAGCGAAACAAAATCGTGTGAAAGGTGTAGGTAAGGAATTGTTGCATCATTGTTTATATAATATGAAGCAAGATGGATATGAATATGCAATTATTGGACAAGCGGGTCCGATTGAGTTTTATGAGAGAAATTGCAATGCTCGTTTAATACCGATAGAAGAGAATTGACCAACTCCATATCTTGGAGTTGGTTTTATTATGAAAATAATGTGGAATTTAAGTGGTTTTTGCTAGGAAATATCGAGTTTAGTAATTAATATTACGTATAAATCAAATTACTAAACTTTTTACAAAAAAAGGTGTAGAATGGGTATCGAATGAAAGAAGGTGTGAAAATGGCCAGCTGGAAACGAAATTTAATGATTTGTTGGCTAGGTTGTTTTACCACTGCAGCCGGTATGAGTTTAGTAATTCCTTTTTTATCTTTTTATATTGAGGAATTAGGGGTGACTGGCACTTCTAGTATTGCACAGTGGTCGGGACTTGCATTTGGTGTGACATTTTTAATGGGTGCGATCGTATCACCAATATGGGGCAAGCTTGGTGATATACATGGACGGAAATTGATGCTTATACGTGCGAGCCTTGGTATGGCGATAATTATGACGCTTATGGGGTTTGTGACGGACGTGTATCAACTAGTCGCACTTCGGTTTTTAATGGGATCGGTATCAGGTTTCCTTTCTACAGCGATGACATTTATTGCTGCAGAAACTCCGCAAGAACATTCAGGTTGGGCGATTTCTACAATTTCAACTGGTGGCGTGAGCGGCTCATTACTTGGGCCATTACTTGGAGGTTATTTGTCGGAGTTAATTGGAATGCGCCATGTCTTTCTTGTTACAGGAGCTTTTTTATTCCTTTCCTTTCTCATCGTCTTTTTCTTCCTACATGAAGAAAATCACTCTGCCAAGGCAAAAAAAGCACAGCCGAAAAAAGTATGGACGATGGTCCCAGCTAAGAATTTAATTATTAGTTTATTTATAACAACATTTATTATTCAACTTGCGAATATGTCAATTCAACCTATTATTACATTGTACGTAAAGAATTTGGAAGGGCCAGGAACATCTCATATCGAAATGATTGCAGGGGCAGTCATGTCAGCGACAGGGTTAGCAGTTATTTTGGCAGCGCCAAGACTTGGAAGATTATCAGATCATATCGGTCCTCAAAAAACGTTAGTTGTAGCTTTGTTTGCTGCCGGAATTATTTTTATTCCGCAAGCATTTGTAACCTCAGCTTGGCAACTATTAATTCTTCGCTTTTTATTAGGTATTGCACAAGCAGGATTATTACCTTCAGTACAAACTCTACTAAAACAACATACACCAACCCATGTTACGGGACGAATATTTGGATATAATCAGTCGTTTCAGTTTTTAGGAAATATGATTGGTCCAGTGCTCGGGGGACAAATTGCAGCTCATGCAGGCTTCCAATATGTTTTCTTCTCTACATCATCACTTTTATTTATTGCGTGCATTTGGGTTTATTTTCATAATAAGAACGAAGAGGTATCAGAGAAACGACATTTGGAAGTTAGTTAACTAAGTGAATGAAAAAAGGATGAAGCAACGATTGCTTCATCCTTTTCTTTAAAATTTAAGACATAGATAACTTAATGTACCGAGCTCATAACTACGGTGAATGACTTCACCGCTATTTTCACCACTTCCCATAGCGATAAATAAAGGAACAAAATGCTCTGCTCTTGGTACTGCTAATTGTGCATGAGGCGCATTGTTTTCCCAATTAAACAATGCATCTTTATCATTGGTCTGCATATGTTTAATAATCCAATCATCAAATTCAATTGCCCAATTTTCAGGTGTTGTTTGATTCCATTTCAATGCTCGTAAATTATGAACAGTAACACCGCTGCCGATTACTAAAATATCTTCTTGTCCAAGTCCTTTTAGTGCTTCTCCAATTTCAAATTGTTCTTTTGCAGGAAGGAATGGATTTACTGATATTTGTATGACAGGAATATTTGCTTCTGGATACATACGATGCAGGAGTGTCCATGAACCATGATCTAACCCTCTCGTCATATTATGATGGACTGGAATGCCTTTGTTTTTAAATTTTGTTGCTAGCATAGACGCAATGATAGAAGAGCCTTTCGCACGATACTTAATTTCGTATAAATCAGGAGGAAAACCTCCAAAATCATAAATTGTTTCATATTCGTTATCTGATGAGGAAATCGTTAATACTTCACTTTCCCAGTGAGCAGTAAAAATAACAATTGCTTTCGGTTTATATGTTTCTCCAAGTGTTTTTAAAAAGCGTGTATAATCTGTATCTTGAATAGCGAGCATTGGTGAACCATGTGCTAAAAATAATGATGGCATCATAATAGAAACCTCCTATAAAATATAATAATTACTTTATGTAAGTAACTATATAATTTTATTTCTTATTCGTCAACATAATAGTCTGACAGCTAATCGGAAAAGGAAGGCATTTGTCATAATGAAAGCAATTGCATATAATATATAGTAAGAATAATGAATGGGTATTCATTTTTTGAGATACATAATAGATTTGGGGGCTGACGAAATGAACGTACAAGAAAGTTTCGTTACGGCATTGGATGGATCGGAAATTTATTTACGTAAGTGGGTACCAGAAGAAAATCCGCGAGGGATTATTCAAATTGCACACGGTATGACAGAACATGCGGGTGTTTATACAGAATTTATTGATGCTTTATTAGGCGCAGGGTATGGTGTTTATGCTCATGATCATAAAGGGCATGGAAAAACAGTGAAAAAAGAAGAAGACTATGGTCATTTTGAACCAAATATAGGGTGGAATCAGGTTGTATCTGATGTTATCTTTGTTTCGGAAATGATAAAAGAAGAGCAGTCATGTCCATTGTTTTTACTCGGACATAGTATGGGCTCTTTCTTATCAAGACGAGCTGTGCAACTTCGAGGCGAATTATATGATGGATTCCTTATTTCAGGAACTGGTGGAAACCCAGGGGTTTTAGGAGTTGTGGGTCATAAAGTGGCGACAATTGAGATGAAACTTCGCGGGGCGAAAACGAAAAGTCCGATGCTAAACTTTTTATCTTTCGGTAATTTTAACTCGAATTTTAAGCCGAATCGTACAAAATTTGATTGGTTATCTTCAGATAACAGTCAAGTAGATAAATATATTAAAGACCCGCTATGTGGCTTTATTTGTACAACAAGTTTTTATCGAGAATTATTTCATGGTGTACTAGAAGTAAACAAATTAGAAGAATACAAGAAGACGCCAAGCAATCTTCCAATACATATTTTCTCTGGAGATCGTGATCCTGTTGGGGATATGGGGAAAGGTGTAAAAGAAGTATATGAAAACTATAAAAAATGTGGTGTGAAAGACGTGACACTACGTTTATATGAAAATGGAAGACATGAAATGTTCCATGAAGTGAATAGAGATGAAGTATTTAAAGATTTGATTTCGTGGTTAGATGGACATATTGTATAAGAAGAAACCTCACTTTTTCTGAAGTGAGGTTTTTTAAGGATATGGAGGAGTGGATATGAGCGAATTTGAAAATAAAGAATATGTAGAAATAGATTTTCAAGATGTTAAGAATAATTTCTAATCAACCTTTTTATAAAGCAACAGATGCCTGTTCATAATAGTAGTATAATGGTGAATGAGGTGTTAATAGTATGGAAGATAAAACATTAGGTTTACTACTAGATGTTGTTGGTGAATTATTTTCAGATGAAATTTCAATTGCTGTATCGAATACGAAAGAATATATTTATTATCGGCCAAGTAAACGAATTGATTTAAAGATTAGCGCCGGTGATCCTATAAAGGAAGGAACGATTGCTCATAAAGCAATGGTGACGAACCAAAAAACCTCTGAGTTTATTAATCGGGATGTTTTTGGTATTCCTTATCACGGAATGGCCGTACCATTTTCAAACAATGGAAAGCTTGAAGGTTGCGTGACAGCTATTTATCCAGCTTTAACGGATGGAAAGTCAGTCGTTACTTTAAAAACAACGGACGGCTGGATTCCGGTTCCTTTTTCAAAGGTCATGTATTTAGAGGCGAAAGATAAAAAGACGTATGTAAATTCAGAAGAGTTAACAGGAACACATAAATACTCGCTACAAGAATTCGAATACTTGCTTCCGAAAGATTCATTTATTAGATGCCACCGTTCCTTTATTGTAAATGTAAATCATGTTAAAGCGATATATCCTGATACGCATTCTACTTTTTTACTTTCGATGGATAATGGAGAGAGGGTACCAGTTAGTCAATCATACGCTAGCTATTTTCGCAAACTTCTAGGGTTCTAGATTATTCTGCTTTAGAACCTTGATTCGCTGTTTTGTCTGAATTTTTTACATTGTATACTGAAACCCCTATTTGGATACTGTTAAAGTGTAAAATAATTATGAATATTCATTAGGAGAGGGATTACATATGGAGAATAATTTGGATAGAATTAGGGATCAACGTCTGAAAGATCGCGTAGTTACACCTGAAGAAGCAGCTTCATGGATTGAAAGTGGAATGACTCTAGGCTTAAGTGGGTTTACACGTGCAGGTGATGTAAAAGCAGTCCCATTTGCGCTTGTAAACCGAGTTAAGAATGATAAATCTTTTAAAGTAAATGTTTATACTGGCGCTTCCTTAGGATCAGATGTAGATAAATTATTTGCTGAGGCAGGAATTTTAGGGAAAAGGTTGCCTTTCCAAGCCGATGCGACTATGCGAAAAGGCATTAATAACGGAGACTTTTTATTTGTAGATCAGCACTTGTCTCATACAGCAGAGTTACTTCGCGCTGACGTTATGGATGTAGATTTTGCTATTTTGGAAGCGGTTGCGATTACTGAGGATGGCATGATTATTCCAACGACTTCAATAGGAAATTCCTTAGCGTTTTCTTTAAATGCTAAGTCCATCATTATTGAAATGAATATGTCTCAATCCGTGCAGCTAGAAGGGCTACATGATTTATATGAACCAGGTAAACAAGGAGAAAGGCTTCCAATTCCGATTGTGAAAACGGATGATCGAATTGGAACAATCGGTATCCCGATCGATGCTGAAAAAGTGAAAGGCATTGTGTTTACGAACCAACTAGACTCGCCATCGACAATTGTTCCTCCGGATGAAGAAACTGTTATTATGGCACAGCATTTAATAGAGTTTCTTCGAAATGAAGTAAAAGTAGGACGATTAACAAATCGTTTAGCACCGTTACAATCGGGAATTGGTTCAGTGGCAAATGCAGTCCTGCATGGAATGTTAGATTCCGAGTTTGAAGATTTAGAAGTGTATTCTGAAGTTTTACAGGATGCGGTCTTTGATCTTATGGATGCTGGAAAAGTCAATTTTGCTTCCTGCTGCTCGATCACACTTTCTGAAGAGAAAATGCAAAAAGTATTTTCCAACTTTGAAAAATATCGTGACAAATTAATGATGCGCCCGCAAGAGATTTCTAATCATCCTGAAATCATTCGTCGCCTTGGATTAATCTCGATTAATACTGCTTTAGAATTAGATATATACGGAAATGTCAATTCTACTCACGTTTTAGGTACAAAAATGATGAATGGTATTGGTGGTTCTGGTGATTTTGCAAGAAATGCACGTCTAGCTATCTTTGTTACTAAATCCATTGCAAAAGGTGGTAACATTTCAAGTATCGTTCCTTTCGTTTCACATGTAGACCATACGGAACACGATGTAGATGTTATCGTTACTGAACAAGGGTATGCTGACTTAAGAGGATTGGCGCCAAGAGAAAGAGTAGAACTGATTATTGAGAATTGCGCACATCCAATGTATCGTGACCAGTTACGAGCTTATTACGAAGAAGCACAAACAAGAGGTGGACAAACTCCTCATGTTTTAGAAAAAGCTTTTTCTTGGCATACGAATTATGCTAAAAATGGAACAATGCTTGAAACGGTAGTAGAAACTGTATAGAAGTGTAAAAATGATTCTTAATATAATATGTTATAAAGATTGAAAGAAAAAAGAACGCCAATTTTCAGGAATGGTGTTCTTTTTCTCTTGAAAAATTGTTACCTATAATAAAAATTTATAAAAGTAACCTCTTATTTACGAAATTAAGAGGTTTTTTAAATTACTTTTCGAATCATTTTAATAGTTTATATATCAAAGGTGAGGAGAAAGAATCATGAAGATAAGAGAAGCATTATTAAGTGAAGCAAACGAATTAAGTGAACTCGCATTACATTCAAAAGCAACTTGGAATTATAGCGAAGAATTTATCTTAGCTTGTAAGGAAGATTTAACAATTACAGAAGAGTACATAAAAAATAACTTTGTATATGTTTTAGAAAATGATAATAGGAAGATTGGCTTTTTCTCATTTTTACGTAACGATAATGCTCTCGATTTCCTTTACATTCATCCACGTTTTAAAGGGATAGGTTACGGGAAAATACTTTGGAAGTTTGTAATAGAACAAGCAAATGAACTAGGAATAAAAAGTTTTACAATTGATAGTGATCCGAATGCAAAAGGATATTATTTAAAAATGGGAGCGAAGTTAATCGGAGAGACGCCATCAACGGTTTTTAAGGATCGACTATTACCGCTTTTGCAATATGATGTGTAAAACTATTAATAGTAGGGGAAGCTGAGAATGGATAATGTAAAGAAAAAACAAATATATGAAGCGTTAGTAAAATCGTGGTCGATTGAAACAAGTTCAAAGTGGACAATTGAAAATCCAGCAAAGGGACAATGTGGTGTTACGACTTTAGTCGTTCAAGACATATACGGAGGAGAAATAAAAAAGACAAAAGTAAGAGAGGTGTGGCACTTTTATAACTTTATAGATGGACAGCGTTTTGATTTTACAGAGGCTCAATTCAATGAAAAACTAAATTATATGGATGCGGAATCAAATCGGGGAGAAGCATTTACAGATACAAATGAAAAACAATATGACATTTTAAATGAAAAGACAACGAAAGAATTAAAATTATCTTTTGACTCTTAATCTTTAATAAGTTACTATAATGGTGGTAACTTATTAAAGGGAACTTCATAGAGTTGAAAGGGGAAATACTTTTGAAAACAACTTATGTAAACGCTACAATTGCAACGATGAATGAACAAAATGAAGTGATAGAAAATGGATATATCATTGTAGAAAATGATCAAATTATAGATGTAAATAGCGGAGAATTCGCTAACAATTTTGAGGTGGATGAAGTAGTTGACATGAAAGGAAAGTGGGTTTTACCAGGGCTTGTTAATACACATACACATGTTGTTATGAGCCTTTTAAGAGGTATTGGCGATGATATGTTATTACAGCCATGGCTTGAGACGAGAATTTGGCCACTTGAAAGTCAGTTTACGCCAGAGCTAGCGGTCGCTAGCACGGAATTAGGATTACTTGAAATGGTGAAAAGTGGTACAACATCATTCTCTGATATGTTTAATCCAATTGGAGTAGATCAAGACGCAATTATGGAAACGGTATCAAGGAGCGGAATGCGAGCTGCTGTTTCAAGAACTTTATTTAGCTTCGGAACGAAAGAAGATGAGAAGAAAGCGATTGAAGAAGCTGAGAAATATGTGAAACGCTATTATAACGAAAGTGGTATGTTAACTACGATGGTTGCGCCGCATAGCCCATATACATGTAGTACAGAAATGCTAGAAGAGTGTGCACGTATTGCCGTAGAAAATCAAACTATGGTTCATATTCATCTTTCTGAAACAGAGCGTGAAGTACGTGATATTGAAGCGCAGTATGGGAAGCGTCCAGTAGAATATGCAGCAAGTTGCGGATTGTTTAAACGCCCAACAGTTATTGCGCACGGTGTAGTATTAAATGAAAATGAGCGTACTTTCTTGGCAGAACATGATGTTCGGGTAGCTCATAATCCGAATAGTAATTTAAAACTAGGTTCTGGTATAGCGAATGTAAAAGCGATGCTAGAAGCAGGAATTAAAGTAGGAATTGCAACAGATAGTGTTGCATCTAACAATAATTTAGATATGTTTGAAGAAATGCGCATAGCAACTTTATTACAAAAAGGTATTCATCAAGACGCAACAGCATTACCAGTTGAAACAGCTCTTTCTCTTGCGACGAAAGGAGCAGCTGAAGTAATTGGGATGAAACAAACGGGATCAATTGAGGTTGGAAAGTGTGCTGATTTTATTACGATTGATCCGTCTAATAAACCACATTTACAACCAGCTGATGAAGTGTTATCACATCTTGTATATGCTGCTAGTGGAAAAGATATAAGTGATGTAATTATTAACGGTAAACGTGTTGTTTGGAATGGTGAATGTAAAACATTAGATGAAGAGCGTATTATATTTGAAGCAAGTCGTTATAAACGAGGTTTACAAAGATAGGTATTTATATACCTTCTTGAGAAAGCTATCCTTTCTAGAAAATAGAATAGGGTAGCTTTTTTTATTGAACAAACGAATATTCGAAATAATGCAACATTTCCCTGTTGGTATTTCTGCTGCAATTTGGGCTGTATTAGGAGATAGTATTACATCACTAAATTATGCAGAAACTCCCTATTGGAAAGTGATTAGTAATGCTAATAATACAATTCCTTACAACTATGGTATTTCGGGGTCTCGTATAGCAATGTGGGGAGGACACGACCAGCCAATGTGTACAAGATATGCAAACGTGACCGATGACGCAGATATCATTACTGTTTTCGGAGCATTGAATGTCCTGTGTGCAGGTGAAAAAGTAAAGTTGGCTTCAAAGGCATCGCAAAAAGGCGGTGCTTTTTCTTTTGATCGGAGTGGCAACACAATTAGATACAGCACTTGGAAGTAATAGTGCTATTCGTGAAGCGACAATTTTTTTATCGGAAATGAGTTGCTTTCACTTTTAGAAAACGCTGGTCATATGGGAGTTCCGCTACCTTCAGCATTAACGAATGTAGTTGGAATTTTAAGTGACAAGAGCAATAAGACAAGTTCTGAATATGATAATAAGAAAGGAGATGTTGAATAATGACTCGTTATAGTTTACACGGAGGGCACAACAGTATTGTACAAGGGGCTAATTCTGGAAATCGAAAAGAGCATATTATGGATCGGCAGGTGAAAGATGCGGTGGCAGCTAAGTTAAGAGCTTTAGGACACACAGTCTATGATGATACAGACGAAGTAGGGAGCACTCAAGCGCAAAATTTAAATAATATCGTTCGTAATAGTAATTCCCACAATGTGGATTTGGTTGTTTCTTTTCATCTTAATGCAGCTGATGGGAATGGGCAGGGTGTGGAAGTTCTGTATTATGATCAGAAAGACCTAGCGGCTAAAATCTCAGCTCAACTAGCAAAAGATATTGGATGGCGTGATCGTGGTGCGAAACAACGTACAGATTTAGCTGTATTGAATGGAACTAAAGCACCAGCTATTCTTATCGAATTAGGATTCATCGATAACGAATCCGACATGGCTAAATGGAATGTTGATAAAATCGCAAATTCTATCGTATATGCTCTAACGGGACAAACTGTTGGGGATGGTGGAAGAAACGGCGGTTCTAATAGTGGATATCAATATGTTAAGTCTGGTGAATTCGGTATAAACTATCTAAATGAAGCGATTCAAGCTATGGTTGAACGAGGAACAAAAGGAAAAGTTATTGTTAATCCATTAACAGGTCTTGCTTATATCCAAACTGAGGTATTGCCTAATTCAGAACTAGATAAAATCACTTGGTGGATGGATACTCGGCCAGGTGGTAAGTGGTGGTATGAATATATTAAAGTGAGTTAATAAATTTTTAACAAAAGGATAGTTTGGTGACAAAAAAATAAAAGCCGTTAATTACGGCTTTTATTTTTATTTTTGAGGATGAGCTATCTCCATTCTCTTTTATTCTTTTTTCGTGTTCTTTCTTTATTTCATCTGGAATGATGATTTCAATGTTACCCCATATTTTTTTATATTCCTGATGTGAAATTTCGTGACGAAGAAGGGATACTTCATGGAGTCGAAGTAGATCGGTCACAGAAAATGAAAGTGAATGCAGAGAAGTTAAAAAAGTATGAAGAGTTCACACAAATATATAAGCAGAAATATAACAGGAAGATGCCAGTCATTCATTTCTTTACAGTTACCAGCTAAGTATGATGTGTTTGTGAAAGTGTATGTAATAGAAGAAATATAAAAAGTGCTAACAAGTTTGCAAACGAACTTGCTAACACCTATACGAAATAAACATAAAATATAGCTGATATGTCGCTTGATAAAACGATAATAATTAAGCACTTATAATGAATAATGGTTTATTATAATAGAAGTCACAAAATATAACGATTTATAATATTTTATACTTAAGGAGAACAATTCATGAAGCGAAAAAAGAGCTATTTAATGGTAATGGCACTTGTTACATCTTTATTTTTAACAGCTTGTAATAATAAAGCGAATAAAAGTGATGTAGAAGCTAAAAAACAAGTGTTAGATGTAACAGTATCAGAAGAAATTCCCTCTCTTGATACTGCGAAAACGATGGATGGTACATCAGCACACGTTATGCAAAACATATTTGAAGGGTTGTATGTGTTAGATGATCAGGATCATCCGATTCCAGCAGTAGCAAAATCGTTTAAAAGAAGTGAAGATGGTAAAAAATATACATTTGATTTGCGTAAAGATGCAAAATGGTCAAATGGGGACAATGTAACAGCAAAGGATTTTATGTTTGCGTGGAAACGTGCAATTAACCCTGAAACAGCTTCTCAATATGCGTCCATGCTTTTTTATGTGAAAAATGCGAAAGAGATCAATAAGGGAACGATGCCTCTTGATGAACTTGGGGTTAAAGTCATAAATGATTATAAGTTAGAAGTGGAACTAGAACAGCCAATTCCTTACTTTTTACAGTTGTTAGCACTACCTATATACTTACCACAGCATGAATCATTTTTGAAAGAACAAGGAAAGAATTATGCATTGGAACCTAGTAATCTCATATATAACGGTCCGTTTGTATTAGAAGAATGGAAGCATGAACAAGAGTTTCAATTAAAGAAGAATGCTACATATTGGGATCAAAAGAAAGTGAAATTAGACGAAATAAACTTTCAAATTGTAAAGGATACAATGACGGTTGTTAATTTATATGAAGCTGGTAATTTGGACCGGGTGCCTATTAATTCTCAATTTGTAGACAAGTATAAAGGGAATAAGGATTTACATATGTCGAGTGACCCTGGAATTGCTATGCTACGTTTTAACGAAAAAAATAATGCATTAGCAAATAAGAAAGTGCGTCAGGCTATCTCATTCGCGCTAAATAAAGAAAATTTCGTTGCTCACTTTATTAATAATGGAGCAAAACCAGCAAGTGGGCTTGTGCCAGCTGGTCATATAAATGAAGAGACTAGTAAAGATTTTAGAAAAGAAAACGGAGATCTTTCTTCATATGATTTGCAAAATGCGAAAAAGATTTGGGGAGAAGCGAAAAAAGAACTGGGAGTAGACGAAGTAGAACTCGAGTTTTTAACATATGAACAAGATAATGCAAAACGTATGGCAGAATATATAAAAGGTGACTTAGAAAAGCATTTGCAAGGATTAACGATACACATTAAACAACAGCCATTTAAGCAAAAATTACAGTTAGAACAAACGGGTGATTACGATATATCTTTGACAAATTGGGGACCGGACTATAAAGACCCAATTAGTTATTTAGAGCTATTTACGACGAGTAATCCGAATAATAAAATGAATTACTCCAATTCTCGTTACGATGAATTAATAAAGAAAGCGAAAAATGATTTTGTACTGGATCCTGAAAAACGATGGGAAGCATTGCGAGAAGCTGAACGTATTCTATTAGAGGATGCTGCGATAGCACCGCTTTACCAAATTGGCTCAGCTTACGTACAAAAGGATTATGTAAAAGGAATTGAAAAGCATCAATTTGGTGGTATTTATACTTATAAGAATGCTTACATCGCTAATGAATAAATACAAAAAACCTTACTTTTAAAAAGTAAGGTTTTTTTAAGAGTACATGGAATAAGGTAATGCAGTACAAATCAGCATACAAGCATTCTCTTGCTGTAACTATGTTTGTTTTTAATTATATAAAAAAAATAATAGATTATATATTTTGTCATTGATATACTTAAAAGGTAATTGAGGTATTAAGATGAATTGATAGAGATGTTTGCGTGTAATTATTTGAGTATTATAAAAAATAGGGGAGCTTAAGTGTTTGATTGGAACGGGGCTTTTTCTATATGTATTAATTGGTATGTATAATACTTGGGGATATTAATTTGGGAATCTCGGGGGATCTTTTGAAGCTGGAAAAAGCAGATTCAAATTCCATGTACCATTTGGTCCTGGTGTAGGTTTATGGGGATTTGGTTTAGAAGTTAATGTTAAGGAATAAAGGGGATAATTAGTATGAATAAGAAAGTAAAAAGATTTAAATATTTTATGGTTGTATTAGCTTGTATTGCAATTTTCGGTACAATTTTACCTAATGCATTAGATCCAAATGAAACATTAGCAGGTAAAATTTCAATTGCAACTTTCGGTACAATTGGAGTTTGTTTACTATTCTCTATTATGTATTTTATTGTAAAAAAAGCTATTTTAAGAGGTGGGAAATAAGATGGGATAAAATTTAGAGTTAGAATTACTTCCAATAGGTTCTGTTGTAATGTTTAAAGGTTGGGAACATCCATTAATGGTTTATGGAAGAAGACAGATGGATTCTGAAACAAAAACATGGGATTATGTATGTTGTTATTTTCCTCATGGTAATATTTCTTCGGAGTACAATTTCTTTTTGAATCATGAAGATATTTCTAGTGTGCTACATCTTGGTTTTATTAATGAAACAGAATTAGAGTTTCAAAAATTATTTAAAAAAGAAATTGAAGAAAAGCAGTGATTCTTTTAAGCTGTTGGTGTTTTTGAAATAGTTAAAGAATGAATCTTAATTCATATACATAAAAAAGGGGAATTTCTATGAAATTACTACGTTTATTTATGATTCTCACTCTTGTTGTATTGTTAAGCGCATGCAATACAGCAACACAAGTCACAAAGGTTCAAAAAAATGGTGAAACGACTTTAAAAATTGGTTCCTTGCAAGGGTATTACGATGTGCAAACGCTTAAAGCTGAAAAAGGAAATGTGGAAATTCCTTATGAAGCAGCCGTTGAAGAAGGTACGATTTTATTGCAAGTTACAAAAGATGATAAGGTTATTTATGAAGAAGAAATCACTTCTCAAAAAGAAGGTTTGCTTTCTTTTGAAGCTCCAAAATCCGGATCATATGATTTAATTGTACGCGTGAAGGGTGAAAAAGAGAAAGCAAAAGAAATTCAAATACATACTAAGCTATGAAAAAACGGCAAGTGGAGTGCACCCGCTTGCCGTTTCCATTTTCAGTTGATTCTGTCACAACATATGTTTATCAATTTAAGAAGTGATCCGCCGAAATTCCTAATGAAGTTAAAATAAGAGATGAACAAAAGAATGTGTTACAAACTTGGCATGTTAGTAACAAAATTGATAACTCTCTTTTACATGATAAAAAGACTAGATTTGATGCATTTGTATTTGAAAGAGATGTAGATGGTAAATAGCAAGTAGTAGCACTCAGGGGGACATAAGGTGATGATCTTTTTGGAGAAGGTGTCCCAGACCTTACTACAGATATTGATTATATATGGGGGTAAATAAGTTGAAAAACATAGAAGTTCTAAATAAATACATTGAAGGGTTTTCTGATGCTCTCCCTACGTGGTTAAAGCATCTAATCGAGGCAGAGGAGATACATCAAAACTATGAGAATGTACAGGTACTTGGTGCATTAAAAACGGATGCGGTGTTGTACTATGTACACCGTACGCTGCAAGTATTAGATGGGTTGCCTTTAGACGAAGAAGCGTATTGCATTATTGAAAAGGTACTAACGTATAGTGAGCTTGCAAAGGTAGGCTCTTTAAAACGGCGGGAGCAATGGAAGAAAAACGGGATTAATCTATTGGTACATAACGAGGGTTCTGCTGATATCTTTAGTGATATTCAGTTTAGCGAACGTATAGAGACAAACTTAAACTCTACTGAGTATTTGTTTGTTCGAGATTTAATTAGAACACATGGATTAATCGGGCAGTATATCCGCGGAGAGGCACGTTTGGACTCTCATGTTGATTTAATTAACACATATAAAGAAGAATACGGAGACGTTAGGTTAAAGGAGATTCTATACTATCTTAACCAATGTATTATTGAGGGCGTATCAAAATCCTTGTGGAGTGAAGTAAAGAACGATGTGAAGATTACAATTGATGGTCTGTTTGATGCTTATGTGGAGCCATTTACTTCTCGCATACATAGACTCACGCCAAAACATAAGGAGTCAGCATTTGAAAAAGATATAATTATGGGGAGCGAGAAGAGTGGCGTTCAAACCTTCTTATCTGATAAGGATTTGTGGTATGTAGAACCGTCTATGCATGCTCTTAGCTTCGAGGATATTTGGACAGTTTTTGTTATGTTAAAGAACGAGATAGGCACTGGAAAGGTTCAGCATATCCATTTCGAGAAATTGATGCAGCAGTTGCACTATGATTTCAAAGGCGAGAAGAAGAACAACGTGTATCGTAAGCGGGTTATTGAGAAGTATCTACGGGAGTACCGTGAGAACGAGAAGCCGGATACAACGCATGTTTCTTTTGAGGCTAAAGTTGATGAAGATATGAAGACTGCGTATGTGTCGTTTCAGTTTTCTGCTGTAGGTGAGGCGTTAATTACCTTCTGTGTAGAGGCAGAAAAGATAGATATGATGCATGCTCGGGCAAATGTGCTGCTATTTGATTTCTTCGGGTTACGTAAGGATGCGTATGATAGATTCCATAACGAAGAAGTATATCTGGAGCATATGAATAGTTCGGCTGATGATAAACGAATTATTCTTGATTATATAAAGGGAGATACGGTTGTAGACGTCGGAGCCGGTGGTGGTGTCATGCTAGATATGATTGAAGAAGAGACTGAGAATAAACGAATCTACGGTATCGATATTTCTGAAAACGTGATTGATACGTTGAAAAAGAAGAAGCAGAAAGAGGGTCGGTCTTGGGACATCATTAAAGGGGATGCAATCAACTTAAGTAGCTCGTTTGATAAAGAATCGGTTGATACGATTGTATATTCTTCTATCCTTCATGAGCTGTTCTCTTATATCGAGTATGAAGGTAAGAAATTCAATCATGAAGTAATTAAAAAGGGGCTGCAAAGTGCCTACGAGGTGTTAAAGCCAGGGGGGCGTATTATCATTCGTGATGGCATCATGACCGAAGATAAAACGTTAATGCGTGTGATTCGTTTTAAAGATGCGGGCGGAATGAAGTTCTTAGAGCAGTATGTCCATGAATTTAAGGGGCGTATAATCCAGTATGAGGTACTTGCAGGCAATACAGTCAAAATACCTGTTAACGATGCGATGGAGTTCTTATATACGTATACCTGGGGCGAGGATTCCTTCGTTCATGAGGTGCAGGAGCAGTTTGGAATCTTTACGCCAAACGACTATAAGGATTTCGTAAAGGGGATCTTTGGAGATAAAGTAAACATCGTTCAAGCTATGAACTATTTGCAGGATGGATATACAAACCATCTTAGCGAGAAAATCGAGTTTACAGATGAGTCTGGGAATGCGGTTGCGCTACCAGATAGTACGTTCTTTATGGTTTTAGAAAAGAGGCAAGCTGACTAACGTAAGTGAGATTCTTACTACCGAAGGTGAAGTCCATTTTTGGTATTGCTGACGTGCAATATTGCGGTGTGCCATCACCAGTATTTTGGTGAAAACCACGCTAAAAGCATGCAGGATTTTATAGAGTTTTTCGGCTAATCCAGTAACAAACGAGACCCCACACTATGATAGGGATGTATAAAAAATTGCATGGATTGATAGAAAGAGAAAGAGGTAGATTCTTTATGAGAGTAGGGATCTGCTGTTTCCTTGCTACCGATAAGTGAAGTTATGTAAACCTCGCATATATAGAATATACATTATTTTTTACTTATCTAACGGAACCGTTTTCTTCAGGGAAACTTGTTATAATATTCTCAATTGGAAAGTGCAATTTATGGGAGGATAGACCACAATGCCTGAACCGAATATAAAAATAAAAAGAATATGGGAAGATACCGATTTTTTTGAATTGAATTTTGATTTTACTGGATCTTATGGCACTGCGAACATTAATATATATACCACCAATGAAGAACTCAAAGTTTTAAAAGAGGGAATAATCAAGTTTTCCACTTTTAAACTACATGAATTTCAATGGGTTTCAGGTGAGGATATAGACAATGTAACTCATTTCTTATCTATGAGATTCTTCTTACATGACAAAAGAGGAATTGTAGGTATTGAGGTAGTAGCTGACAATAAGCAATCAAAACCTTATTGGATGCGTTCAAATCTGTTTATTCTTACGGCACTTAATCAAATTGATGACTTTTTTAAAAAAATAGAGCAGTTAATTAATGAGGAAATTACTGAGTTGGAAGGCATAATTCCAGTCTGCTAGTGATAATTTTTTGTAGTTGAAGTTTTTCGAATAATAAGTTACATTTTTAAAGTTCATGCAACTTTATGACAGTACAAAAGGGGAGAAATATGTTATTATGCCAAAAATGAAATGGAAGAACTATGTATGTTATTTTGTTATTCTTATGCTCCTTGTAACAGCAGTAACAGTCAAACCAGCTATCTCTAAAGCTGAGGAATCTGATGTTAATATTACATTGTTGGGTACTGCAGATATTCATGGTAGATTTATGCCTTGGGATTATGCGCTTGATGGTGCAAATACGAGTGGAAGTTTAACGCAGCTTTATACGGTTATAAAGAAGATACGTCAAGAAAATCCCAATACCATATTAGTAGATGCTGGGGACACAATTCAAGGAAACTCAGTAGAATTATTCAATGATAAGCCACAATCGCCAATGATGGTAGCGATGAATGCAATGGGATATGATGCTTGGGCATTTGGAAATCATGAATTCAACTTTGGATTAGATACATTGAAAAAAGTTAGTGAGCAATATAAGGGAAAGACGTTAGCAGGAAATATTTATAAGGAAAATGGAGAGCGTTTTCTTCCTGCATCTACGATTGTTGAAAAAGGTGGAATTAAAGTCGGGATTATTGGCATGAATACACCAATGATTAGTGATTTTGAAAAAGGGACAGATCATTTGGATGGTTTAGTGGTGAAAAATCCAGTAGAAGAGACAAAAAAGGCAATTAAAGAATTAGAAGGTAAAGTAGATGTAATGGTAGGAGTTATGCATATGGGCCTCGAAAATGAGAATGGCATCCCTGGTACTGGGGTTCAAGATATTGCGAATGCTTGCCCCGAACTTAGCGCTATTTTTGCAGCTCATATGCATAAACTTGTAAAAAAAGAAGTTGTAAATGGCGTAATTATTACAGAACCAGATAAATATGGAACACATATCTCACGTATTGACCTTACTTTTACAAAGCAAGATGGAAAGCTGGTTTTAAAAGATAAAACTGCTACCGCTATACCTGTAAAAAATGCTGATGGAACAACAGTATTATCTGATCCTACACTTGAAGAAACACTAATACCTTTTCACGAGTATGCGAGAGGAGATGCAAATGTTGTAGTCGCTCAATTAAAGGATAGAAACCTTGTTCCTGAAAATGAAATGAAGGGTATTCCAAGTGTGCAGATTCAAGAGACACCTTTATCAGATTTCTTTCATGAAGTCATGCTTTACTACAGCAAAGCAGATGTAGTAGCCCATCAAATTGATAACGATTATGCCCGTTTGGATGTAGGTCCTATTAAGAAGAAAGATATTGCGTACAATTACCAATATGCT
>NZ_MAOG01000014.1:0-48680 GCF_001884205.1 Bacillus sp. NH11B | reverse complement strand
AGGGTATTTTAACTCATCTCGTGCCGGAGATGTAACAGTTAGCTTTGATAAAACCCGCCGTGCGTCTAAATACAGTACGAACGATTTCTTTGGGGGCGTAAAATACGAGATTGACTTAACAAAACCATATGGAAGTAGAATTACAAATTTACGATCTATTCGTACAAATAAACCAATCAAAATGAGCGATGTTATGACGCTGGGAATGAATGCATATAGAATGGAGGCTCTTCAGGCAAAAGGTGGAGCTTTAGAGGGACGTAAGTTTGAACAAATTTGGTCATCTAAACAAGAGAATGCATTGGGAGAAACAGGTGGAACCATTCGTAACCTTGCTATTACATATTTAAAAGAGGTAAAGAAGGGTGTATATACGCCAAAAGTTATGCATAATTGGAAAATTACTGGTGTAGATACACATTCTTCAGAGCATAAGGCTGTAGTGGATCTTGTAAATAAAGGGATTTTAGAAATTTCAAAAACAGAAGATGGAAAATATACAAATATAGCATCTATAAATACTAAAGATTCAATTACAAAAGAAGAGATTGTAGCAATCTCTCAAAATGCTAATATTAATCCGAATCAGTTTAATCATGTAAAAACAAAAGGTGAATTTTACAAAAAACTTAATAGGATTATTAAATAAAATATAAGAAAAATGGTTTTGGTGCAAAAAATCTATCAACCTTGGACATACTGATACTACTACTCTACAAAGGTGTGTGATTGGTATGGAAATAAGTTATACGAACAACTACTTTGAGTTTCGCGTTGTAAAGAAGATCCTTAATTTAATAATCTTCAACAAACAGGCGCGATTGTTGAACAACAATTAAAAGGGCGATACATATTATGCATGACTAATATGTATCGCCCTTTATTTTTTATGACTTTTTACGATTTAGGTCTTGATAACTAAAAAAAAGATGTGATGTGTTGAAGAAAGCCACGATGTTTATAAAAAGTTGTGAAGCTTTGCCCTTTTAGATCATTTAGTCTAAAGGGGTGTTTATATTTTTTTAAAAAGAGCTTCTGTGATGGTTGAAGAGGAAGGTAGAAACATTAGATCAACAGCAGAGGAAGATTATTATTTGTGATTCATCTCACAACATAAATACATATATAACTTTACAATTAGAATATCAATTGATGGGAGGGTTAATCTTGATTAATCGTGATTTTAATAAAAATCCGTTTATTGTGATATGGGAGTTAACAAGAGCATGTCAATTAAAATGTCTGCATTGTCGTGCAGAAGCACAGTATCATCGTGATCCTCTAGAGCTAACATTCGAAGAAGGAAAAAAACTAATTGATGATATATATGAAATGGAAAATCCAATGCTTGTATTTACTGGTGGAGATCCATTAATGCGTCCAGATGTATATGATATTGCGGAATATGCAGTGAAAAAAGGTGTTCGAGTATCTATGACGCCAAGTGCCACTCCAAACGTTACGAAAGAAACAATTCAAAAAGCAAAAGAAGTAGGACTTGCTAGATGGGCGTTTAGTTTAGATGGACCAACAGCTGAAATACACGATCATTTTAGAGGGACAGAAGGGTCATTTCAATTAACAATGAATGCGATTCGTTATTTGCATGAATTAAAAATCCCTATTCAAATTAATACTGTTGTTTCTAATTATAATGTGGATGTACTTGAAGAGATGGCAATGTTAATAGAAGAATTAGAATGTGTACTTTGGAGTATATTTTTCTTAGTTCCAACGGGGCGAGGTAAGGAAAAAGATATGATTTCACCAGCCCAACATGAAAGGGTATTCCATTGGCTATATCAACTTAGTAAAAAGGTTTCTTTTGATATTAAAACAACAGCTGGTCAGCATTATAGACGTGTTGTGATTCAAGAAAAAATGAAAGAAAATAAAAAAACAAATCAGGTCATTCAATATCAGGATGTATTGATGAATGGGACGACGGGTCGAATTGATGGGCTTGGGCGTGCTCCAAAAGGGGTGAATGATGGAAACGGTTTTGTATTTATTTCTCATATTGGAGATGTATATCCAAGTGGGTTATTGCCAATTAAAACTGGGAATATTAGAACAACATCGCTAGCTGAAATTTATCGAAACTCCCCTGTTTTTCAAAACCTTCGTAATCCGGACAAGTATAAAGGAAAGTGCGGTGTTTGTGAGTTTCGATATGTTTGTGGGGGATCTCGTTCTAGAGCATATGCGATGACGGGGGATTACATGGAAAGCGAACCTTTCTGTGTATACATTCCAAAAGCATTGCGAAAACAGAAAAAGAACGTAAAAAGCGGTACATGAGTAAGGGTTTGCTCATGTACCGTCTTTTTTAGATTATATAATTTATTGTACTTTGCATCCGTCGTACGATGATCTAAGAAATGAAAACTGTATCCCTCATTAAAAATCCACTACCTGGCTCCGTTGTGCTGATACGAGTTTTTTACATGTTAATTCTATTAAACTGATTTTAATAAAGAATAATAATTCGTATCATATGGAATATCATCTTGATACATATAATTTTTTAAAACTCCTTCTTTTTCAAAACCTAATTTTAATAGCACTTTATTTGAAGCTTCATTTTCAAGAAAGACAATCGCACCGATACGTTTTAAATGAAGGGTGTGGAAACCATATGATATAACTTCAGGAACTGCTTCAGTCGCATATCCATTTCCCCAGTGTTCAGGGAGAAAGGCATAACTTATATTGGCGCGTTTATGCTCAGAAGACCAATCGTGAAAACCAATTGTTCCAATGAGTTCTTTCTTATCTTTTAATTCGATTCCCCATTTTATACCGTTTCTTGCATTGTAACTCAACTTGAAATTATTTATGATCTGTTTTACTTGATCAACATTCTGTAATGGTTTTTGGCCATAATAGCGCAGTACATCAGTGTTAGAAAAGCATTGTAGTATACTTGGTGCGTCTTTTTCGGTAAGTTCTCGCAAAATGAGTCGGTCGGTCTTTAATATAGGAAACATGCCTTCACTCCTGTTCATATGAAACTAAAATGTATTTGTTATTATATAATTTAAATTGAAAATAAAGATTATTCAAGAAGAAAGGGTAGGTTTGATTTATGTTAAAATTAGATGTGGAATATATTTCAAAAAAGAGGTTTGGAAATGGAGAAAAACTCGATATTAATTGTAGATGATGATCTAGATATTGTTCAATTTATTAATGTGAATTTAACGCAAGAAGGTTTTACTGTTTTTAGTGCTCATAACGGAGAAGAGGCATTAGAGATAATAAATAATAACAGTATTCAACTTGCTATTCTTGATATTATGATGCCTCAAATGGATGGTATAGAACTGTGTAGAAGGATTAGAGAGAAACACAGTTTACCAATTATGTTTTTAAGCGCAAAATCATCGGATGTAGATAAAGTAATTGGATTTAGTACTGGGGCAGATGATTATATTGTGAAGCCGTTTAGTACAATTGAATTTATAGCAAGAGTGAAAGCTCAATTAAGAAGGTATACATATTTTAATCAAATTACTGTCCAAGTAATGGAAAAGAAAATAAACATTAAAGGTTTAGAAATAGATGAAATTTCTAGAGTAGTAAAGATATATGGACAAACAATTAATGTTACAAAAACTGAATATGATATTCTGCACTTAATGGCAGCTGCAAAGAACCGTGTGTTTACGATTGAAGAAATATATGAAAGTGTTTGGAATGAAAGGGCCTATGAAAGTAATAATACGGTAATGGTTCATATTGCGAGATTAAGAAATAAAATCGAAGAGAATCCAAAAGAACCGAGGTTTATACAAAATGTTTGGGGAGTCGGGTATAAAATTGGAGATTAAATCATTACAAGGAATTAGAGCTAAATTCTTTTTCGCATTTATATGTAGTATCCTGTTAGCTACGGTAAGTATCATATTAGTTCAAATTTTATTTGGAAGTATATATAGTGACGTTGTCGCGCTAGAAGAAAAATATTCGTTTTTTTATTTTATGTTTTTTCTGCTGTTAACCACTATATATTTTGCATTACTGACAAAGACAACTATAAAAAGATTGAATGAGATCAATAAGAACGTGAAGGAAATAAGCAATGGTAATTTGGAAATACATATACCTATTTCGAAAAGCGATGAGATTGGTGAGTTAGCGACGAATGTCAATAGAATGGCCAAAAGTTTAAAAGAGTCTATTGAAAATGAAAAAAAATCACAGGAAATGAAATGATTAGTAATATTTCACATGACTTACGAACGCCTGTAACATCTCTAATTGGTTATGCGGATTTACTAGGAAATAAGCTTCATTCACATGGAGAAGAATGTGAACAATATGTAAGTATATTAAAGCGAAAAAGTTATGAATTAAAAAATCAAGTTGATGATTTATTAGAATACTGTCAAATAAACTATAGAGAGATTGAATTACATAAAAATGTAGTAGATATGAAAGCATTAATTGAACAGATCATGATTGATTTTTTACCACAGTTAGATGATGCCAATATGAGTTTTTATATTAAAAGTAATGAAGAGCTATATATAGAAGTTGATGTAGCACTTATAGTGAGACTTTTTGAAAATGTAATTAGTAATAGCATTATGTACGGGAAAGGTGGAAAAGAAATTTCAATTCAAATTTCCCAAAGAGAAAGGAATGTTGAAGTAGAAATTAAAAATTTTGGACAATGTATTCCGACAGAGAGCCTTCCTTACGTTTTTGAGAAGTTTTATCGTGGTGAAAAATCACGTAGTTCTCATACGGGTGGGAAAGGAATGGGACTTGCAATTTCGAGAAATATAGCTCAGCTCCATAAAGGAGATATAACTGTATGTAGTAACGATAAAGAAACAGTTTTCACTGTAAAATTACCACAGTATAAAAAAGTAAGAAAGTCGTAAGTATTTCTTTTATATGTCGTAATTTTTACTTCGTATCATTGAGAACAAAGATATGAGAGTAGGGATACAGCATGTGGAAGAAAAGTTTGTTAGCAATTATAGTTTCTTTTTTATTTATAAGTTGGAGTGTAGTTTATTTAGCTAATGGTACTATATCAGTCGTTGTTTGGTGGGGTATACAAGCATTTAGCGTAGTTTCGATTTTTGTTTTGATAGGTTCAGTAGTAATGTTTGTTTGGAAGGGCATCTTTAGAAAGCGAATAGATAGAACGTTACTTTTAATAGTTCTGTTCTCTATCATTGGAGCTTGGCCTGTTGGGTGGTTCGCCTAACATTGGGGGAATTGCATACCCAGCAGATGTACAGTCTACGAGTCCTAAAATAGTCGTTCGTTTTCCTTTGAATGAGCGGGCGTTAGTAGGTTGGGGTGGTGATCGGCTAGAGAAGAATTATCATGTGATAAAACCAAATGAAAGATGGGCATATGATATTCTCATTCCACCTGCTGAAGTGAAAAGTAGTACGTTAGAGGATTATGGAATATATGGAGCGAAAGTAATGGCACCAGCTTCTGGAACAGTTGTATCAGTTAATAATGATGAAAAAGATTTAGTTCCGGGATCAGATGATTTTCAGTCAATGGCCGGGAATCATATTTATTTACGGTTAGATGAAACAGGGACATTTTTGATTCTCGCTCACTTAAAGAAAGGGTCGATTAAAGTTAAAGAAGGACAACATGTAAATGAAGGCTACGTTCTTGCCCAAGTTGGTAACTCTGGAAGTTCAAGTGAGCCGCATTTACACATTCATCATCAAAGAGAGGATCCATCCAAGGTGAGTATGTTTTGTACGGAAGGCTTGCCACTGTATTTTCGAACTAAAAAAGGTGCTATGATGCCGGAAAGAGGTACATACGTAAAAGGTAATTAGAAGAGAATTATTGTACTAAAAAGGGTATTCCATTTTTATTGGAATACCCTTTTTCATTAGCCTACAAATGTTTGATACAGTAAGAAAATATTTAAAACGATAACGAGTGCAGCGATTATCCAAGCGATAAATGTTGTTATACGGTGGTTAACGAGTGCACCCATAATCTTTTTATTACTTGTAAACATAATAAGTGGTACTAGTGCAAAGGCAATACCGAACGATAAGACAACTTGACTCATAACGAGAGCGTAAGTTGGGTTTACGCCTAAAGCAATAATAACTAGTGGTGGAATCATTGTAATAAATCGGCGTAAATATAGCGGAATATGCATGCGAATGAATCCTTGCATAATAATATCACCCGACATTGTACCGACAGATGAGCTAGAGAGTCCTGCTGATAAGAGTCCAATTCCAAATAAAGCAGCTGATACAGGACCGACTAAGTTACTAAATTGGTTAAAAGCAACATCAAGATCTTCAACATGCAAGCCGTTTTTAAAGAATAAAGCAGCTGCTACAATTAACATACTTGCATTAATAGCTCCAGCGATAACCATTGCAATAATAATATCGATGAATTCGAAGCGGAAAATCTTTTTCCTTTGTTCATCATTTGTTCCGACTACGCGGCGTTGTGTTAAGGCAGAATGTAAATATATCGCGTGCGGCATTACTGTCGCACCTAAAATTCCAGCTGCTAAAAGAATGCTATCCACGCCTTGGAATTTTGGAATAAATAGACCTGAAAGAAGAGGACTTAATTCTGGTTTAGCATAAAAGACTTGGACACCAAAAGCGATAACAACGATAAAAATCATCCCTGTTATGATAGCTTCTAATGGACGAAAGCCTCTGCGCTGAAATTCAAGAATAATAAATGATCCAACCGCTGTAATTAAAGCAGCTGGTAACATCGGAATTCCAAACAGTAAGTATAATCCGAGTGCTGCTCCAATAAATTCAGCTAAATCAGTCGCCATAATAACGAGTTCACCTTGTATCCATAAACCGATGGAAACTGGTTTTGGGAAATTTTCTCGAGCTATTTCAGGAAGGTTTTTCCCAGTAGCGATTCCTAATTTAGCTGATAAAGTTTGGATTAATACAGCCATTAAATTAGAAGCGAGAATTACCCAAAGTAATAAATACCCATATTGGGATCCAGCAGCTATATTCGTTGCAAAATTCCCAGGATCAATATAAGCAACTGATGCGATAAAAGCAGGTCCTAAGAATGGTAATAGTCTCTTTAAGCCTTTCGTTTGTCCGCTTAATGCTAAATGTGCGGATTGAACAGTTGTACTTTGAGAAGGGACTTGTTCATCTTTTGATATATCTTTATTCATAGTAGTGTTCCCCTTTGGAATGTTAACTTGATGAAATTATTGTATTTGCTCTTATTCATTATTTCAATACATTTAAATATATTATGTGGCAATTTCATTTGAACACGAAAGTTTCCTTAATGCAAATTATATGACTTCGTGCAAAGAATGGTGTGACGATGTGAAAAATATTTTGGGAGTTTATGGATGCTGAATAAGGGGGAAGATAATAAATTATAGGGTTGTTTTTGAAATTTATGTGAACATAGAGCCTATATTACAGCATATTAATTGATGGAAATGAAATTGTATGATATATAATATATTGGGATTACAACATAACCATAGTGTTTTGTGATGTAATCTTGTTTTTATTTTTGTTAACTTATAGAAAAAATTGTAAATAGAAGAAAATAGGCTAAGTACAATTTAGTATGTATTTTCTTATTATATATGTTTTGATATGAACGTTAACTTATACATGATTTTAAAATTTAGATAGGTGGTAGAAATACATTGGCAACTACAAAACCATATAGAGTATTACTTTATTACATGTACACAACAATTGAAAATCCAGAAGAATTTGCTGAACAGCATTTAGAATTTTGTAAATCACTTGAGTTAAAAGGAAGAATTCTTGTAGCGACAGAAGGAATTAATGGAACTTGTTCTGGAACTGTTGAGCAAACAGAAAAATACATGGAAGCGATGAACAATGACCCACGTTTTGCTGGAATCGTTTTTAAAATTGATGAGGCAGATGAACATGCATTCAAGAAAATGCACGTACGTCCTCGCCCAGAGTTAGTTACACTTCGCTTAGAAGACGACATTAATCCAAAAGAAATTACTGGGAAGTATTTAGAACCAAAAGATTTTTATGAAGCAATGAAACAAGAAGATACAGTTATCATTGATGCACGAAATGATTATGAATTTGATTTAGGACACTTCAAAGGTGCAATTAAACCAGATATTGAATCATTCCGTGAATTACCAGATTGGATTAGAGAAAATAAAGAAACACTTGAAGGCAAAAAGATTTTAACATACTGTACAGGCGGAATTCGTTGTGAGAAGTTCTCTGGTTGGTTAGTTCGTGAAGGTTATGAAGATGTAAGTCAGCTTCATGGCGGAATTGTAACATACGGAAAAGATCCAGAAGTACAAGGCGAGCTATGGGATGGTCAATGTTACGTATTTGATGAGCGTATCGCTGTACCAGTAAACCAAAAAGAGCACGTTATCGTTGGTAAAGATCACTTTACAGGTGAACCTTGTGAGCGCTATGTAAACTGTGCAAACCCTGAATGTAACAAGAAAATTTTATGCTCTGAAGAAAGTGAAGCAAAACATTTACGTGCATGTTCTCATGAATGTCGTGTACACCCACGTAATCGTTATATCGTGCAACACGAATTAACTGAAGAGCAAGTAGCTACTGCATTAGAAAAAATCGAAGCAGGGAAGTAAGCGGAATTAGTGTAACACAAAGAGAAGAGGCTACTCCAAGGTTCATTTTGGAGTAGCCTTTTTTATGATTCGGTTCTTATTTTTGTCAGTTTTTGTCGATAAGTCGATATATTTAAAAAATCGCTGATATATTTTAAGTTGCGCCGATATATTCGGAAAATCGCTGATAAAAATTTCATTTACTTAAGTGCACCATGTATTTTTAATTTGAAAATAATCGTCTTTAATTTTTATCCTCTTTTTCGTTCACAGCAGAAAGTACAGTTTGTTTTACCCACGCTTGTCTTCTTCGATGCTGTATACCCCATTGGTATAAACTTTGTGCACCTAAAATAAAGGAAATGACTATACCGCTAATTGCTATTAACAGTGCGAAAAATTCAAGAGGCGATGATATTTTGTTTGAATCTGTGTTTCTTAAAAGGTCAATCATAGTAAACCCTAACATTTGGCCCACCACAGAGTAGAGAGTTAAAATTAATAATAAAAGGCTATCTTTTTTAGCGGCGACATTTTCTTGATATTTAAACAAACCATCAAGATTTTGTTTCGCGTTCGAGTATAAAATTTCAATGTTAAAAAGTTTTCTTAAGCGGAAGAAAATATCTTCACTTTGTGATTGAGATACTAATTCTAAAGAAAAATAATTCGCTGTAAACGAATTGATAGAGTAAATTAATTTCTCTATTTCATTTGTATCTTGTTCAATATTTAGTTCAGCATAAGCGTTCGCCATCTTTAATAAAACAACTTTATGGAATAGGTTTAATAATAAAGCGTAATAAAATTCTCCGTACATTTGACTAGCAAGTTTAGTGACTTCTCGTTCACCTTCATTTGTTATACATGTGAAAATATGTTCTTCCATAATAAAATAACGGTTAGGAGCCCATCTTTGATAAGAATGCTTTGTTAAATAATCATCAATATAAGGAACATTATTTGCGCTAATATACGGCTTACCATCGTCTGTTAATCCGGAAAGACTGGAAGCTCGATATACATCAACTACATGAAGGTGTGACTTTTTGTTAATAGATAATAAGGTTTGTACATACATTCGTTGGTCTTCAAAGAAGGGGAATGTTTGAAAGTATGAACTCCGCAACCTCTTATTCTCAAAGAAGTCTGTTAAGCCATGAAATAAATCGCCGAATATAAGTTTTTCTACTTGTGAATATTTTTTTCCATCACATTCAATACAAATGGTCTCAGTTGTATCATTTCTAGTTTCAAGCACACGGAAGCGAGAAGCGAATTCGATGGCTTCTGATAATGTCATGTTTGGAGCGGTTTTGACTTCTGTTCGAATTGTTAAGAAGCCAAGCTCATAAGGACAAAGTGTTACATCAATAGAATGTATCTTGAATGGAACGGAAATAAGATTTGTTGTTAAATGTCCATTTAAATTAAGATCTTTAGAAAAGCGCTGTAGTCCCTTTTGATGTTCTGAATGAGGAAAAAGAATTTTATTCGTAAATGAAAGATAGTATGCTTCCATATTTTGATGTGAAACTTTAAACTCCCCATAATATGTATTTTCATCTTCGAGATGATCGAGTCGAAAAGGACGGAAATTATTTTTTTGTAAGAAAGGGAACATATTTTGTTCATATCCAGTTTTAAACGAAAACGGGAATATAAATTGAAATATAGCTGTTGTTACATCTTTTTCTTCAATTATTTGTATTGCCTCCATTTACATTGTTTCCTTTCCGAATAAGCTATAGAAACAACATGCCCAATTTTTCTTGAAAATAACCTTGTTTTTGCAATAGATTAAGAATGAAAATTCAGCTAATTTAACAGGGGACATGTATAATGTTATGTATACTAAAACTAGTATAATTGTGTTAGGAAAAGGGGATATTGTATGCGCATTTTAGTATTAGGAGCTGGTGGCGTCGGTGGATTTTTTGGTGGCCGATTAGTAGAAAAGGGAGAAGATGTTACATTTCTCGTTCGCAGCAAAAGAAAACAGCAATTAGAGGAAAAAGGACTTGTTATTCGTAGTGTGAATGGAGATTTTGCATTTCAACCGAAATTGATAACGAAAGAAGATAGAACGTCTCCATTTGATGTGATTTTATTTTCAACAAAAGCGTATCATTTACACGAGGCGACCATAGATTTAAAGCCGTTTGTAGGTGAAAATACTGTAATAATCCCATTGTTAAATGGTATCGCTCATTTATCACTATTACAAAAGGAATTCGGCGTGGAAAAAGTAATTGGTGGTTTATGCTTTATCGAGACGACGTTAAACGAACAAGGAGAAATTGTACAAACTAGTGCTGCTAACAGACTTGTATTTGGGGAAATTAAGCCTCAAGATTCAGAGAGAATAAAGCGTATTTCTAAAGTATTTGCAGGTACAAAAGCTAGTTTTGTTTTAAGTGAAAATATTACGCAGGATATGTGGCATAAATATTTATTTATAACTGTAATGTCAGGTGTGACAACATTAATGCGTGCACCAATAGGACCGATTCGTGAAAGTGAAGGTGGTCGTGATTTTATCCGAAACTTATTTGAAGAATCTGTACAAATCATGAGGGCATTAGGAGCTCCAGTAAAGGAAAACATTGTTGAGGAACATATGAAAACGATTGATAAAATTTCGTATGATATGAAGTCATCGATGCAGCGTGATATGGAAAAATGTTCGTTTATTGAGGGGAAGCACTTACAAGGATACTTACTGGATTTAGCAGAGCAATTTTCTATAGAAGCACCTTTATTAGGCGTTGTATATCAAAATTTAACAGTGTATGAAGAGATGATAAAAAGTAAGGGAATAGTATGATTTTAATAGTATGAAAATGGATAAAGGATAGCAAAATATAAATACGTTGCTATCCTTTTTGGTGTTTATAGTGACAATTTATTCATCTCTTCTAATTCTTTCTGTCGTATTTTTTTCTTTATCACGGTTACCATATAATTGATTAATTTCGCTTGCTACTGCATCTAAATATGAATCGGAAAAAATAGGCTTCTTTTCTTTAGACATATGGGTCTCCTTTGTGGATTTTTTAGTATTCATTATGTATATTTATCGGTGGATTATACGCAATCATTTTAATTATTTTCTTTTTGAAAATTTTTGTTTACTTTTTGAAAATAAAGGAGTAATATAATCCACAGTTTCAATTTTCTAAATCGCTGAAACCGCATGGTGCGGGGGACCCGTTTAAATGAATTAGTGCATAATTCAATGGGGTGAATCCTTGAAAAAGGTAGGGCTACTCATAGGCCCGAATCCGACAGCTAACCTCGTAAGCGTTATATTGAGAAGGAAGGTGGAGCTTGTGCGACAAAAAAAATAATGTCTACAAGTCTATTTCGTTATGGCTTGTAGACATTTTTTGTTTTCTGAAGAAATACTTTACTTGCTCTAACTAGCAGAAAAGTTCGTACAAAATTATTGGAGAGTGGACAGCAGTGGTTTCAACTATCAAAAGGTTTTTAATTGGAAGGCCATTAAAATCAACAGAGCTTGGAGAACAAAAGCTTAATAAAACGAAAGCGCTAGCTATTTTATCTTCTGACGCTTTATCATCAGTTGCTTACGGTCCAGAGCAAATTTTAATTGCATTAGCAGGTCTTGGAGCGGTAGCTTATTGGTATTCTATTCCAATAGCTGTTGGGGTATTAGTATTATTAACAGCTCTTATTTTATCTTATCGGCAAATTATTTTTGCTTACCCTCATGGCGGGGGCGCATATGTTGTATCAAAAGAAAATTTAGGGATGAATCCAGGCTTAATAGCTGGTGGATCTTTATTAGTAGATTATATTTTAACAGTCGCAGTAAGTGTATCTGCAGGTACAGATGCGCTCACATCTGCTTTTCCTAGCCTACATGCACATAATGTAATCATTGCAATTATATTTGTAATACTAATTACCATTTTAAATTTAAGAGGGGTAACTGAATCAGCTTCTATTTTGGCATATCCTGTTTATTTATTTGTTTTAGCATTATTTATATTAATTGGTGTAGGGGTGTACAATATTTTAACTGGTCACGTTTCACCGACTTTACATTCACCGATTGGAACACCGGTTGCAGGAATTAGTTTGTTTTTACTGTTAAGAGCATTTGCTTCAGGAAGCTCGGCTTTAACAGGTGTTGAAGCGATCTCTAATGCAATTCCAAACTTTAAAGATCCTGCACCTAACAATGCAGCAAAAACATTGCTTGCGATGGGGGCATTACTTGCCATTTTATTTTCAGGAATTGTCTTTTTAGCTTACTATTACGGAATTACTCCAAATAAACAAGTAACAGTCGTTTCGCAAATCGCTGAACAAACATTTGGACGTAATTTTATGTACTTTTTCATACAAGGTATAACAGCTTTAATATTAATTCTTGCAGCTAACACAGGGTATTCTGCATTTCCGTTATTAGCAGTTAATCTTGCGAAAGATAAGTTCATACCGAGAATGTTTACAATTAGAGGAGACCGTCTGGGATATTCAAACGGTATTATTATACTAGGGGTTTCTTCGATTATTTTAATTGTAGCTTTCCAAGGGCAAACAGAACATTTGATTCCGCTATATGCGGTAGGGGTATTTATTCCATTTACGCTTTCTCAAACTGGAATGGTACTAAAGTGGCTTCGTGAAAAGCCTGAGGGATGGATTTTACGATTATCGATTAATTTAACGGGTGCAGTTATTAGTTTTATCGTAATGAGTATGTTCTTTTTAACTAAGTTCGCACAAGTTTGGTCGATCCTTATTTTCTTACCTGCCATTATCTTCTTGTTCCATCGAATTAAGAAGCATTATGATGCAGTGGGCGATCAATTAAGTTTAAAAACTTGTGAACGGATTGTTCCGATTGAGGGAAATGTAATTGTCGTTCCTGTAGCAGGCATGACTCATGTAGTAGAAAATTCATTGAACTATGCGAAGGCTCTTTCTGCAGATCAAGTTATCGCTGTATATGTTGCTTTTGACAGAGAAGAGGAAAAGCAATTTGAAGAGAAATGGAAGAAGTGGCAACCTGAAGTAAGGCTTGTTACATTACATTCTCATTATAGAAGTATTATTCAGCCGTTAACCAAGTTTATTGATACAGTGCAATATAAAGCGAGTGAATCAAATTACCGAGTTACGGTCGTTATACCGCAGTTTATTCCGAAAAAAGGTTGGCATAACATTCTTCATAACCAGTCTAGTTTACTCATTCGTGCGTATTTACTGTATCGAAGAAATGTTGTTATTACGACAGTACCATATCATTTGAAAAAGTAAGGGGATTTTTTAAGGATAACTTCACGAAAGTGAAGTTATCCTTTTTGTGTATATGCTATGCATAATTGCATATAGGTCTTAAAAATATATTACTATAATATTATCACTTATGAGTAAATAGTGTTTTTTGTTGTGATATATGGATATTTTAATGGAGAAAGTTAAGTGGATTTTATTTTGGAATAAGGACATGAGAGCTTGAAAATAAAGGGAATTAAAATACTTCTTTACGGTAGATGAATAGCTGTGTTTAAATGACCTTACAGTACAAAACTTACATGAAAACAAAACAAAATTTCATACTTTCGTATGTTAATTAGTTTAAAATAAATAATATTTTTAGGTGATATATTCACTGTGTGAATGCTGGACTTGAGGTAATATAGAAATTTTATACAATATTATTCACACTAAGCACATATGAAAAGTTATAAAATGTTTTATAACAATAAGTTAGTACTGTAGCAATAAAATTTGAGATAGGTGATTCGTACATGAATCACGGTGATAATGTTCTCTATTTTTACCATCTCAAATCATGTGCAAAAAATAGAATAATAAAATGCGATAGTAATAGTTGCTAATACATAGGAGGAGTTAAAGTGAAAAAGACTTTAATTACAGGGTTATTGGTTACAGCAGTATCTACGAGTTGCTTCGTTACTGAAAGCGCTTACGCGAAGGAGGGGCAAACAGAAGTGAAAACAGTATATGCGCAAAATGTAATTGCACCAAATACATTATCAAATTCAATTAGAATGTTAGGGTCGCAGTCACCACTTATCCAAGCATACGGATTAGTTATTTTACAACAACCAGACATTAAGGTAAATGCTATGAGTAGTTTAACGAATCATCAAAAATTTGCAAAAGCGAATGTACGAGAGTGGATTGATGAATATAATCCGAAGCTGATCGACTTAAATCAAGAAATGATGAGATACAGCACAAGATTTAATAGCTATTATAGTAAGCTCTATGAACTAGCAGGAAAAGTAAATGAAGATGAACAGGCAAAAGCAGATTTTACAAATGCATATGGAAAATTACAATTGCAAGTCCAAAGCATTCAAGAGAGTATGGAGCAAGATTTATTAGAGTTAAATCGATTTAAAACGGTATTAGACAAAGATAGTAACAACTTATCAATTAAAGCTGATGAAGCAATAAAAACAATGCAAGGATCAAATGGGGATATTGTGAAATTAAGAGAAGATATTAAAAGAATTCAAGGGGAAATTCAAGCTGAACTAACTACTATTTTGAATAGACCTCAAGAAATTATTAAAGGTTCTATTAATATCGGTAAACAAGTATTTACAATTACAAATCAAACTGCACAAACGAAAACAATCGACTTTGTATCTATCGGGACTTTAAGTAATGAAATTGTAAATGCTGCAGATAGTCAAACGAGAGAAGCAGCTCTTCGTATTCAACAAAAGCAAAAAGAGCTATTACCACTTATCCAAAAATTATCACAAACTGAAGCCGAAGCGACTCAAATTACATTCGTTGAAGATCAAGTAAGTAGCTTTACAGAACTAATTAATCGCCAAATTACAACTTTAGAGACGTTATTAACGGATTGGAAAGTTTTAAATAATAACATGATCCAAATTCAAACAAATATTGAAGAAGGTACGTATACAGACAGTAGTTTACTTCAAAAACATTTCAATCAACTCAAAAAAGTAAGTGATGAAATGAATAAGCAAACGAATCAATTTGAAGATTATGTTACAAACGTTGAAGTACATTAAACAGAAAAATAATTAGCGATATAGGGAGAGAAGAAAAATGACAAAAAAACCTTATAAAGTAATGGCTTTATCAGCACTTATGGCAGTATTTGCAGCAGGGAATATTATGCCAGCCCATACTTATGCAGCTGAAAGTACAGTAAAGCAAGCTCCAGTTCATGCTGTAGCAAAAGCTTATAATGACTATGAAGAATACTCGTTAGGACCAGAAGGCCTGAAAGATGCGATGGAAAGAACAGGTTCAAATGCTTTAGTAATGGATCTGTACGCTTTAACAATTATTAAACAAGGTAATGTTAACTTTGGAAATGTATCGAGCGTTGATGCGGCTTTAAAAGGAAAAGTGATTCAGCACCAAGATACAGCTAGAGGAAATGCGAAACAGTGGTTAGATGTTTTAAAGCCACAGCTTATTTCAACGAATCAAAATATTATTAATTACAATACGAAATTCCAAAACTATTATGATACTTTAGTTGCTGCGGTAGATGCGAAGGATAAAGCAACACTTACGAAAGGTCTAACTAGATTATCAAGTAGTATTAATGAAAATAAAGCGCAAGTAGATCAGTTAGTAGAAGACTTGAAGAAATTCCGAAATAAAATGACGTCGGATACTCAAAACTTCAAGGGAGATGCAAATCAAATTACATCAATCTTAACTAGTCAAGATGCTGGAATTCCGCTTCTGCAAAATCAAATTGCAACGTATAATGAAGCAATTAGTAAATATAATGCAATTATTATCGGCTCATCTGTTGCGACAGCTTTAGGCCCAATTGCAATTATCGGTGGTGCAGTAGTTATTGCTACTGGTGCAGGAACGCCGCTAGGAATCGCATTAATTGCAGGTGGTACAGCAGCTGTAGGCGGTGGAACAGCTGGAATCGTATTAGCGAAGAAAGAGCTTGATAATGCACAAGCAGAAATTCAAAAGATAACAGGACAAGTTACAACTGCGCAATTAGAAGTAGCAGGATTAACGAACATTAAAACGCAAACGGAATATTTAACAAATACGATTGATACTGCAATTACAGCGTTGCAAAACATTTCAAATCAATGGTACACAATGGGGTCAAAATACAATTCTTTACTTCAAAATGTAGATTCAATTAGTCCAAATGACCTTGTTTTCATTAAAGAAGATTTAAACATTGCGAAAGATAGCTGGAAGAACATTAAGGACTATGCAGAAAAGATTTATGCTGAAGACATTAAAGTAGTAGATACGAAAAAAGCATAATAGTAATTAAACCGCTACAGCATTATGTGTAGATAAATAATTTTAAAATAATAGAGAGCTCCTGTTCAGTAGTGAGCAGGAGCTTTTTTTACCTCTAATGTTTCATATCCTCATAAAAAGAATAGGTGATAATTATGCGTAATAATTTCTATAAAAAATGTCTTTTAACGATAATGATTGCTGGAGTCGCAACAAGTAATGCGTTTCCTTTACATCCTTTTGCAGCGGAACAAAACGTAAAAACATTGCAAGAAAATGCGAAAAATTATTCTCTCGGACCAGCGGGGTTCCAAGATGTAATGGCGCAAACGACATCGAGCATATTTGCAATGGATTCATATGCAAAATTAATTCAAAATCAACAAGAGACTGATTTGAGTAAAATAAGTTCAATTAATAGTGAGTTTAAAGGAAATATGGTTCAGCACCAAAGAGATGCAAAAATTAATGCAGCGTATTGGTTAAATAATATGAAGCCTCAAATTATAAAAACAGATCAAAATATTATTAATTACAATAATACTTTTCAAACGTACTATAATGACATGCTAGTAGCGATTGATCAAAAGGATAGCGGTAAATTAAAAGCGGATTTAGAAAAGTTGTATGCGGACATTTTAAAAAATCAAAATGAAGTAGATATTTTATTAGGGAATTTAAAAGCATTTCGCGATAGAATGGCGAAAGATACAAACAGTTTTAAAGAAGATACAAATCAATTAACTTCGATTTTGGCGAGTACGAATGCTGGTATTCCAACTTTAGAGCAACAAATAAATACATATAACGATTCAATTAAAAAGAGCAATGATATGGTTATTGCTGGTGGTGTACTTTGCGTAGCGCTAATAACATGTCTTGCGGGCGGACCGATGATTGCGATCGCAAAAAAAGATATTGCAAATGCAGAACGAGAAATAGCCAATTTAAAGGATAGAATTTCTGGAGCACAAGCAGAAGTGGTAATTTTGACAGATGTAAAAAATAAAACAACAAATATGACAGAAACAATTGACGCAGCAATTACAGCACTACAAAATATATCAAATCAATGGTATACGGTAGGTGCAAAATATAATAATTTACTACAAAACGTAAAAGGAATGAGTCCAGAAGAATTTACCTTTATAAAAGAAGATTTAAATACAGCGAAAGATAGCTGGAAGGATGTAAAGGATTATACAGAAAAATTGCATGAAGGTGTGGCGAAGTAAACAGTGAACTAGTTCCGCTGTTTATTTTTTTATCCCGTTTTTTGTGGAGAGCCGAGCATGTAATTTTATCCATAAGTTTGCTGTGCGTTTTATCAATGTGGCTTTCTATGAGAATTTAACTTGTTTTTTCATTTTGGGGTGGTAAAAAATTCTTAAGTCGATGGGCATGGGATAGCACCACATGCCCATCAACTTAAGAACAGGAACTTACGCTTGAACATAATATCAAATTTAAATGAGCAAAGCTCTATTTCAAGTGAATAGAATCCACTCTTTAAGAATACATAAAATATATACATACAAGCTTAGTCTGATTACTACATCATTAGTGAAAGTAGGATTCTATAGATTTTGGAGGAAGAAATATGCAAAAAAAGGTTCTCCTGTTTACAGATTTGGGGATTGATGATGCGTTTGCTATACTGTACACCTTTTTTCGTAAAGACATTCAACTTGTAGGAATTGTAGCCGATTATGGAAATGTATCAAGAGAAAATGTATTAAGAAATATTAACTATTTGAAGTACATTGCGGGAAGGGAAGAGATACCTGTATTCCTTGGTGCTTCTGTACCGTTGACAGGTATAGTGATTCAGTATTTCCCTGAGGTACATGGAAAAGTCGGATTAGGGCCTATTATTCCCCCTGAAATTTCATATCCAGTTTATCCTTTAAATGATATTTATCAAATTATAGAATCAAATTTAGAAAATCTTACAATTATCAATTTAGGAAGACTTTCTTCGTTAGCTACGACTTTTGTATTGAATTTAGAAACAATGCGAAACGTAAGAGAATGCATTTGCATGGGGGGAGCTTTTTTCTATCCAGGTAACGTAACTGCTGTGGCTGAAGCTAACTTTTACTCAGACCCTTATGCAGCAAACTTAATTCTGCAGCATGCAAAGAACTTGACAATTATTCCTTTAAATGTGACTCAACATGCGATTGTTACACCCGAAATGGTCCAGCAAATCGATGCATTTCACCGGAATACACAGGATCTTGCAGGACTCATCATCAAACCTATGTTAGACTATTATTATAAATTCTACTCCAAGTCTAATCCAGGTATAAGTGGAAGTCCTATGCATGATTTTGTGACAGTGTGGTATTTGCTGAATCAAGAGGCTGTGGGCCTTTCAAGAGTACCTATTAAAGTAATTCCTGACCAAGGAGAAGGATTTGGTCAAAGTATTGCAGATTTTCGTTTTGCTACTAATCCAGGCTATAAAACGCATAATGTAGCTTTTCAGTTTGATTATGAAAAATTCAAGAAGGATATTATGGAAACGTTTTTAAAGAAGAGAGTGTAACAGACTTTATTAATTTCAGATAATACGGATTATGTGAATGTAATGCCACTTCACTTAACGTACAGGAATTCGACTTTATTAGGTTAAATTTCGCTTAGCATATAAAACTTCCAAAATGTTGGCTGTATCCCATCACTATCAAGCTAACAAAACAAAGTAAAACACCCCACTAAAATGAAAAAATCCGCGAATTTCTCAAAGTAATTAACTGCAGTGAAAGAAAATTTTCATTTCGGGGTTACATTAAAACTTTAGCTTGATGGCCGTGGATTTCGCCATCAAAATGTGAATTTCATACGCTTAAGGAATTTCTTTGTTAAACGTACATTAAGGAAGTTCCATAAACGATATTTAATATTTGTTATTGAAGGGTTTTGTTATCGTTACTATAAAAAGAATAAATATAAATCGATTTAACTGTTTCAAGATCATCTGTATCGAGTGTATGAAGCTGAAAAATAAAGTTTCATTATAAAGACTAAATGGAATATCAGTTCAGGTAGATAAAATTCATTAGTCGAAATTTCTTGCATAAAGCTGTATAATGCTTGTAACGAAAGGGAAATACAGGAAGGGATTTGTAATGAGTTACTATGGAAAAAGATAAACAACAATTAAGCGTTGAAGTTGCAAGGTTATATTATCAATCAGATTATAGTCAGCAAGAAATTGCTAACAAATTAAATATTTCAAGACCGACGATTTCTAGATTATTAAAGTACGCGAAAGAAAAAGGGTTTGTTCAAATTAGCATAGCCGATCCATTTGCGGATTTAGATAACGTTGGGAATTTACTTAAAGAAAAGTACAACCTATTAGAGGCACATGTTGTGTTTTCTCCAGTGCCAGAATATGCAACGATTACGGAGTATATTAGTAAATATGCAGCTGAGTACATGGAAAAGACGGTGAAAAACGGTGATATCGTCGGTGTAAGCTGGGGAATGACGATGTATGAAATCGCTAGGAAAATCGTACCACAACATGTGAAAGGTGTAGAAGTTGTCCAGTTAAAAGGTGGTATTAGTCATTCGAGTGTAAATACATATGCGAATGAGACCATCACTTTATTTGCAGAGGCTTTTCAAACGACGCCAAGAAATTTACCGCTCCCAGTTATATTTGATAATGCGGTGACAAAAGAATTAGTAGAGCAGGATCGACATATTCATCACATTATTGAAATGGGGAAACAAGCAAATATTGCAGTTTTCACTGTTGGAACAGTGCGTGATGAAGCGTTATTATTCCGATTAGGATATTTAGATAAGGATGAAACGAACATTTTGAAAAAACAAGCTGTCGGTGACATTTGTTCACGTTTCTTTGATGGAGACGGAAATATTAGTAGCGAAGAAATTAATAAGCGTACCATTGGAATTGAGTTAGAGGAACTTAAATTAAAGAAACGTTCTATCTTAGTTGCAGGTGGTAATAGAAAAATACAAGCAATTGATGGTGCGTTACGTGGCGGGTATGCAAATGTATTAATTATTGATCAGCATACAGCAAAAGAATTGTTACATTATCAAAAAGGTTAGAAATAAAAGGCTTTCTCAAAATGTTAATTTTGAGAAAGCCTTTTATTTTTAGTATGAATAAATCAATGTGTAGTACCTTGTAAAGTATTTGTAAGGAATGCTCTTTGATTGATCTCCTTTTTCAAAAATTAGTGAGTTAGCCATAATATCTCTATCTACAAAAGTCCATCCATCTCGCTCCATCATATTGATAAAAGGTTCCATTTTTCCGCGCTTTACTAAGTAGGGGTATTGATTATCTAGCGGTTCTACTTCCACCATTTCTTTATTTTGAATAACCATCTTAGACATAGCTAAAGCAAATGGAATGGGGTTTCCTTCTTGGAAAATAACATCCCTTTTATAAAAAATAAATATGGATAGTGAGGTGCATACTAGCAATGTGAATATAAAGAATTTTGACTTAAACAAGTAGTCCACATCCTTTATTTACAAACTTATACTACTTTCAATGTATTACAAGAAATTCCCTTCTGAAAAAATAATGAACAAAATTTCAAAAGTATGTTTACATTTGTTCAACTAAGAGTTAGAATGAAGTTGTTAAAAGATATGAGGAGTGAAGATAATGAACATTGCAAAGTTAATTGACCATACAATTTTAAAACCAAATTCAACTAAAGAAGATGTTATGAAAGTAATCGAAGAAGCAAAGGAATATAAATTCGCTTCTGTTTGTATTAATCCTACATGGATAAAGCTAGCTGCTGAAGAATTAGCTGGACATGATGTAGACGTTTGTACTGTAATCGGTTTCCCATTAGGAGCAAGCACTACTGAAACAAAAGCATTCGAAACAAAAGATGCTATCGCAAAAGGTGCAACTGAAGTTGATATGGTAATCAACGTAGGCGCTTTAAAAGATGGCGACAATGAGTTCGTTGAAAAAGATATTTATGAAGTAGTACAAGCAGCAAAAGGAAAAGCTCTTGTAAAAGTTATTATTGAAACTTGTTTATTAACAGATGAAGAGAAAGTACGCGCTTGTGAATTATCAGTAAAGGCTGGTGCTGATTTCGTAAAAACTTCAACTGGATTCTCAACTGGCGGAGCAACTGCTGAAGACATCGCATTAATGCGTAAAACAGTAGGACCAAACGTTGGTGTAAAAGCATCTGGTGGAGTTCGTACACGTGAAGATGCAGACAAAATGGTAGCTGCTGGAGCTTCTCGCGTTGGAGCTAGTGCTAGTATTGCAATCGTATTGAATGATGCAAAAGGTGCTACAGATAACTACTAATTAATAATGAAAGTAAAGAGCAATAGATACACGTTTAAAGTAAAGTGTATCTATTGCTTTAACAATTGAAAAATATGTAAGCGGATACGGAGGGAGAAGACGGCTTATGAAATACTTAATCGGTATTTTTGGCCTCGTATTGATTTTAGGTATCGCTTGGCTTGCTAGTAATGATAGAAAGAAAGTCAAATATCGTCCAATCATAACGATGGTTATATTACAATTCATTTTGGGGTTTTTATTATTAAATACAAGCGCTGGGAATATATTAATTAGCGGAATAGCAGATGGCTTTGGAGAGTTATTAAAATATGCCGCTGATGGTGTGAATTTTGTATTTGGTGGATTAGTAAATCAAAAAGAGTTTTCATTCTTTTTAAGTGTATTAATGCCAATCGTATTTATTTCAGCTTTAATAGGTATTTTACAGCATATTAAAATATTACCTATTATTGTGAAATCTATCGGTCTAGTATTAAGTAAAATAAATGGAATGGGTAAACTAGAATCATATAACGCGGTAGCTTCTGCGATTTTAGGACAATCTGAAGTGTTTATTTCAGTTAAGAAACAACTGGGATTATTGCCAGAGAAAAGAATGTATACATTATGTGCATCTGCAATGTCTACAGTATCTATGTCTATCGTTGGATCATATATGGTGTTATTAAAACCGCAATATGTTGTAACCGCTTTAGTGCTTAACTTATTCGGTGGATTCATCATCGCTTCTATCATTAACCCTTATGAAGTTACTGAAGAAGAAGATATGTTAGAAGTACAAGAAGAAGAGAAAAAGACATTCTTTGAAGTATTAGGGGAATACATTATAGATGGATTTAAAGTTGCGATTACAGTAGCAGCTATGTTAATTGGTTTCGTTGCTCTTATCGCATTCATTAATGCAGTATTTAAAGGTGTAATCGGTATTTCATTCCAAGAAATTCTCGGTTATGTATTTGCACCATTTGCATTTATTATGGGTGTTCCATGGCATGAAGCGGTTAATGCCGGAAATATTATGGCAACAAAATTAGTATCAAATGAATTTGTCGCTATGACAGATTTAGCACAAGGAAACTTTAATTTCTCAGATAGAACGACAGCGATTATATCTGTATTCTTAGTTTCATTTGCAAACTTCTCTTCAATTGGAATTATTGCAGGGGCAGTTAAGAGCTTAAATGAAAAACAAGGGAATGTAGTCGCAAGATTTGGTTTGAAATTACTTTTCGGTGCAACGTTAGTAAGTTTCTTATCAGCAACAATCGTTGGCTTATTATTTTAACAGATTCATATAATATGAAAAGGAATGGTGATTATAATGAGAATGGTAGATATTATTGCGAAAAAACGTGATGGAAAAGAATTAACGACTGAAGAAATCAAATTCTTTATTAATGGATATACAGACGGAAGTATTCCTGATTATCAAGTGAGTGCACTTGCAATGGCAATTTTCTTTAAAGATATGACAGATCGTGAACGTGCAGATTTAACAATGGCAATGGTTGAGTCTGGAGAAACGATTGATTTATCAGCAATTGAAGGAATTAAAGTAGACAAACATTCAACTGGCGGTGTTGGTGATACAACAACATTAGTATTAGGACCATTAGTAGCTGCTTTAGATGTACCAGTAGCAAAAATGTCTGGTCGTGGTTTAGGACATACAGGCGGAACAATTGATAAATTAGAAGCGGTAGAAGGATTCCACGTTGAGATTACGAACGAGCAATTCATTGATATTGTAAACCGCGACAAAGTAGCTGTTATCGGACAAACAGGAAACTTAACACCTGCAGATAAAAAGATTTATGCATTGCGTGACGTCACAGGAACAGTAAACTCAATTCCTTTAATCGCAAGTTCAATTATGAGTAAAAAAATTGCAGCTGGTGCTGACGCGATCGTACTTGATGTAAAAACAGGTGCTGGCGCATTTATGAAAACAGAAGAAGATGCAAAAGAATTAGCACATGCAATGGTACGTATCGGAAATAATGTTGGACGTCAAACGATGGCTGTTATTTCAGATATGTCACAGCCTCTTGGTTTTGCGATTGGTAATGCTCTTGAAGTGAAAGAAGCAATCGATACATTAAAAGGCGAAGGTCCAGAAGATTTAACAGAATTAGTACTTGTATTAGGAAGTCAAATGGTTGTACTTGCGAAAAAAGCTAATACATTAGAAGAAGCTCGTGAAATGTTAATTGAAGTTATGAAAAACGGAAAAGCAACTGAGAAATTTAAAGAGTTCTTAAGCAATCAAGGTGGAGATAGCTCGATTGTAGATCATCCAGAAAAAATGCCACAAGCGAAATATGTAATTGATGTACCTGCTAAAACTTCAGGTGTTATTTCTAACATTGTTGCAGATGAAATCGGTATCGCAGCTATGCTACTTGGTGCTGGTCGTGCGACAAAAGAAGATGAAATCGATTTAGCAGTAGGATTAATGTTACGTAAAAAAGTTGGCGATGCAGTAAAAGAAGGCGAGCCATTCATAACAATTTACGCAAATCGTGAAAATGTAGAAGATGTAAAAGCTAAAATTTATGAAAACATTTCTATCGCTGAAACAGCAGTGGCTCCTAAATTAGTTCATACAGTTATTACTGATTAATCATAATTACAGTTACTTTGAGGAGGAAATAATATGGATAAGAAAAAATATATTGAAGAAGCGAATAAGATGTTATCAAAAGCGTATATTCCGTATTCAAAATTTCCTGTTGGCGCAGCATTAGTTACGAAAGAAGGTAAAATTTATACTGGTTGTAATATAGAAAATGCTTCTTACGGTTTATGTAACTGTGCAGAAAGAACGGCAATCTTTAAAGCAGTATCAGAAGGTGAGCGCGATTTTAGTTACTTAGTCATTACAGGCGAAACGGATGGACCTATTTCACCATGTGGTGCTTGTAGACAAGTAATTGCTGAGTTCTGTGATCCGAAAATGCCTGTATTACTAACGAATGTAAAAGGTGATGAAAAAGAAGTGACGGTTGAACAGTTATTGCCGGGTGCTTTCACAATTGAAGATTTAAAATAAGTAAAAGCCATTCCACAAGGAAAAGTTGTGGAATGGCTTTTTTGTTTTTAAAAAATAGAATGTAACATTCTGTTCATATTCCGTTCATAAACATTACGTAAAATAATTGCAGCGGATATGGAAAACGACGATATGAATTGTCGTTCTACAGCAGGAGGAATATAATGAAGAAATTATATAATGCAGCATTCATTTACTTAATTATTGGTTTATTATCAGGTGTATTTGCAAGAGAGTATACAAAAGCACAAGGAATTAAAGGATCTACTATGTTACAGCTAGTGCATACGCATGTATTAGTATTAGGATTCATATTCTTTTTGGTTGCATTAGCTTTATTTAAAGTGTTTCATGTACAAGAAACAAAAAGCTTTCACGCATGGTTTATTGTTTATAATGCAGGATTAATTTTTACTATCACTACAATGGTATTTAGAGGTCTTCTACAAGTAAACGGAACTGACTTTAACGGTTTAAGCCATATGACTGGATTAGCTCATGTCATTATAAGTATCGGGCTCGTTTGGTTTATGATTTTGCTTAAAAAGTCTTTTAAATAGATAGGAGTGGAGAATATGAATATAGCCCTTTTATCAAGTATCGTAGCAGTTTGTATGGCTGTTGGAGTAATGTTTCTACGTTTTAAAGCAGCGAAAAAACCGGTAACGAAAAAGAAAATTATATTACCGCCAATTTTTATGAGTACTGGTGCAATGATGTACTTCTTACCGGAATTTAGGTTAACATCGTTAGAAATAGGAGAGGCAATTATCATAGGGCTTATTTTCTCTATATTTCTTATTAAAACAACTAAGTTCGAATTAAGAGACGAACAAATATATATGAAACCGTCTAAAGCATTTATATTTATTTTAGTTGGGCTATTAGCTGTACGAGTAGCATTGAAATCATATTTAAGTCAATCGATTGATTTAGCACAGTTAAGTGGAATGTTTTTCTTACTCGCATTTGCGATGATCGTATCGTGGAGAATTGCGATGTATCGCTCGTATGTTAAATTAGAAAAGACAATAAAAAGAGCTGGAATTTCTATATAGAAATTTCAGCTCTTTTTATGTTTTATTGAACTTCTTTAGCGCGGAACTCATTTGCTTAATTTTAAACGTATTTGAGCATCTTGTAATGCAACTGGTGTAACGTTAAGACCTTTTGGATCAACAATTTTTGTATTTAATAAAATAGAATCTAGGCTTCCGCGAAATGTTTTTGTATAGTTTTGACGCAACATTTGTTGTTCTTGTTTTTCATCAACCGTTAATCCAGATGTTCTTTCTTTTTTTGATAATTCGTTAATACGGAATAAAATTTTTTGCATTTGTTTTCACCTCTAGTTAAATTTAATTAAATTAGTTACTTACTAATTTATAGTTATTTTAACGTGTAATTTTTATTATGTCAACACCATCTAAAAAGGTTAATAATTGACGAAAAATTATAACAATAATAGAATGAATTGTATTGGATAATTAGTTTGAAAAACATACATAGAACATTAGGGGGATTATTATGAAGTCAACATTTTTTACTCAAAATAGAGAACGATTAGCGAAAACATTACATGATGAATCTATTACTATTTTATTTGCTGGACAGGCACCTCATATGTCAGCTGATGCACATTATAAATTTGTGCCGAATCGAAATTTTTACTACTTAACGGGAATTGATGAGCCGAATGTTATTTTCATGTTGAAAAAGTTTGGAAATAGTATAGAAGAAACTCTTTTCATTGAAAAATCAGATCCAGTGCTTGAAAAATGGGTTGGAAAAACAGTGTCTAAAGAAGATGCAGAACAAATTTCAGGCATAAAAAAAGTTGTATATATAGAAAGCTTTGAAAAGACAATGGCAAATACACTTTTCGCAGAAAATGTGAAACATGTGTATTTAGATTTAGAGTGTCGTGAGTGGAAGGGTACTGAAACGAAAACTTTAGCGTTTGCTAAACATGTAAGAGAACAATATCCACACGTTTTAATTGGTAATGTATACCCGAATATTTGTGAATTACGAGTGTTTAAAACAGAGGAAGAAATTGAAATTATTAAAGGAGCAATTGCTGTAACGAAAGAGGGTATTTATAATGTGCTGAAGCATGCAAAATCGGATGTGATGGAATTTGAATTAGAAGCACATTTTGATTTTACACTAAAATCATCTGGAATTAAGCATCATGCGTTCAATACAATTTTGGCAAGCGGTAAAAATGCCACAGTCCTTCATTATGAAGACAATGATGCACAAATTCAAAATGGCGATTTAGTACTGCTTGATTTAGGTGCTCAAAAAGACTACTACAATGCTGATATTAGTTATACATTCCCAGCGAGTGGAGCATTTTCTAGTCGCCAAAAACAAATATATAATATCGTATTAAAAGCATTAAAAGAAACAACAGAGATTATTAAGCCGGGAGTAAAGTTTGCTGCATTAAATGAGCATACAAAAAAAGTACTAGCAGAAGAGTGTAAAGAAATTGGTTTAATTCAAGAAGACGAAGAGTTATCAAAATACTATTATCATGGTGTTAGCCACTTCCTTGGTTTAGATACGCATGATGTAGGAACATACAAAGATAGAGTGTTAGAAGAAGGTATGGTTATTACGATAGAACCGGGCCTTTACATCGAGGGCGAATCAATTGGTATTCGTATTGAAGATGACATTCTTGTAACGAAAGACGGGTATGAAAACTTGTCAAAAGATATCATTAGAGAAGTTGAAGAAATCGAAGAGTTTATGAGCGAAAATAATGAACATATAAAGGGAAATCAGGCCGTAGTTAAATAATAAGAAAAAAGGTAAGCACTAATGTATTTGAACTTTATCTCGAATCGTGGACACTTAAAAAAGCCCATGATTCGGGATAGAGTTCGGCGCTACCTTCGAAATACTAATCTTTAATCACTAATCCCAATAAAGTTGCGAACTGAACAGCTTGATATGTTGATACTTTACATCCTCTTAAATCGTTCACTGAAACTGTAAGTGTATCAAAATTAGAAGAACTAATATCTATCCCCTTCAGTGATGTTTGATCAAAATTAGCTTCGTCAAGGCTACATAATTGGAATTCAACTTTTTTTAGTTTACAGTCAAAGAAATCCGCATTATTTAATGAAGTTTCATTAAATATAATTTTTTCTAGTTTAGAATTTCCAAATGCCGCTAAATTCAAAATTGAATTCTCAAATTTAACATTTCCTAAGCTAGATTCTGTAAAATTAACCCCAATTAATTTACTATTTTTAAATTCAACTCTGTGAACAGAAGAATTGCTTAAATTAACATTTGATAAATCGCAGTTTTCAAAACAAACATCTGTAATATCGATATTGCTAAAGTCTGTATTAGTGAACTTACAATTCTTTATCACTACATTATATAATCGCACTCTATCTAAAGATTCATTTTCGAAAGTGGAGTCTATAATTTCACACATTTCTAATGTAGGATCTTCTTCATAAAAAATATCTTGAAAATTCTTTGAAGATAACTCTGGTGAAATTTTTGGTCTATCAATTTTCATAGTATATCAATCCTCTTCTTTTTAATATATAAGTGTATTTCAGGTTTAGTGAATTTTCGAAAGGAACATTAGTTCTCATTATACACAATCCTACGTTTTTTTGTGAAGAGCCTTTTAGTTACTTTTTTATTTAATTACATCTCCTTATTTTCTTGAAAATCGTTTTTTATAATGATTTTGAAAAAGAAAAAGGAGGAGTTTTCGATGAAAAGATTTGTATTAACAGCAGTTACAGTCTCCGTAATATCTTTAATTGCTGCATGTTCTGCGACCACAAATACAACAAAAGATCATAAAAATATGAACGATAAAAAAACAACACAGACTGAGACGGCTACAAAGCCATTGAAAGTTGTAAAAGGACCAGAAGTTACTTTAGTAGCGAAAGAAGAAAAACAAAAGCTAAGTAGCGGTGTTATTGTTCCAGTCTGGACATTTAATGGTTCATCCCCAGGCCCAAAAATTAGGGTGAAAAAAGGTGAAAAGGTTAAAGTGACATTAAAAAATGAATTACCTACGCCAGTATCTATTCATTGGCATGGGTATCCTGTCCCAAATAACATGGATGGAATTCCAGGCGTGACACAAGATGCGGTTGAATCAGGAAAAAGTTTCACCTATGAATTTGAAGCAAACGTACCAGGAACGTATTGGTATCATTCACATCAAGATTCTGTAAATCAACTAGATAGAGGCTTGTATGGTGCTCTTATTGTAGAGGATACAAATGAAAAGTATGATAAAGATTACACATTAATGTTAGATGAATGGGTAACAGATAAAGAAGAAATTAATAAGCAGTTAAAAGAAATGACAAAAGGGCCAACAGGTAATAAATCTAAGAGTAATGAAAATACGAAAAAGAATGATGATATGAAAGGCATGGATCATTCCGGTATGGACATGGGCAGTGATAAAAAAGACTCTGGTAATATGGCAGGCATGGATCATGGAAATATGAAGATGGAAGGTCATGATATGAGTATGTATGACTTATTCACAATCAATGGTAAAAGCGGTGATTTAGTAGAGCCATTAAAAGTGAATAAGGGGGATAAAGTTCGTCTTCGACTCGTTAATTCGGGTTATCTATCACATGATATACACGTTCACGGTCATGATATAAAAGTAATTGCAACAGATGGTCAACCAATTAATGATCCAAAAGTTATAAAAGACAAAGTAATTTCAATTGCACCGGGTGAACGTTATGATGTTGAATTTACCGCTAACAATTTTGGGAAATGGTACGTTGAAGACCATTCAGAAAATAAGGGTGCAAAAGGAATGAAAGCTGTTATTGAATATGAAGGTAGTAAAGAGATGAACGATAAAGGAAACGAAAAAGAAAAACTACCAAAATTAGATATGACGAAATATGGTGCGAAAAAATTAGGTAGTTTCACGTTAGACCAGCAGTATACTGCCACATTTAATATGGACTTGAATACGCAAATGAATGGAAATGAAATGGTATATACAATAAACGGAAAAGTATTTCCGGATATTGATCCAATTCCAGTGAAAAAGGGTGACTTAGTAAAAGTAAAATTGGTAAATCAATCTAAAATGGACGATCATCCGATGCATTTACATGGTCATTTCTTCCAGGTATTGAGTAAAGATGGAAAACCGATAGAAGGTTCTCCAATTGTTAAAGATACATTGAACTTAAAACCGGGAGAAGAATATGAAGTAGCCTTTGTAGCAGATAATCCGGGTGATTGGATGTTCCACTGTCATGATTTACATCATGCTTCCGCGGGGATGGTAACAGAAGTGAAATATACAGATTATAAATCTGATTATGTTCCAAACCCAAGCATTCCTAATAAGCCAGAATAAAATGAAGCAGTTATCCTATGGATAGCTGCTTATTAATTTTCGGTGCAAGTGTCAATGTATATGTCGATCATGCCCGGGTGAAGGTGGGGGAGTATAATCTGGGAATGTCACGAATACGGCAACGATAATTACTACACTAATTGAAAGTAATAACAAAAAACGCCGTTGGATAAAAGTAGAAAAGGTGTCTGATAAAAGCTGAATCATACATGACATAGTTATCGTTATAGTAAGTAAAAGACTAATAAAGAGTATACTATGGGCTTGTTGAGCGTTTAGCATTTCTGTAATCATTGCTCCCATCATACTTGCCATTAATCCAGAGAACATTCCTTCTAGGGCAGTATACAGGTGAAAACGTAGACCGACTAAAAAACCGATAAAACCACTAATCAAAATAGCAAGCAAAGTAGAATATAGTAATTCTCCTTTCAAGAGAATCCCTAAATAAAAACCGATACTTAAACCGATACTCATACTAAAAGACATAATAAATACCATATACTCCATTAGGGTACCCTTACGTTTAGAAATATATGATGTGATAATAATCGAGATACAACAAAGTGTTAAGGCAGTTAACGTATAAGCAAACATCATGATACCTCCCTGTCCTATCATTCACTTCATCATATGTTTAAATGGAGAGTACTTATGCTAATATATATCTGCAAATTATCTGCACAATTTAAAAAAGGTAAGTTCAATATAATTCTCAGATAATGATGGTTATCTTAGTAGACGATGCTCCATAAGGGATTGTTGTATTTTAGATTTTATAGAATATATGGAAGTAAATAGTAGTTGGTAAAAAAGACGCTCGATTTTGAGCGTCTTTTTTGTCTATGAGCATGTGAAAGAAATTGTTATATAATGAGTTTCTATTGTGAAGCCATAAAGAATAAGCGTATAATATTATAGGTCTCCCATTTGTGAGGCAAACCGCGAATGATAAATAAGATGGTTGTTTTATCAGCGCTTCTAAACATATATACAATGAAAGTAACACTGGAATACAGATAGGGAGTTATAAAATGAAATTAATCTTAGCCGAGAAACCAGATCAAGGTTTGGCTCTTGTTTCACAGTTTAAATATCGCCGGAAAGATGGATATTTAGAAGTAGAAGCGAATGAGTTATTTCCAAATGGAGCGTACTGTACATGGGCAATTGGTCATTTGACGCAGTTATGTAATCCAGAACATTATCACGCTGAGTGGAAGAAATGGTCACTTAATACATTACCGATGATTCCAGAGCGTTTTCAGTTTGAGGTAACAAAGTCAAAGTATAAGCAATTTAACGTTGTGAAACAGCTGTTACATAATCCTCAGGTGACAGAAATTATTCACGCGGGCGATGCTGGGCGTGAAGGGGAACTGATCGTACGAAACATTATTAATCTTTGCAACGTGCAAAAGCCAATGAAGCGTCTTTGGATCTCATCTTTAACGAAGCAAGCAATTTATCAAGGGTTTAAAAACTTACTTGATGAAGCGGATACGATTAATACGTATTACGAAGCATATACAAGATCATGTGCTGACTGGGTCGTTGGTATGAATGCATCGCGTGTCTTTAGCATTTTGCTAAAGAAAAAGGGAATGAATGATGTGTTTTCCGCTGGTCGTGTACAAACACCAACATTAGCACTCATCGTAAAGCGTGAGAAAGAAATTGAGAACTTTAAGTCAGAGCCGTTTTGGGAAGTGTTCGCAACCTTTAATATAGAAGGAAAGAAGTATGAGGGGAAATGGGAGAAAGATAATGAGTCCCGCCTAAATGATCCTGATTTGGCAAATAAAATTGCAGCGTTTTGTCAAAACAAACCGGCTGTAGTAAAAGAAATGAAAACGGAGCGTAAAGAGTTTCAGCCACCGTTTTTATTTAATTTATCAGCACTGCAAGCGACAGCGAATAAAGCTTTTAAATTTTCACCGAAAAAGACGCTTGATATAACACAAGCACTATATCAAAAAGGGATAGTTTCTTATCCACGTTCAGATTCTAACTATGTTACACAAGGAGAAGCAGCGACGTTCCCTGATATTTTACAGAAGTTAAGTCAGTTTGATGAATATAAAGGCTTATTGCCAGCACCAATTGAATCAATTATGAATAACAAGCGTTATGTGAATGAAAAGAAAGTTACAGATCACTACGCAATTATTCCGACAGAACAAGTTACAAACCCAAGTAAATTATCGGGTGATGAAAAGAAAATTTACGATATGATTGTAAGAAGACTTATTGCGGCGCATTATGAAGTAGCAATCTTTGACTACACAACAATTACAACTCTTGTAGACGAACGTGCTGCGTTCATTTCGAAAGGAAAACAGCAAATTCAAGAAGGTTGGCGTAAAGTTATTTTCCAAGACGATAAAGATGACGAAACGATTCTTCCAATTGTAGCTGAAGGTGAACAAGGCAAAGTTGTAAAGGTGAAAGTGAAAGAAGGAAAAACACAGCCACCGAAGCGTTATACGGAAGGACAACTTATTACGCTAATGAAAACGGCAGGTAAGTATTTAGAGAATGAAGAGCTGGAGAAAGTATTAAAGAAAACAGAAGGTTTAGGTACTGAGGCAACTCGCGCTGGAATTATTACGATGCTGAAAGACCGTAAATATATTGATGTGCAGAAAAACCAAGTGTATGCAACCGATAAAGGTAAAGTTTTAATTACAGCAATCGGCGACAAAATACTAGCTTCACCGGAAATGACTGCAAAATGGGAACAACGTCTTGCGGAAATTGGTGAAGGTACCGCTTCACCAGCTACATTTATGGAACAAACGAAAAAGTTATCAGCTAAAATTATTGAAGACGCGGTTGAAATGTCGGAGAAATGGGATTTCACTGGATTACATGTTGAATCGATTGAGCGAAAAGGATCGAAATTTACAACTGGTAAAAAGGTTGGAAGTTGTAAAAAATGCGATGGTGATGTAATTGATAAATCTACGTTTTACGGTTGTTCCAATTACAATACAACACAATGTGACTTTACCATTTCGAAGAAAATATTAAGTAAAACAATTTCGCAAAAGAATATGACAAAGCTCTTAAAAGGTGAAAAGACCGATTTAATTAAAGGTTTTAAAAAAGGCGAGAAAACGTTTGATGCGAAGTTAGAGTGGAAAGATAATAAGATTAATTTTGTGTTTGAGAATTAATAGTGTCAACAAATAAAAAAGTGCTTTACTGAATAAAAAAATCCTTTCCAAAGTAAAAGGTTATGTAACAGGTTAGGTTTGAAAAAAATATTGATATAATAGAAAAAGCATGACAATTTTATGTCATGCTTTTTTATTTTATAATTACAGACTTTTGTGTACTAATACTAAAAATTATTTAAAATAATTGTTTGAAAAGATAGTATGAAATAGTGTTAAGTAGCAATAAAGTTATTTAATTTACAATAAAGTCTTTTGAAAAATAAAAAAGTTGTTCAAAGATTCTTCTTTAACTAAAAGGCAGGTTAGTTTTAATACAATGTTTGTTTTATCATTTAACCAAAGTGATAGAAGGTCGAAGAAAAGGCAGTAATAAAGAAGTGCCATTCCTAATGTGGACTGGCACTTGGTAAGGTGCAAAATTCATTATTTGATTTCGGCTGAGGAATTTGATTCATCTATTTTTCCTGTACTTTATTATGATTCCTTAAGCAGCCTTCTCTGTTTTAAATACCCATTGTTGAAGAGTTGGTTGATAATACGGTATCATCCACCCTAAAATTTTGCCGATAAAATAGGCGGCAATTAGTGTACCGATTCCGATTGAGCCTAATGATTGAATGAAAACTATACAAATTGCACCGGCCACACAAATGTTTATTAAATCGCTCAAAATTTTTGCTTTACCGAATTTCAAATTGAATTTTTCACTAATTGCATAAGTTAACGCATCATACGGCATTAATGGCAGTTTCGCTGTTGTATAGCCCATTAGACCGACCGCTATAACAAATAAACTAACAATCAAATATACACTTCGAGCAAAGATAGTTTCAGGTGCAGGGAAAAGTTGTACAAGGAAGAGCGTTGCATCCATGAAAAACCCAAATAAAAACGAAATAATGAATTGACTCACAAATTCATTTAACTCCATTCGTTTACTTAATATCACTTGAATAATAATGTATAAAACATTTGCAAGCGCCATTGTCACACCAACCGATAAACCAATCGTTAGCGTACTTGCATATGCTAATGATGACACAGGTGATACACCAAATCCTGCTTGAATCGACATGCTAATGCCAATCGACATAAAAAATAACCCGAGCACGTATAAGGTGATGCGCTTCAAGGTTCTGTTCCGATGATTCATAGTATCTCTCACTTTCTAGTTAATATTATCAATATAAAGACTATAGCTATACAATTAAATATAACGCCAAATTCGACATATGAAAAATATATATATGATAAACTAATCATATCAAAAAACATATAACGGAGAGATACAATGGATTTCAGGCAATTATATTACTTTAAAGAAATTGTGAAACAAGGAAGCATATCTAAAGCAGCAGAAGTGCTCCATATCGCGCAGCCACCACTTAGTCAATTATTAAAAAAGCTTGAAAATGATCTTGGCACAACTTTAATTCATCGATATCGTCAAAAATGGGAGCTTACAGAAACAGGTGAAATACTATACCAATATGCCAATCAAATGCTAATGCAAATTCAAGATGTAAAGCAGCAAATTCAAGAAATTGAACAAGGTATAGGAGGAACAGTAAGTATCGGTGTATCGTCTACATGTTCGAATATGCTCATTGACTATGTTAGTATGTTTAGAACACAATACCCAAATGTTAAAATAAACATAGTAACTGGAAATTCAGAAGAATTATTAAAAAGACTAGAGCAAAGAGAAATTGATGTTGCCTTACTTTTACGATTGGGTAATAGTGAACAATATGAGATGAAAATATTAAAAAAACAACCAACCGCTGTGATTATTCCAACAAGTTGGGCAACATCGTTTTCATCACAGCATGTGACGATTGAACAGATTGCCCAGTTCCCATTCATTATGCTAGGAGCAATGGAAGGACTCTCCTTCAATGAAGACCTCTTCAAAGTGTTTGATGAACATCAAGTCAAGCCAAATATCATTATCGAGTGTAAAGATATAAGGATGGTTGTAGCACTTGTTAGTAGAGGACTAGGATTATCCGTTATTCCAAGTATGGATTACACATCACCATTTTTAGAACATACAACGCTTTTTGAATTGAAACAATTTGATTTTCATCTAGAGCCTGTAATAGTAAAATTAAAAGACCAACGAATTTCCAAAGTAGCATCTCAATTTTGGGAAATGGTTGATTAGGAGATGTGGACAAAGCAAAAATGGCCTTTAATCAAGTAATATAGACATCGTCCGAAGAATTGAGTCGGAATAAAAAAGTTCTTTACTTGAGGAAGTTTTAAAACTGACTGTAGTTATATAAATAAAAGATAAAAAAGCTCCTGCTCGAGTGAAAGGTGCTATAACAGATTAAGTTTGAAAAAATAATGATAGAAAAGAAAAAGCATGACACTTTTATGTCATGCTTTTTTATTTTTACTTAAAACAAAATATACAACAAAAATATTATACAAAACAATAAAAATTTATTGTAAAACAATAAAAAATATAATAAAATCAAAATCAGAATAAATAAGTGAGGTGCTTTTTATGGAAAAAGTAACAGCGTTGTTTTTAAAATTAGAGGAGGTATAACTATGGAAATTAACAAATTAATTATTGAAAATATGGATAACCCTCATGAGCTGGAGAGAATGTATAGAAAAGACCCGAAAGCTTTTAAAAGATCATTCTCACAAGCATGGGCCCAAAACCCTGATTCTCAGGTACTAGCTGCTTGGTATGAAAGATTGCATTTCAAGGAGACGGCAAATAAAGAAAAAATATCGCTGTTTCAAAAAGGTTTCTTATTCATGGGCATGTTAGCTATTCTAGCTGGGCTAAGCACTAGAATCATTTTCCACTTTGTCGAGCAGGAAGCAATTGCTCCAATTAACCTGGCTTTTGGTATAATTCCCTTTATTGCTGCTTATTTTGTTTACAATAATACTCCGAAAAAAAGTATTATTTATTCCCTTGTAGCGTTGTTCCTAATTTCCGGGTTGTATCTTAATATGTTGCCATTAAATTATAAAGACAGCAGTATCCTTGCGTATTTACATCTTCCTATATTGTTATGGGTCTTATTGGGACTTGCGTTTACGGGAAATGAATATTCAAAAGGCAGTACAAGATTAGCTTATATTAAATTTAATTTAGAATATTGTCTTCTCTACGCGAGTATGGCAGTGAGTGGAATGGTACTAGCAGTATTCACCATGCGGTTATTTAGCTTTGTTGACTTGGATATAGGAGAATTCTATTTTAGTAATGTTGTTTTATTTGGAGCTGCCGCTCTCGCTGTAGTGGCTGCATACTTAGTATCAATGAATCTTAAACTTGCTAAGAATATTACACCATACATATCTAAAATTTTTAGTCCTCTCGTCCTGATAACATTGTTGATTTATCTTATAACGGTTATATTGGTCGGAAAAAATCCATTCTTGGACCGCAATTTCCTGATGGCCTTCAATGGAATACTCCTTGGTGTATTGGCCGTTACCATATTTTCCATTGTTGAGAGCGACTCAGACGAGAAAAAGAACATTTCAGATTATATAAATTTTGTTTTAATTGTTCTTGCGCTTATCATTGACAGTGTTGCTTTGTCAGCAATCGTGTTCAGACTTTCTTCTTATGGGATTACGCCTAATAGACTTGCTATTTTAGGAGTAAACATACTTATCTGGGCAAATCTAATTTGGATTATGTTCTCCTATATGCGTTTTCTGCAAAATAAATCTGGACCTACAACTATCCAAGATGCCGTTACTAAGTATTTGCCAGTCTACGGATTTTGGGCAGCTTTCGTTATATTTACTTTTCCTATAATTTTTAATTAGAAAGGATCTGTTAATGTAACGATAAATTTGTTAAAAGAGGGTGATAGCTTGATGTCATCCTCTTCAGCTTCTATTCTATTTATTATAATTGGTATTATTACGTTTGTAGTTTCGGTTATTTCATTTGTATTGATAAATAAGAAATAAGTGTTGTATGTAATTTTCAATAATAAAAAACGTCCCATAATGGGACGTTTTTTATTATGCGTATTGCCGTTTTTTCTTAATAAGTAACAACACTTGTGAAACACAAGCAAGTACTGGCAACTCAATCAACGGGCCAATAACGAGTGCAAGTGCGATAAGAGGCTCATCTGGAAAAGCAGTTACAGCGATAGCGAGTGCAACAGGTGAGTTTCTCGCTAACGTTGTTAAGCTTAGGCTGACAGTGTCTTCATAGGATAAATACATCATACGTCCTACAAACTGTCCTAGTATAAAGTTAATCATGAAGAACAGTAATACTGGTATAAGTAACAATAAAACAACATTCATATTTTGTAATAAGTACTTACCTTGTGATGCAAACATCGCTACAATTGCTAAACTTAAAAATACAATTTGGGCAGAGCTGAAAAACGGAATGATTTTATTCTCGAGTGCTTCAGCTTTTTTCATTTTATTCATAATGAATTTTGTAGCATGTGCAAGTAAAAATGGTAAGACGATTACGATAACAATACTTTCTACTAAAACAGAAACCGCTACAGTCTTCATTACACCAGCAAATAAAAACAAATAAATTGGCAGCAATAATACTTGTAAAATTAAATTTACCGGTAAAATTGATGTAGATAATGCGACGTTACCTTTTGCGATCTCTGTGAAAATTAAATACCAATCTGTACACGGAGTAACCATTAACATAATAAAGCCAACCCAAAGAGCTGGGTGATCTGAAAGAAATAATGCACCTAATCCCCAAGCGAGCAAAGGTGTCCATATAAAGTTAATGCCTAGGCTTGTTCCAGCGAATTTTAAGTTGCGGAATCCATTTTTTATATCCTTTAATGGAATGCTGAGGAATAATCCGTAAAGCATTAAAAATAAGAAGGGAACAATAAATTTTTCCGAATACATATGTATCATATTAAATTGTCCTAATATAACCCCGAATATAACGGCTGCAAGAATGATAAAGGTTTGAATCTTTTCTAAAGTACTCATTAATTAATCCTCTCTATAGATGAATTTCTCTTTCTAGTTGTATTATACAAGGTATTTCACTTATGTGTTTTTGAATTGATCATTTTGACTGAGGAAATATATTTATTAAATGTTTTTAATTCGAGATTTTTTTATTTTTAAAAAGTTACTTGACTAAAGTAAGTGACTGTATTACAATCACTTACATAAGGTAATTAAATAACAAAAAGTTTTAATTTACTTAGGTTAAGGTATCTATTAGAACTTTTTATTAGAATAAGAATTTTTATGATGATGAATAATGAATATGATGAGAAAGTTTAGGTGAAGAAAATGGGATTATTTAGCTCATTATTTGGTAAAAAAGAAGAAAATACAAATGTAGAGGAGAATAAAACTATGTCAAAAGTATTATTTGTAAAAGCGAACGATCGTCCAGCGGAGCAAGCAATTAGTTCAAAGATGTATGAAACATTTGTAAGTGCTTATAAGGAAGCAAATCCGAATACAGAAATTACGGAGTTAGATTTATTTGCATTAGATCTTCCGTATTACGGAAATATCGCTATTTCAGGTGGATATAAACGTAGTCAAGGAATGGAGATAACAGCTGAAGAAGAGAAGGCAGTTGCTACAGTAGATAAATATTTAAATCAATTTTTAGAGGCTGATAAAGTAGTATTTGCATTCCCATTATGGAACTTTACAGTACCAGCACCATTAATTACTTACATTTCATATCTTTCTCAAGCTGGAAAAACGTTTAAATATACAGCAAACGGCCCAGAAGGTTTAGTTGGTGATAAGAAAGTAGTTGTATTGGGTGCTCGCGGTTCAGATTACTCTTCAGAACAAATGGCTCCTATGGAAATGGCTGTTAATTATGTGACAAACGTACTTGGGTTCTGGGGAATTACAAATCCAGAGACAGTTGTAATTGAAGGGCATAATCAATATCCAGATCGCTCACAACAAATTGTTGAAGAAGGTTTAGAAAACGTTAAAAAAGTAGCTGCGAAATTTTAATTAATTATAGTAAATGGAAAAACCAACATGGATGACCATGTTGGTTTTTTAGTCTATTTTCTATGTTAAAAAATGTATATTTATAAAATGAATGAAAAGTTTGAAAATAGTATTGCAAAATATTATATATCAAACTATAATGAGTTTAAGAATAGTTGATACTTAAATTAAATATTCAGAAAATTCAATTAGTTAAAATTGGAAATGAGATAAGGAAATTTGAATGGGGGTTATATTATGGCGAATAAAGTACCGTTTTCGTTCATAGTAGTTATCGGATTAATGTTATTTGCACTATTTTTTGGAGCAGGAAATTTAATATTCCCAGCGATGCTTGGTCAATCGGCAGGAGAGAATGTATGGGTTGCTAACGCTGGATTTTTAGTAACAGGTGTTGGATTACCATTATTAGGTGTATTAGCATTTGGTTTTTCAGGTAAAGATGATTTACAGTCATTAGCAAGTCGAGCTCACCCGGTATTCGGGATTGTGTTTACGACAGTTTTATACTTAGCGATCGGTCCGTTATTTGCAATACCTAGAACGGGAAATGTTTCTTATGAAATTGGTCTTAAGCCATTTATGCCAGAGGGATTAGGTTCTACACCTTTAATTCTTTTCACTATTATATTCTTTAGCATTACTTGTTTTTTTTCGCTAAATCCTGCGAAAATTGTCGATATTGTTGGAAAAATATTAACACCAATTAAATTAACATTCATCGGTATTTTAGTAATCGTTGCTTTTATTCATCCAATTGGCGATATGCAAGCACCGGCTGAAGGCTATACAACACATGCATTCTTTAAAGGTTTCCAAGAAGGATACTTAACGATGGATACGCTCGCATCGTTTGTATTCGGAATCATCATCATTAATGCAATTAAAGAAAAAGGTGCAAAAACGAAAAAACAAATTATGGTTGTTTGCGCAAAAGCGACGATCATTGCAGCATCTATTTTAGCGATTATATATACAGCTCTTTCTTATATGGGAGCTTCAAGTGTTGCGAAGCTTGGGCATTTAGAGAATGGCGGAGAAGTATTAGCGAAAGTTTCTAACTACTATTTCGGATCATATGGCGGAGTATTATTAGGGTTAATGATTACAGTAGCTTGTTTAACAACTAGTGTGGGACTTGTATCAGCATGTTCTTCATTCTTCCATAAGTTATTCCCAAATGTTCCTTACAAAGCAATTGCAATTACGTTGTGTGTGTTTAGTGCAATTGTTGCAAATGTAGGATTAACACAATTAATCGCAGTTTCTGTTCCAGTATTAACAGCAATTTATCCACTTGCAATCGTGTTGATTTTCTTAACATTCTTCCACTCATTATTCAAAGGAAGAGCTGAAGTTTATCAAGTGAGTTTAATCGTAACATTTATCATCAGCTTATTTGACGGATTAAGTGCAGCTGGAGTTAACATTGAAGTAGTAAACCAAGTGTTCACGAAATTCCTTCCGATGCAGGAAGTAGGTTTAGGGTGGATCTTCCCAGCGATTATCGGTGGATTTATCGGGTACGGTATTAGTGTTCTAAAAGTGAAAAATCAAGTTCAACCAGCAGCTAGAGCGAATAAGAAAATAGGTTAAATATAAAAAGTTATAGACTTGTTTCTATAACTTTTTTTGTTACTATTAATAAGGATAGAAAAAATAAAGTAGTAGGGGAAATAGAATGAAAAAAACAATTGATCATATCGGCATCGCAGTTCGAGATATAGATAGTACGATACGTTTTTATGAAAAGGTATTGTTAGGAACTTTAATAGATCGTTACGTAAGTGAGGCACCAGGCGTTGAAAGTGAAGTGGCTATTCTTGAAGTAGACGGCGATAGAATTGAATTACTTGCGCCTACGAATAATACGACATCTCCAATAGCCCGATTTATTAAACAAAAAGGTAAAGGCGTTCATCACGTTGCGTATCGTGTAGATGATTTAGATGTAGCTTTAGAAGAGTTAAAAGAACAAGGTATTCGAACGTTAGAACATACACTTCGAATGAATAAACATGGTAGACGATTAATTTACCTTAACCCAGCAGATACTGAAGGGACAATTATTGAGTATTGTGATTATCCGGAAGAGAAATAAAAGAAGTATATTTTTGAGAAAGGTGTTACGTACTAACGTAGCACCTTTAAATATATGTATTTGTGTGGAGTAACAAAAAAGTTATACATTTTATAAGAAAGTCATATCTTATACTAAGATGAAAATTAGCTGATTATTCTCCTTTTCCATAGCAACATGTTAAAGGGGAATAGTAGTTTGTAACCAACTATATATTTTTAGGCAATTAATATAAATAGTTAATTTCATGTATTGGAGAGTGGCTATCTGTGGAGATTTCAAATAGTGCTGAAAATTATAACGTATTATTTGTTAAATCTGGTGCTTCTGTATATTTTCCGGTGCTAGAGGAATCTATATTTAATAGTTTGAAAAAAGCAATTGGTAATGTAACGATGGTAACATACGAAAACTTAGTGAAAACAGCTTTAAAGATACAACCGTCTCTCATTATTGTATTCCATGGTTTTGAAGAAGGGATAACTAAGGGGATACAAGAATTAAAGCAATATAAATTTAAGACTGCACTCTGGCTTACAGATGATCCTTACTTTACAGATGTGACGAAAAACTTAGTGCTTGATTATGATTATGTTTTTACACAAGATACAGGATGTATTGATTTTTATAAAGATTTAGGCTGTGATAATGTATATTACTTGCCTTTAGCGGCCGAACCACCTTTATATACGCCGATACTTACGGAAGAGGAATACGCATTTGATATTAGTTTCATAGGGACTGCTTTTGATAATCGGCTCGCGTTTATTGATTCAATTGCAGAGTACTTAGTGACTAAAAACACTCTAATTATAGGATGTAATTGGGATAGACTAAAAAGTTATGAGTTATTGAAGGATAAAATTTTACTTTTACCATTTTTGGTTTATAAAAATAGCATGGGATATTACAAAAAAAGTAAAATTAACATTAATATACATCGTTCGATAGAGGATTTAACATTTAATATAAATAAAGTAAAAATAAATGCTTGTTCCATTAATAATCGTACATTCGAAATAGCTAGTACAGGTGCTTTTCAAATGACGGATATTCGTTCAGACTTGGAAAAGTGCTATATTCCAGGGGCACAAATTGAGACATTTACTTCATCGGCTGATTTTATAGAGAAAGCAGAAAGATATTTAGTGAATCCGGCACAAAGAAAGAAAATTGCGATGGAAGGACTTAAGAGAACGCTAATCGAACATACATATGATAAAAGGGTAAAACAGTTGTTAAAAATAATTGAAAGTAACCCTAAAAAAGAAAATGAAATTTAAAAATAGGGAAAGGATATGTTGAAACACAACATATTTAAAGAACAAGGTATTCGAGCGTTAGAGCATATACTTCGAATGAATAAACATAGCAGAAGATTAATATATCTTGACCCGGCAGATACAGAAGGAACAATCATTGAGTACTGTGATTATCCAGAAGAGAAATAAAAGAAGGATATTTTTTTTAAAGGTGTTACGTACTAACGTACCACCTTTTTATTTATCCCGCTATTTGTGGGCAGTAAGACTCCCACCTCAAAAGCTGGCGAATGGGAGGGAGTTAGGTGGGGGATGGACAAAAAACCCACTGATTAAAGTTTCACTTTATGTATTTCACATTTTCTTCACAAATGATTCACGATAACTTTTCTTTTTTAGAAACTTACAAAAATATATTTTGTGCTATAATAATAATCGACTTTAAAAATATAAGTAATGTCTATGAGGATAGTTACTATTATATTAGAAGTATAGAGGTGAGGAATTAATAGAGAGTGATACTATATAGATCCTTATACTTAATCAGGTTAATAGTTTAGCGGAGAATGAAATTCAAGAAGTAAAGTAATGAAAGTGTAGTGACGAAAAAGAAAGAAGTGAAATGAGTGTGAAAGTAAAAAGAAGGTTAGGGGCATGGCTATTAATTGCATGCGTTTTTATCATATTAATACCAAAAAGTGCATCTGCTCATGCGTATGTTGTAAAATCAAACCCTACGGAAAATGAAACATTAAAGAAAGCACCACCTGTTGTGAAAATTGAATTTGATGAGGATATACAAGTTTCACATTTTAATACATTGTTTGTAAGAGATTCCTCAGGTAAAAGAGTAGATATAAAAGATGCTCATATAGATAAAAGTAATAAAAAATTATTAGAAGCTGGCTTAAAAGAGAATCTCAAAAATGGTCTCTATTCTATTCAGTGGAAAGCTATTTCAGCTGATGGACATCCAATTCAAGGAGTTATTCCGTTCCGTATTGGGTCAGCAGAAGCGGGAACAGATGATATAAAAGTAGAAGAGATGGGCTATGTTCCGAAAATCGATATGATTGTGGAACGCGGAATTTTATATACAAGTTTTTCTCTATTTATCGGTGTTCTATTATTTAATCTTATCCTTTATAAAGGAAGTGAAAGTCAAGTTCAGTCGAGGAGTAAGAAAATAATATGGATATCATTATTTGGTATATTCATTAGTTTACTTTTCAATTTACCATTGCAAGCGAAAATAAATGCTGATGTTTCATGGCTAGAAGCATTCGATCCTTTATTATTAAAAGAAACATTACAGCTATCTGTTTTTGGTTATGTATGGATCACTCAAATGGCTCTTATTAGTATGCTTATAATTGTTACATATTTTGTGATGAAGCGTGAAAAGCTTTCGTCTTTTAAAGTATGGAGCATTCCAATACTATTATTTATTGGGTTACTTGTTATGAAAGCCTTCAATAGTCATGCATATGGATTAAAGTTTAAAGAAATTGCTGTCGTTATGGACTTTCTACATTTATTTGCAGCTTCATTATGGGTTGGTGGTCTATCATCGATTATTCTTCTTTTACGTAAAGAGGATGGTAAGTGGGCTATGTATTGGGATGCGATTAAGCGTTTTTCACCATGGGCAACAGGTACTGTCATAGTGATTTTATTAACAGGTCTTTTTAACAGTACATTTTTTATTCCAACGATCCATTCACTATTTGATACGAAGTATGGATTAGCCTTATTAGCAAAGATACTTTTATTCGTTTGTATGGGTATATTGGGAATTATTCATTATGTGAAAGGGAGAATGCGAGCGCAGCAAAGGTTAGGAGCTACGGTGAAAGTAGAGTTTATCATTGGAGTTATCGTTTTCATAATCGTGGCCTTTATGACAAACGTACAAACCCCGCCGATGCCTTCTACTGGACCTTTCACAGAGAGTAAACAATTAGATAATGGATATGAACTTACTCTAAATGTAAGTCCTAATAAGGTAGGACAAAATACATTCCATATTACTTTAAAGGATGAGAACGGACAGCCAGTTACTGATATGGAACAAATTATATTGACCACACAATCGTTAGATATGAATATGGGCAAAGGTTCATTTAAAGTTTCGGCAGTTTCACCAGGAGAATATGAAGCGGAAGGCATGTATATTAACATGACAGGAAACTGGAATATACATGTTCATGGATTAACAAAATCTCTTGATAGCTTCGATATAGATTATAAATTTATTGTAGGTGGCAGGTAAAGAGACGTTATAGATGAAAAGGAGTTAATAGAAAATGAAGCGTATAAAAAAAATAGGAACAACAATGATAGCAACAATAATTGCGATGGGGATTTTTTCGTTACCTGTTAGTGCTCACGTAACTGTGAAACCAGCCACTTCGGATGTTAACTCATGGGAGACTTACACAATAAAGGTACCAGTTGAAAAGAATGTGGCAACGACCAAAGTCACACTGAAAATACCATCTGGAGTCGAGTTTCAACAGTATGAGCCAGTGCCAGGATGGAAAGTGGAAGAACAAAAAGATACAGCTGGAAAAGTTAAAACTGTAATATGGGAAGCAACAGGAGAGGGGATTGCACCTGGTCAGTTCCAACGATTTACTTTCGTTGCTAAAAACCCAGATAAAGAACAAAAAATAGCTTGGGATGCATATCAACAATATAAAGACGGAGAAATTGTTGAATGGACAGGCGACGAGAAAGCAGAGAAACCACATTCACTTACTGCAATTACAAAAGGTACGTCACTTACAGGAGAACATGATGAAGTATCTAGTGTGGAGAAAAATGAAGGTACAAGTAATATGCAAACAATAGCAATTGTCTTATCCATTTTGGCAATTGTATCGTCAGTGAGTACTTGTATTTTTATAGTACGTCGTAAAAAATAGGCAATATTGAAAGGTCTCATTGAAAGTAATGAGACCTTTGTTAATTAATATTAGAGATTAAGCAGCCCCGAGGGGGATGCGTGTTTGAAGTGTTAAAATTAAATAATTTCTTGTATTTTCTGTTCTTTACTTTTTAGAGATGCCCATAAACGAACCAGCATTGTTTCAGGGTGGCGTGACAAGAAATTGGAGGAGAAATATTGGGAAATAAAAAATTGACATTCGTATTATCCATAATCTATGCATTAGCACTTATTTGGTTAGTTCTTTTTAAATTACAGTTTTCTTTTGATCAAATAGATAGGGTACGAGTAATTAATATGATTCCACTACTGACTGCAGGAACAATTTTTTGCTAACTCAAATGGCTAATTCAAATCCTGCGTGCTCACTGAGATAGACTCCCTCACTTTCCTTGAGGAGGGAGTCTTCTTGGCTAAAAAGATAAAGGGGACAGATTTCCTGATGCCTTGCACTGTGTACATAAATTTCATCCGTAAGGGTGTTAAGTATCTTCGATATTCATTTACCATACAAAAAGCCCCACAAGCATAGCGCTTAATAAAGAAACAGCCATTCCACTAACAAGAAGCTTCCAAACATTCTTACCGATAATTGATGATTTTTCTTCGCCAAATAATGAATTGTAAGATCCATAAATCATGCCCACTGTACTAAAGTTAGCAAAAGAGGCTAGAAATGTTGTTGCAACTGCAATAGTATGCGGATGTAACGAGTTTAGGTGTGATTTTAAATCCATCATTGCAACAAATTCATTCGTTGTTATTTTTATCCCCATTAACTCAGCAACATACATAGCATCACTGCCTGATACACCGAGTAAAAAAGCGAAGGGACTAAAGATAATAGAGAAGATTTTTTGAATTGTTAAACCTGTTACAAAAAAACTTAAAATCCCATTTAAACATGCTGTTAATGCTACATATCCAATTACCATGGCTAAAATAACAATAACCATATTCATCCCAACTAACATACTGTTTGAAATGGTAGAAAAGAAATCTTTTTTTTCATTTTTTGAAGGTGAATAAATAATATCTTCTTCTTTAGTGACTTCTATAGGATTTAAAACATTGGCTAAAATTAATGCGTTAATACAGTTTAAAGGAATGGCGCTGAAAATATATGTTGCTGGAACCATTGATAGATAAGCACCAAGAATGGAACCGCTGACGCTACTCATACTCATAATTCCAAAAGTCAACAAACGATTTTCTTTTAAAACAGATAATTGATCACGAACAACTGCAAGTGCTTCCGTGTTTCCTAAAAACATCATTTGAATGGAAAAGAAGCTTTCTAACTTTGGTAAACGAGAAATCTTTGAAATGATTGCACCTACTTTATCGATAATCCAAGTTAAGATTCCAAAATAAGAAAGAATATCAAAAAAAGTGATAACAAAAATGATAGGAAGTAATGCGCTAAAGAAGAAGTCAATTGTTTGATTTTCCATAGCTGAAGGAAATGCAAATCGAATACCTTCATTCGCACATGATAGTAGCCAACTGAAAAATGACGCAATTTTATTAATTATGATACTACCCAATTTGGTACCTAACATAAACCATGTAATAAAAAGTTCCAATATTATTAGAATACTGATTGGTCTCCATTTTATTTTTCTTTTATTAGGCGAACATAGGAAAACGAATAATATTACAATGAAAATCCCTAAAATATTTAATATGAAATTCATGTCAACAACTCCTTGAGCTTTATTATTTGTATATAAAAAAGCTCTTATTCTTCATACTTTGGCTAATGAACAGAAGTATGAAGAAAAGGAGAGGAACGGAAAATTGATGGTCTATAAACATCCCAATACAACGAGAGAAATTATATCATTATTTGAATTTTTGTATTCTACGGGCTGCCGTATTGGAGAAGTCGTAAAACTGAATCGTGATGATATTAACTTCTCAACGAATCATTGTACATGGGAAAGGTGATAAAGAAAGGGAAGTATACTTTAATACTGGTTGCACTATTTGGTTAAAAAGGTATCTAGATGAAAGAGATGATGAGGAGCCTTGTTTATTACGGGAAAAAGGCTCAAAAGACGTATAAGTATTGATAACCTAAGATTTATTATCAAACGTATATCAAATTGTACTGGGATTAAATAGAGTATTCATCCTCATCAATTACGTCACAGCTATGCTACATATATGATTAACAACGATGCGCCACTTGAAGTAATAAAAAGCTTACTTGGTCATAAGAAGAATGAAACCACGAGAATATTTGCTCAGCTGAGCGGAAAGTTGAGACGCAATTTTTATATTAAATATTTTTGAAAGCTACTGAAATTAATCTTTAATCAAAATCGAGGGATGCATATAAAAAGACGTATCTTTTTGAAGTGGACCATTTTGTTGGAAAATTAAATTCCTATTATTTTGTTGTGGTAAATAAGTAGAATAGGTCGTGAATATACTGTGGGGATGTTAAGGCTTTAATTAGGATAGGAGTGAGTAAGCAATTATGATACAAACGATGAGCGTCCTTATTTCTGGTGCAAGCATTGCCGGCCCGGCACTCGCTTACTGG
>NZ_MAOG01000013.1:0-6261 GCF_001884205.1 Bacillus sp. NH11B | reverse complement strand
TGATGAAGTGTTTGAACTTGTTCAGATAGGAAATTCTAACGATGGTAAATTTCAGTTCCGTTTGAATAACAAAAATGGGGTAAGTTTGGCTGGTAATCAATATATTTCTCAATTTGGTACTGATTGGAGTTTCAAATCTGAAATTCGTTTCTCTGATAAAAGCAACAATGAAATTAACAATTGGTTAATAGAGTGGTATCCGGGTAAAGAAAATGAGAGACAGAAGTATGATAAAGTACAGGCTGTAGCTGATGAAAAAGATTCTACTAAATGGATTGCAAAAGATTCCTCTGGAAACGTGATAAAGAACAGTTGGATAAACCGAGGTGATGGGTATTCCTTTACAGATGCTGAAGGAGTCATTTTGACAGGCTGGCAAGAAATTAAGGGGAAGACTTATTATTTCTCAGCGCCTTATGGCTACATGGTTGCTGGAAATGGAAGTGATTCACAGATTGAGAATAAATACTACTACTTTAATGATGATGGTGTTTTACAGCGATCAACCTGGGATGGAGATTCCTATGCCGATGCTTCTGGAGCAATCGTTAAAGAAGGTCTAAAAGAAGTAGATGGTAAAATTTATTACTTCCAAAATTACAATGTAAATAAAAAGGAAATACGCTTAGAAGATCAAAATAAAATTATTCACGTTTCCGACAAAGGTGTACTTGAAAGAGTTACTGATCTAAATGGAAAAGTGATAAACAGCGTTGTTAATGTTGGGTTGGACAACAAAATATTATCATTTAAGCATGACGGTTCGCTTTATAAAACAGGGCTCAACAAAAGTGAGAACCTACTAGAATATTATAGTTTAGAAGATGGAGTTTTCTATACCGGCTGGAAAATGATAGACGGTAAAAGATACTATTTCACAAATGGTCGCAATTATACGTTCAATGCTTATGAAAACATTGACGGAAAAAAATATTATTTTCATGAAGACGGATCAGTTAATCGAGCAGGGTTTGAAAAAATAGATGGTAAGATATACCATTTTGACAATAACGGCGTAGCACAAACAGGATGGCAAACTATCGATAATAAATATTATTACTTCGATGAGAAAGGGGCAGCTAAAACAGGGTGGTTCCAAGTTGGTGGTGGATATAGACCTTGGCCTCTTGCATACGGATACCTTTGGTATTGTGCTAGAGAAGATGGTTCACTTTATTCAGACGGTTGGTTTAAAATCGACGGTAAAGATTATCACTTTGACCAGTGGGGACATAAGATGTAAGGCTCTGATGCCAAAACTTCAAGATAATTGCAAATAATCTCTAAATCTTGGACATACTGATACTATTACTCTAAAAAAGGTGGGTGATCAGTATGGAAAGCGAAATTTATTCAAGTGGAAGCATTATCATCATGATAATATTTTGCAAACAGTAAGATGGTACCTACGGTACAACTTGAGCTTTCGTGATTTGGTGGAAATGATGGCGGAACGGGGCTTATCTGTTGCTCATACAACGATTATGTGCTGGGTTCATCAATATGGATCTCAATTAGAAGAGAAAGTACGACATCATCTTAAATCAACAAATGACTTATGGAAAGTCGATGAAACATATATCAAAGTAAAAGCTCAATGGATGTACTAATACCGTGCAGTCGATTCAGAAGGGTATACAATTGATTTTTATCTAAGTAAATCAAGAGATAAACAAGCAGCCAAGCGCTTTTCCAAGAAAGCCTTGGCTTTTTCGTATGTTTCTAAACCTCGCGTGATAACAGTAGATAAGAACCCTGCCTATCCTGTAGCAATTCAAGAGTTAAGAGAAGAGAAACATATGCCTGAAGGCATACAACTAATGCAAGTTAAATATCTCAATAATATAGTGGAAGAAGACCACCGGTTTATTAAAAGGCGAGTTCGTTCTATGTTAGGATTAAAGTCGTTTAAAACAGCAATCTCTATATTGAGTGGTGTTGAAGCCATGCATATGATGAAAAAAGGGCAACTTGTTTTACCGGATAAGTCTGCCCAAAACCAGAAGTGATTTATTCATAAATTATTTGGCTTAGCTTCATAAGATAGAAATGAAGAAGGAATTGCTACTCTATGTTTCTAACTAACATTTTCGCACCAGAACCTTTTTTAATACCATAAAATAGAAAGAATACCACATTGCTATCAAGCTAAGATTTTAAGTTTCCCCATAGCGAAAAAATGTTTTCGGTTCGGGGAACAACCCACTTCTTAAGTTGACGGGCATGTATGGTGAAGTCTATTATATAAATTGGTCAAAAATTGACCTTCCTCAGTTTTTTAAATTCAATACATATGTTTTTTGTTATGGGAATATATGTTATAAACTTTACTTAGTCTAAGAACATCATAACATTCTAAATAGTATGGAGCGTGTATTATAATGAAAAAGATTTTATTATCGTTTATAACATTAGGAATGCTTATAGGATGTGAAAAATCTGATTCGTGTGATGAAGCAAGAGCTATCTACTCTGGAAATTGTAATTCTGATAATACACTGACAAACGACAAAACTGAATTACAATTAGATTCCAAATAGTTGCTGTAATACTTAATTTGTATTTTTACAGGTAACAATTTCATTTCATTTTAGAGGGATATTTCCAATCACGATTTCCTTTAGAAACAGTCGAAGAGGTTTCACTTTTTTAGTTAGGCTTTGTTTCTCTATGTTTTCCAGAGATTTTCGTATCTGTTCCATTTGTTCTTTTCCTTCTATTATATCAAACTCGATCCATTTGTGGGGTATCGCCAGCATTTCGGAAAAACCCCACGCTAAGAGTTTTTGAGTCATTTTAATGTAGGCTTAAAATAAAGTTTGATCACTTTTTGCTATGTATGAGCAAAGTTACTTCGCAATTAAATTTATAGTAAGTATAACTTCCAATCCATGAACCAAAGGCTCCTCCCAAAAAGAAAATAGTCATATATAATCCATTAAGTCTGTTTCTTATCTCAGGATTCAAACCAAAGTCAACTTTTATTATATATTTTGGAGTTGCTTTACGTTTACCGTCTACAGATAGCGGTGCTCTTTTTTGCATGAATTTTACGTCTGAATTCTTTAAAATATCATAATTTTAATTATCTAAAGACAACGGTCATTCATTAATACAATAAATGGAAGGTTATTCGATTCCCTATATTTGTATATGCGAAATTGCATAAAAATATATGTTTAAATAAGACGCGATTTTATATATAACTAGAGGTAGAGAAAGTAAATTATTGTTTAGTGTCTACTTAAAACTTTTAAGTTGATCGATGTGGCGGTATCCCTTTAAGAGAAATATTAAGCAGTTAGCCTTTGCTAACCGCACTTTTATTAGAGATATTTACCTGTTGATATTAGGTTAATATGATTAAGATTCGCATAAGAATCTTAATATTTAGAAAGGAAATAAAAAAATGAAAAAATTCGCATCAACACTATGTATAGCTGGAGTGACTTTAACTATTTTAGGAGTATCTCCTCAAATTAGCTATGCTCATCTCGATCAAATTGATTTAACTGAGAATGATCCTATTACTGCAAGATGGTCTGCAGAAGCTCCGTATCATTCTGATAAAAGTACACATTTATGGATTGCAAAACAAGCTATTGAAATTATGAAAACAGAATCTAATATTGAAGCAAATAAGCAGGCTGTGGACTTTTTAAATTATCCGCAATATAAGGATCTATTTTCTAAAGGATTATATGATGCAGATTATAATGCAGAGTTTAACGATGGTGGAACAGGAATAGGCGGCGTTTTTAAAGGCGGATGGAAATCTCATTTTTATGATCCTGATACTAAAGAAAATTATAGAGGAGAAACAAATCCAACGGCTCTTACACAAGGTAAGAAATACTTTTATGAATCTGGAGAACATTTACGAAATAAAGACTATGAAAAAGCTTTCTATTACTTAGGAGTAGCCACACACTACTTTACAGATGCTACCCAACCTATGCATGCAGCAAATTTTACAGCAATTGATACGAGAGCTATAAAGTATCATAGCTACTTTGAAAATTATGTTACAACCATTCAAAATCAATTTGCAGTCAATACTGGAGGGAAGTATAACGACTCTCTATCCACACCTGAAGAATGGATTGATTATGCAGCCCGAGTAGCTAAACCTGAAATCCAAAATATTACTAATGATAAAACATTTAAGTATTATAATAGTGGTAAGGCACAATTGTGGCAAGAAATGGTTACCCCAGCTGTGCAGCGAAGCTTAGGAGAAGCTCAGCGCAATACAGCAGGTTTCTTAAATCTTTGGTTTAAAACTTTTACTGAAAATGTGAAAGCTCCAAGTATAGAGACTGCATTAATCTATGATATAGAAGGAAACGTCATAGAAGCAGGGAAAAACTATTATATCGTACCAAGTGAATCTCCTTATCAAGGTCTAACATTTGAATGGTATGTAGCAAACCGTTATGATTATGTCTCACTTGCAAGTAAAGAAAACAATGCTTTATCTGGTACACCTATAGCATTTGAATTCTACAAAGAAAATGATGCAAAGCTACACCACGGGGAGAGTATATATCTTCGCATGAAGCACTCAAATTACGATCAATTTCAATATTTAAATTGGTCTAATTATTCTAGTTGGATTCACCTTGCTCAAAAATCGGATAGTTTAGCTGACTTTAAAATTAAAATTAACCTGGATAAACCTACAGAATATAATATTTTTACAGATGACTATCCATTAAATTATGAAAATATAAATGCAGAGAAAAATTGGATCGTACTAGGTGGAAAAAAACAAAAACCTAGCTCATGGAAGTTTATACCTGTTAGATAAACTAAAAAAACACTCGTCCTTAATCAGAACGAGTGTTTTTTATCCGTAAACGTCAAGTAACTTCACTTATTGGCAACAAACAAAAAAGCCCATCTCTTTTTTCATAAAAGATGAGCTTTTTTATCTTTCAATTATTCTAAATAATCTGTTGAAAAGAATAAAATACTGTAGCTTTGAAATAAAGTCGTACCGTTTATAAAGAAGATGTACTGTTTATACAGAAGTTGCATCGTTTTATCCCTTTGGATTTCCTTTTCTATGGGTTACTCCCCATCGCCAACAAGCTAATAAAGGCAAATACCCCCAAAATGAGAAAATTGGCATATCTAGGTAAAAATATACATTTTTTTGTTTTGGAGCAACTAGTTTCATTACCTTGATGGGCATGTTGGTGAGACCCTAAAATGAACATTTGGATAGGCAATCCTTCTTCTCTTAAAATAACCTTAAATATATTATAGATTTAAGAATATCAGAAAAATAAATGGTATAATTTTCTAAAATATCCTAAATAAAGTTGATTTTAGAAAAGGAGTAGAGGGGAAATGTTTCAGAAGCTCAAATTTTATTTAATCAGCCTTGTAATTAGTTCAATGTTAGGTGGGATTATCATAGGTGCTAATTTCTTGGTCCATAACATCTATTATTTAGTTGTAGGTAAAGAATTTCATTTTAATATGTGGTCTTCCATTATTATATTTAGTATCGTATTTATTTCAGGTTTTACATATATGTTGAAAAAGGGCCCAGATATACTTGTTAATGATTAAACCAATAGTAATTCATGATCTGGTTGGCGTCTTGTTTGTTATTAGGGAAAGATAACAAAACTAAATTTCCTTAAAATGAAAAAATACACCATCCCTTCTATATATTTTTACAAAAAGAATAGCGTTATTTTGATTATATGGATACAAATTTATCATTTTAGCCAAGAAGACTCCTTCCTTAAGGAACGCGAAGGGAGTAGGTGGGAGATGAATTGGCTTCGGACAAGGGATGGCAGGAAGCCATCTTAATTGTTCGACATACATAAACTGTTACTTCACTACATATCGAATGTATGTTTGTTCTATAATAGAAACATGCCGGAATGGGGGTGAAATGAATGATGATTAATAAAGTATATAAATTTCGTATCTATCCAAATAAAGCACAAGCAACCCTAATCAATAAAACGATTGGCTGTTCTCGTTTTGTATTCAATCATTTCCTATCTCTATGGGATAATGCATACAAAGAAACAGGGAAAGGTTTAACATATGGTACATGCTCTGCCAAACTTCCTGCCATGAAGAAAGAGTTTGTTTGGTTAAAAGAAGTGGATAGTATTGCGATTCAGTCGTCTGTTCGCAACCTTGCGGATGCTTATACACGCTTTTTCAAAAAACAAAACAATGCCCCGCGTTTCAAATCTAAGAAGAACAACGTACAATCTTATACCACAAAAC